>JBOHSB010000185.1:0-34374 GCA_050733015.1 Gemmatimonadales bacterium
GACGCCGAGATGGCCCTTGGTCCGGAGCCCGAGCAGGCGCGCCGGCCCGGCCCGCGTGATGATCGCGATCTCGTTGAGGGTGTACTCGCGCGCGAGACCATCCGCCAGGGCGCTCCCCGCCAGCAGCTTCGGATTGACCCGCTTGAGCCGCTCGTCGCGCACGCTGCGGTCCATCAGCAGCTGGATCAGGGCGGGATAGGCCAGGAACGACCCGCCGTTCGGATGGTCGGTCGAGAGCACTACCCGCCAGGGGTCCCGGCTGAGCAGGAAGAGCTCGAGACCCACCGCCCACTGCAGGGCGCTCACCGCCGCCTTGTCCTTGTACGTCAAGGGCACGATGCCGCAGCCCGTCTCCAGCTCGATGTCGATGTTGGTCCAGCGCCGCCCGCTGCTCTTGTGAAGTAGATACTCCACCGGCGCGTCGGCCGTGATGGTCATGGCCGAGCCGAACATCACCTGGCCCACGTCCACGCTCACCTCTCGGTGCGCGTTCACGTAGTCCATCACCGTGGACGCGGCCGAGCTCCTGGGCTGGCCGCCGCCGCCGCCGTAGGAGTGGAACTGCAGGTGGGTGAAGTGCGCCCGCCGGCCCGCGACTGCCTCCATGCTCGCCAGGGTGGTGGCCGAGTTGCCGGCCACGCCGAGATTGTTGCAGTGGATGTGGACCGGGTGTGGCAGGTGGAGCGCATTGGCCGCGTCGGTCAGCGTCTCCAGGATGGCTCGCGGCGTGACGGCCCGGCCGCTTACCTGGTCGTCGATCGTGCTCACGTTGCGCTGGCCCGTCTTCCAGGCCTCGACGCCGCCCGGGTTCACGATCTTGACCGCGTAGCCGCCGGTGGCTTGCAGCAGCCACGCCGCGTAGTCGCGGGCGCGGTCGCGCTCGCCGGTCTCGACCTGGCGCAGCAGGTACTCGTCGTTGCCCATCAGCACGAAGATGCCGCCGTCTACGCACGGCGTGTCGTCCAGCTCGCCGTGGCTGTGGCGCGCCGTGAGTGGGGCGACCGCGGCGTCGAACGCGGTGGTGTAGCCCAGGCCCGCGTAGCGGTAGCCGGTGGTGAACGTGCTCGGCACCGAGCCGCCCGTGCCCGAGCGGGCCAGCGGCTCGCCGTCGGCCAGCTTCGGCGCGGGGGCGGGGTCGGCCGCATGCTCGTCGGGGATGAGCCGCCGCGCGTGGTTGCAGCTCGAGCTGGCAAAGTGCGCGTGGATGTCCACGCCGCCCGGCATCACCACCATGCCCCGCGCGTCGAGCGTTGGGACGCCTGCCGGCACGTCGGCAACGATGCGGCCGTCCTCGATGCAGATGTCGCGGGACTCGCCGTCGATCCCGTTGGCGGGGTCGTGCACCGCCCCGCCCACGATCCTGAGCCGAGCCGGAGCGCTCATGGCGCTCTCGCCACGCCACGCGCCCGGATCGCCGCCAGCAGCGAGGCCAGGACGTCCACGGCCGTGCGTACCGCCGCGAGCGGCGGTCGGAGCCGCAGGGGCACGTCGTCCATGCGATACGCCGTTCCGCCTTCATGAATGCCGGCCACACCCGTGTCTACCGCCACTCGGGCCGGGGATGCCGTCTCGCTCGCGCGCGGCCCGATCACCACGACAGGGTTCCGGCCGGCGGCGCTCCAGAAGACATCACTCAGCGCGGCTGCCGCGCCGACCACCAGAATGGCGGCGGCTTCGCCCGCCGCGGCGGCCACCCCTCGGCTCGCCGGGCGGTACTCCGGTGCACCGCTGCGGTACGTCACCGCCATGGGATAACCGGTGAGCCAGGTGAGGGCCGCCTCCGCACCGGACCGGTTGCCGCCTGCCCTGAGCGAGCTCAGGGCCGCACGGCTCGGGCCGTTGAGGGCCTGGGCCAGGCCCAGCAGCCCTTCGGCGCGGTACGGGTCCCGCGCCGGCTCGGCACCGGGCTCCGCCTCATGGACAATGGCCGAGTAGCGCGCCTGCACGAGTCGCCCGGCAATCTCGGCCGCCCGTTGCAGGGGCGCGGGAAGCTCGCCCAGTTGATTGCCCACCGCGACCGCGCGCATCACCGACAGCGCCGGTACCTCCTGGTCCGGCCTCAGCGCGAGCTCAAGGTCCGCGCCGGCTGGCCCGCGGTCCTGGCCCACCGTCACGGCGATGACGGTGCGTCCGGCTCGGCCGTCGGGCACGTGCGTGCCGGCAGGATCAGGAGCGTACCGCGACCAGAAACGTGGGTAGCGAGGGCCCGGATCCACCGCCCAGAACAGCACCGCGTCCGCGCGGTTCCGGACCTCACCCAGTGTCGCCGCGGCGCGCCCGCGGCGTTGGGCCGCGAGCAGACCGGCCGCGGCCGGATCCGAGGTCGCCGTTTCCACCGTCGCCTGGAGCAGATCAGCCAGCGCCAGCGCGGCACCCTGGGCCTGTGCGCTCACATCCGGAGCCAGCACCAGGAGCACGCGCCCCGACGCTGTGGCCAGCACCTCGGCCGCGTCGGCGACGGCCGCCTCGAGCGTCGAATCCGCGCCGGACCTGCGCACCGCCCACGGCACCCCGCCGTCCCCGAACCACGCTCGGCCCAGGGGACACGGGGGGGACACGCTCGCGACGCGGTCGCCGGCGATCTCGACGGCCAGGTCGTCGCAGCCGCAACCACAGCCCAGGCAGGTGACCGACTCCACACGGGTCGTCGGGCTCACGCGGCCCCCCGCGCTCGCCGCGCCGTCGCGCGATACACCCGCTCGGCCGCCGCGGCGAGCGCGGCTGTGCACGCATCGCCGTCGCGGCCGCGTGCGAAGACCGTGCAGATGGGGCGGCCGGCCGCGATCCGCTCGCCGGGGTGTGGGATATCAGCCAGCTCCACGCCCCACCGGTCCGGGTCGTCGACCACCATCTCGTGCCGCGCAAAGACGATCGCCTTGCCCAGGACCTCGCAGCCGGCCGCGGGTGCATCGCCGAGGTGCCCGGCGCAGGCCTCCTCGTGAACCCGGAACAGCGAGACGCCGGCCTCGCGCTCAACCAGCTCCATTGACGCGGAGTACCGCGGGTTCACCTCGATGAGGTACGGCACGCCGTCGCGCGCGATGAAGTCGATGCCGTTGAGGCCCCGCAGGCCGAACGTGGCCGTCACGACCTCGGCGAGCGCCGTGGCCCGGCGCAACAGCTCCGGCTGACGCGGAAACAGGCCCGCACCGCGCGAGACGAGGAGGCTCCCGCAGTAGCGAAAGCCATGCGACCCGAACGCGCGCATCCCGACCAGCTGGCGCGTGAGGCCGAGCGCCGTGATGTCCTCGCCGTTGGCGGCGAATAGGATCGAGCCGGATGGGCCGGCGATCCGCTGCTGGAGGTAGGCGCTGCGCGGCACGGGCCGACCCCGACGCCACGCCGTGGTGCCGTGGCCTCCGCCCGAGCGGCGGGGCTTGAGCAGCCAGCGCGGTCCGTCGGCCGGGTTGCGGGGCGCGCTGGCACGCGTGCGTGGAACGGCGAACCCGCGGCCGCCAAGGAGGCGCGCGAGCAGGATGGGATTGCGCACCCGCTCCAGCACGTGGGGAGGGTTGCCGAGCAGCCGGCGGCCCCGTGCGAGCATGGCCACGGCGCGCGGATGGTTCTCGAAGTTGGACGTGTAGGCGACGAGGGTGGCAGACACCGGACGCGCGCTCCGCGCGGCCAGCTCGGCCCCGTAGCGCCGCCCGCCGATTCGGGGGAACGCGACCACGTCGGCCACCGCCCGAAGGTCGGCGTCGCCGAACGCATCCACGGCGATGACCCGGTACCCCGCACGCGCGGCCGATTCGGCCAGCGCCCGGGTGGAGACTCCGGCGAGCAGGACCGAGCCGCGCGGGTCAGGCATCGGACAAGCCGAGCCGCCGCCGTGCGGCAGCCGGAGAAATGAAGTACAGGTGGTCCAGCACCGTTCCCTTCGCCTCCCGAATCCCGAGCCGCTCCACCAGTCTCTGGTGCGCGCCGCCGGCCAACCCATCCGCCAACACGGCCGCCCCCTGGGCGCCCTGCTTGGCCCGCGTGGCGAACCCCGCGAGCCTCCGCACTTCCCCCACGTCGGCGAGCGCGCCGCTCAGCCGCCGATGGATCTCGGGGTCGGCGGCGTGGCGGCCCGACAGCAGCACCGCGTCGGCGCTCGGCGCGGCGCTTCGCAGCAGATGGACCGCCCGTGCCGCGCCCTCGACGTAGGCGTCTAGGGCGGTGTTCAGCAGGCGGGGATCGGCCTCGATGATGCGCTCGACGCCGCCGTCGAACAGCATTCCCTTGGTCACACTCCCGGCCAGGAACGCGACCTCGCCGTCGAGCGCGCCGGCCGCGCGCCAGCCGATCGGCCCGCTGGTGCCCCCGAGGCCGTCCACGATCTGCCCGTGCTCGACGGCCAGCCCCGCCGTGAAGGCCCCGCCAAGCTCGAGCAGGATGAGCGAGGTTTCCTCGCAGGCCTGCCCGCGGCGCTCGCTCTCCGCGGCGATCGCCAACGCAGTCGCGCACACCTTGTCGGCGGTGCCGAGGTCCACCCGGTTGAGCTTCCGGTGGGCCGGCACGGTCCCGAGGTGCATCGCGCCTGGGGTGAACACGAGCGGCAGCCCCGCGTCGTCGAGCCGGCGCGCCAGAGCGCGCAGCCCGCCGATCCCACCTTCCTCGCCGGGCGGCGCCAGGAAGGCCAGCCTGAGATCGTCCTCACTCACGTCCCTCGCCCGGCACAGGGGCAGCCCGTAGCCCGATGGCCCCGCCACGCAGTCCACCGGGCCCGCGGCGAGGAGTGCGTCGATCAAGGGCCGCGGGTCGGTCATGAGCTCGGCGGTCGGCCATGTCGCGTCGAGGAACAGCCGGCCGTTCTCCAGGCCGCAGGCGTCGACGTTCAGAGTGCCGGGATCGATGCCCGCGACGCGCGGCACCGGCTCACCCCTTCTGCTTGACCATCTCCCGCGCCACCTCGGCGATCGCTTCGGCATCGAGCACGAGATCGTTGCGGGTGAACAGCTTCGCGACGCACGCCTTGTGGAGCTTGGTCTTGAAGTTTCCCACGCCGAACGCGCCGAACACCGTGACCCCCTCGCGCTTCTCGCCCGAATCGTTCACGTCGACGCCCTCGATCCCGAGCGGCGGAACGGCGTTGAGGTCCACGGCCACCTTGAGCGTCTCGCTGCCGGCCCAGGCCGCCTTCGGCACCATCTGTACGCCCGCCGGACCGGAGTTGAGCAGCACCTCCACGCCCTCCATTAGCTCGGGCAACTTGGCGGGATCACTCATGGTGACGGCTTCCACCTGGACCTTGAACCGGGCGTCGATGAATTGCCGCGCCCTGTCGCCCTGCTCGGGCTTGCGGGACGTGATGGTCACCCGGGCCCCGTCCTTCGCCAGCAGCCCCGCGGCGCGCTGCCCGACCGGGCCGGTCCCGGCGAGGATGAGGACCTTCTTGCCGCTGACGTCGCCCAGCGTCTCTTCGATCTTGACCACCGCGGCCACCGCGGTGGTGTTGGAGCCGTTGGAGTCGAGCATGATGGAGACGCAGAACGGCGCGAACAACGAGTCCTGCGCCATCGCGAGGAGCTGCTCGCCAGCCGACATGTTGTTGCCGCCGATCCAGACGGCGGTGTTGTGCAGGTCCTTGGTGCCGCGCGTGAAGATGCACCCGTGGATGAGATCGCGAACGTCACCCTCGGTCACGCCGCCGTAGCTCATGATGGCGTCGGCGCCGGCATCGTACGCGACGACCTGATCGAACACGCTGGGAAACCGAGAGCTGTCGAGCTGGAGCAGAAGCTTGCGCATCGCCGAACTCTTCCCCCGTGGGTCGAACGTCCTGGAAAAATTCGAGGGGCGGCCCGTGGTCGGGCCCACCCCTCGAGGTCACACCGGTAAGGCGGGACTGTACGATCAGCCCTCGGCGCCGCTGGCGAACGGATGCCGTGCGGCCTTGTACTTGGAGAGCACCTCGTCGACGGTGGGCGTGCCCTTGAGCGCGCGCGCGATCGACTCCTTCGTCGCCTGATAGTTGAACTGATAGATCTTCTTGTCGTCCTCGGCCTGCCAGTGGATGAACACGCCCACCAGGATGCACAGGTCGTTGGCCTGCGTCTTCGAGATGACGCCCTCATTCACCGAGTCCATCACCGCGCGGGCGACGGCTGCCTGGGCCGGGCCGAACATCTGGACCGCCTGCTTGGCACCCTTGATCGTCACCTTGTTGAACAGCAACGTGTCGGGCTTGGCGGGAAGATTTGGGGTGACGACGGCAAGGAGGTGGTTAAACCCATCCGTGTTGGTGGAGAGCGCGCTGACGAATGCCGCGCCGGCCGGGCCGGACTTCGACCCGATGATGAGGTCGATGTGCGCAATTTCGTTGCCATCGCCGACGAGCGATTCACCGATGAAGAAATCCGCGGCCATACCTGCCTCCATGTGCGATTTGGTGAAGAGCGAAAGAATTTGGCGGAACATACGCAGCTCGACGAGGCGAAGAGTGAGCCGGCACCGGAGCGACGTGGGATGGAGCGAGGCCACGCAATCCCGCCAAACAGGCGGGTAGCTCGTACTTGGCGACGCAAGTCCTGCGTAGAGGCCACTAGTATGGACGTGACCCAAATACCTGTCAAGGAGTCATGCACCTCGTCCGAGCGCCTATCGGGCGGGTTGCCGCCGGGCCTGCTTCGGTATATATTCGGTATCCACGTGAGATATCGCAAATTGTTCATGAGCAAGCGTTTAACCAAGCGATCCAAGGCGGTTGCCGGCGCCAGTCCGCCCCGTGGACGTCGCGTTGAGCGGCCCAGGCCCAACCGCTACCACAGCTTCCTCAAGCGCCTCCACGCGGGCGGCCGGAGCAACATGTACGGCGCCATTCCCTACCTCATGGAAGCGTTCGCGCTCGACCGCCTGGAAGCCTTTCGCATCGTCTGCGAGTGGGTTGACCTGCAGCGGAGCCAGGCCGACGCCGGTTCGGGCCCGGCGACCCCACCGCGGGTAACCGCAGGCCGGGAAGCGTCTGTCCCAGAGGACGGGGGACCCCGGCCCCGGCGCGCGCGCCCCAATCCCGGCAACGACTTACGCGCTGGCACGGGGCTCGCACCTTGAGCAGCCGCACGCTTCCCAACTTCAGTCGAGGATCTTATGAGGACCAGCATCGTCGCGGGGTCGCTGCTTGCCGCTCTGTCGTTCGCCGCGCCGCTTTCGGCCCAGCGGGTCTCGGCCGACGTGGCGATTCGGGGCGGGCCGGTCGCCGGCCGGGTTGTCGTCGGCGACGGATACTCCACCTATCGCCGGCCGGTGGTGTATCGCCGGGTCCCGGCCCGGGTCATCGTGGTAGAGCGTGTCTACGTTCGTCATCGTCACGCGTTCCGTAACTGGAGCCGTCACGGGTTCCGGCAGGTGGTGGTGTTCTACCGGGATGGCCGCTACTACGACCGCGATGTCCGCGACGGCCCGCCCATGCGAGAGGTCGTGATCTACGAGCGCAACGGCCGCTACTACCATGTGTGCGATCAGCAGGAGTGGAACGATCGGTATCAGGGGCCGCACCGCTACGATGACGGCCGCGACCGCGACTGGGGCGACTGACCTGTCCGCGCGCCTTCCGGCGCCCGATCACCCAGATCCAGGTCGGTTGCAGGACCAGGCGTCCTCGCGTAACGCGGGGACGTTTTGGCGTTTGGCGCTCATGTGTGCTGTGTCACTGCGACGGCGCGCGGCAGGTCCGCATCTGTAGCGCGGAGGAAAGAGAGAATCGTGGCTCGTCCAAGGAAGTTGTCTGCCGCCGCAGGTCTGGCCGTCGCCGTACTGCTCGGCGCCACTGTGCTCCTCGCCCAACCCGCCCAGGCCCAGTACTTCGGCCGTAACAAGGTCCAGTACGAGAACTTCGACTTCAAAGTCCTGCGGACCGCCCACTTCGACCTCTACTACTATCCCGAGGAGCGGCCCGCCGCCGACATCGCGGCCCGCATGGCCGAGCGCTGGTATGCTCGCCTGAGCGCGGTGCTGCACCACCAGCTGTCCGGTCGTCAGCCGCTCATTCTCTACGCCACACAGGCCCAGTTCGAGCAGACCAACGTGGTTCAGGGGCTCGGGGAAGGCACCGGCGGCGTGACCGAGGCGCTGCGCCGGCGCGTCGTGCTGCCCACCGGCGGCACGCTGGGCGACCTGGACCACGTCATCGGACACGAGCTGACGCACGCCTTCCAGTACGACATTACCGGCGTCGGCGGCCGCACGGGCGGAAACCCCGCCGCGGCCGACATGCCGCTGTGGTTCGTCGAGGGCATGGCCGAGTATCTCTCGCTCGGCCCCGTGGCACCGCTGACCGCGATGTGGATGCGCGGCGCAGTCCAGGACACCGTTCGCGACTCGCTTCCCACGTTCAAGCAGTTGGACGACCCTCGCTACTTCCCCTATCGCTATGGCCAGGCCCTGCTGGCCTACGTCGGCGGCAGCTACGGCGATGACCGGATCGGAGAGCTGCTGCGGGCCACCGGGCGCGCCCGGGGCGTGGATCAGGCCATTCGCGGAGTGCTCAGCCTCACGCCAGATCAACTCGTGGCGCGGTGGCATAGCGCGATCCATGCCGAGTTCGACTCGCTCAGGTCGAGAACCGAACTACCCGACCGCTATGGCACGAAGCTCGTCGGGGTGAACGGCGAGGACGTGGGCCAGTACAACCTGGCGCCGGCCCTGAGCCCCGACGGCACCAAGATGATGTTCTTCTCCGATCGCGGGCTGTTCAGCGTGGACCTGTACCTCGCCGATGCCCGGACCGGGAAGGTGAAGCGCCAGATCACCCGGACTGCCGTGGATCCCCACCTGGAAAGCCTGCAGTTCATTCAATCGGCGGGGAGCTGGTCGGACGACGGAACGCGCTTCGTGTTCGCCGGCATCGAGGGCGGCCGTCCCAACCTCAACATCTACGACGTCGAGCGTGGCCGCATCGAGCGCGAGATCCGGCTGCCGCAGCTCGGCGACATCCTCAACCCGAGCTGGTCGCCCGACGGACACGAGATCGCCTTCTCGGCGCTGGTGGGCGGTCTGAGCGATCTGTTCGTGTACGATCTTCGAACCAGCACGCTGCACCGCCTCACGCAGGACGCATTCTCGGACCTGCAGCCCACCTGGTCCCCGGACGGCAAGAGCCTGGCCTTCGTGACCGACCGATTCACCACGCGATTGCAGGATCTGTCGATCGGCCCGTACTCGCTCGCCATCCTCGACCGGGCCAGCGGCCGGATCACCCGCGTTCCCGGGTTCGACGGCGCGAAGCACCTCAATCCCCAGTGGTCGCCGGACGGATCGAGTCTGTACTTCGTCGGGAATCCCAACGGGATTCCGAACATCTATCGGGTGCGGCTGGCCGACGGGGAGCTGCGGCGGGTGACCAACCTGTTCACCGGCGTCAGCGGCATCACCGAGACCAGCCCGGCGATCAGTGTGGCCGAGCGGAACGGGCGCTTGGCCTACAGCGTCTTCCGCACTAACGGATACGAGCTGTACGCGATCGACTCGTCCCAGGTGCTGGCCGGCGAGCCTACCCCGCTCGAGCCCTCCTCGCTGGCAGCCGCCGCACTGCCGCCGGTCTCGCGCCAGAGCGCGGCCCTCGCGTCGGCGCTGAGCGATCCCCAGACCGGGCTGCCGGCCGACACCACCTTCGTCACCGCGCACTACAAGCCGGGCCTCTCGCTCACCGCCGTGGGTCAGCCCTCGTTGGTGGCCGGGACGAGCGAGTTCGGGACCTATGTGGGCGGCGGGTTGTCGCTGTTCTGGAGCGACGAGCTCGGCAACCGCAACCTGATCACCGGACTGCAGGTGAACGGCAGGCTCAAGGACATCACCGGGGTCGTTGCCTACCAGAACATGGGACACCGACTGAACTGGGGCGCCGTGATCCAGCAGGTGCCGTACCTGACCGGCGCCTTCGCGGCCGGCATCGTGGACACGAACGGCCAGCAGCTCTACGTGGAACAGGAACTGCTGCAGCGGCAGACCAACCGCGACCTGCAGGCGTTCGTCTCCTACCCCTTTAACACCGCCAAGCGGATCGATCTGTCCGCGGGCTACAGCAACATCTCGTTCGACAACGAGCTCCACACCCAGGGCTTCTCGCCGGTCACCGGCGAGCAGGTGCTGGACACCAAGGAGAATCTGCCGGCCGGGAGCGCCCTCAACCTGGGCGTGGCGAGCGCGGCCTTCGTGTACGACAACTCCTTCACCGGCGCTACCGGCCCGATCCTCGGCCAGCGCTACCGGCTTGAAGCCACGCCGACCGTCGGCTCGCTCAACTTCGTGAGTGCGCTGGCCGACTACCGCCGCTACTTCATGCCCGTGCGTCCCTTTACGGTGGCCGCCAGGATCATGCACTACGGCCGTTACGGCTCCGACGCCGAGGATCCCCGGATCCAGCCGCTGTTTCTGGGCTGGCCCGGACTGGTGCGCGGGTACCGGGTGGGCTCGTTCAACGCCTCCGAGTGCCACCCGACCGCGGCGGATCCCAACGGCTGCCCGGTCTTCGACCAGCTGCTCGGCAGCCGGATGCTGGTGGGCAACCTCGAGCTCCGCTTTCCACTCTTCGGCGTCCTGGGCGTTGGGTCGGGCTACTACGGGATCCTGCCGATCGACTTCACCGTTTTCGGGGACGGGGGCGTGGCCTGGAACAACGGCGAGACGCCATCCTTCTCCAGCTCCGGCGGCGACCGCTCGGCGGTGTACAGCGCCGGCGCCGGCCTCCGGTTCAACCTGTTCGGCTTCGCCGTCGCGGAATTCAACATGGTCCACCCGTTCGAGCGGCCGGGCAAGAACTGGGTGTGGGAGGTGAACTTCCAGCAAGGCTTCTGACCGTTTGCAATCCGACGCGGCCGGGCATTCATTCCCCCATGCATCCGGCGCGCGACCACCATCTCCCTCCCGATCCCGACGCCTACCGCCACGCGCCCCACCCCAAGGGGCGCATCATCGTCATTGCCCCCACGCGGGCCGCGTGCGAGACGATCGAGCTGGCGCTCGGGCTCCATCTGGACACGCTGCTCGAGCGCGAGCACGGCGGCGAGATCCGCACCCTGGCCGCGTCGGGGAACGGGTTCGGGATCGTCGCCGGTACGGGCACTGGCAAGACGCTCGCGATCCGGCCCATGGCGGAGGCGATGCTCAACGAGCCCCTCGCGGTCGGGGTGGTGAACCGGGAGCGAGAGGCGACGCCCGCGACGCCCACCTGGAACGTGGTGGTCGTCACCACCGGTATCGCACGGCGCTGGTTCCAGGACGATCTCATCACCGGGCGCGACACCGTGGTCGTGGACGAGATCCACCAGACCTCGGCCGAGCTCGAGCTGTGCCTGGCGCTCGGGAAGCGGGCCGGCTGCCGCTTCATCTGGCTCAGCGCCACGGTGGATCCCGCCTTCTACGCCCGCTACCTCGACAGCGCCGAGGTGCTCGAGACCCAGGCCTTCGACCCCGGGCTCAAGGCCAAGGTGGAGGTGCTCCCCCAGCAGCCCGATGAATTCCTGAACGAGCGCTACATCCGGCACGTGATCAAGGAGCAGCGCGGCGTCGCCGTGTTCCTCCCGACCCGTGCCGAGGTCGAGCGGCTCGGCGCGGAGCTGGGCGAGCAGTGGAAGCGGCTCACCACCGCCTTCTATCATGGCGGCGAGCCGATCCGGGTGATCCGCCCCTTCCTCGAGGGTGAGGTCGAGCGCCCGTTTCTGCTGGCCATGACCGCGGCCGGGCAGTCCGCGCTCAACGTGCGGGGGCTCGACACGGTGATCATCTACGACGCGCGCTACGGCAACGTCGTCGAGCGCGGCCGGAACGTGCTCCACCGCCTGTACCTCGGCGCCAACGAGATTCTCCAGATGGCCGGGCGGGTGCACGGGCGGGTGCCGAACGGCGAAGTCGTCATCCTGAGCGATCGCGATCTGGTGTTCGAGCGCCTGCGGCCGACCCCGCCGGAGTTCCAGCTCGCCGGCGACGCGGAGCGGGTGGCCATCACCTGCGCGGCCATCGGGGTCGACGCCGGTGATCTCGATCTCCCGGTCCCGCTCGATCGCACGGCCTACCGGCGAGCGGTGGCGCTGCTGAGCAACCGCGGCCTGGTGGAAGAGGGAAAGCTGACGGCCTACGGGCGCGAGGTGGAGGCCATGCCCGTCGAGCGGCCCTGGGGCGAGCTGCTGGTGCATGCCGGCCCGGAGCTGACGCCGGTGGTGGCGGTGTGCTCGAACATCGAATCGTTGCACCGGATGACCCGGGAAGGGCGGGACCTCCACGGCGTCGTGGTGAACGGGAGCGACCACCTGACCGCCTACAACCTCTATGCGGAGGCCGTGAACCAGCACGGCTACCTGGGCGAGGTCTACGGACTGCCGCGGCACCTGTTCGAGGACGGGCTGGCCGAATGGGCCGAGCGCCGCGGGGTGCTGGTCAAGGCCATCGAAGACGCGGCGCTGGGCGTGGCCTCGGTCTACCGCTCGCTCGAGTTGCCGCTGCCGAAACAGCTGCCGTACGCGTCCAAGGAGATCCGGAAGGCCTGGGCCGAGCTGCTCGCCCGGTTCATGCCGTTCGACCTGGTCATCGACGAGCACACCGCCGACGGGCAGGAAGCGCGGGTGTCCAAGACGTCGGTGGCGGGAAGCTGGGGCGCGGTGGCAGGGGCGCTCCGCTACTTCGCGGATCGGTTCGGCACCCCACGGGCGTCCATCGAAGGCACGACGCTGTCCTACGACCTCGTGCGGGAGCACGCCGCCCTGGGGCCTCCGCGCGTGGTGCTGACCGGACCCCGCAAACAGCTCGGGCTCGCGGTGGAGCGGCGCCGCAGCTACTTCGGGTTCGATCTCGACACCGATGTCGAGCCGCTGCGCGGCGCGATCCCGGAGCCGCTCCGGGCGGCGGCGCGGGATGCCCTCACGGAGGCGTCGATTGCGGGGGAGACTCCCCATCCGGACCAGGGACGGCTTCGGCGGGCGGTGGAGACGCTGGACGAGCTCTGGCGTCGTTCCGGTGGCGCACTGGGCGCGGCCGCGCCCGGGGCCGTTCGGGGCCGCATCAGCGAACAGCTCGCGGGGGTCGAAAGCTGGGATGACTTCCTCCGCATGCGCATCCATCTGGATCCCGCGGCACTAGTGGACGAGGCGACGCGAGCGCGTCTCGACGCGCTGCCGGCGATGATCCGCGTGCGCGGGGACGCCGCACCGCTCGACTACGAGGTGGCGGACGGCCAGGGGGTGGCCCGTGTACGGCTGCGTGAAGGACAGGCGAAGCGGCTGCGGATAGGCGACCTGCCGCCGCTGGACCGACCGCTTCGATTCGCCCTGGTGCGCGGTCGCCATCCGCCGGTCCTGGCAGATACCGTGGCCGAGCTGCAGGCCGAGCTTCGGCGAGCACCGAAGGCCGGCTGGCATGACGAGGACGATCGGCCACATCGGCCGCGCCAGGGCAAGGGTCCACGCGGTGGGCCGCCCGGCCACCGGCGGCGCGGGCGCCCGGGCCGGCGCCGCTGACCCACCAGCCCCGGGGGCGGCGACCCGCCGAACGCTCCATTGTGCACCCCGGGCCCCGGTGCACGTCATGCATGGATGTATAAACCCAGGTCAAAGCCGCGTAGTAAGTTACATTACGTCCACCTTTGAAACTCCGGGATCGAGAGTGTCGTACCCATTTACTATGCCGGACGCGTCACCACTCAATTCGCTTCCATCCGTCTTTTCCCCCCTCGCCAAGGCCCTGCTGGACGGGTTTAGTGAAGGGGTGGTGGTCTTCGACGTCGAGGGCCGCTTGCAGTACGCCAACCACCAGGCCCGCGAAGCGTTGATCGGGATGGATTTGAGCGAGCACGCGCCGGACCTGATGCCGCGTCTCGCCGCGCTGGGCGGTCGTCTCCGGCCGCTTCGGGTGGGCGCGCTGGAATTGGGCGAAGCCATGTTCATCCCCGGCGTCGAAGGTCCCACGACGTTGGCGGCGAGGGAAAAGGAGGCTATCGTCAAGACGCTCGACGCGAACAATTGGAAGCTCGCGGAGACGGCCAAGCACCTAGGCATCAGCCGGACCACCCTCTGGCGCCGTCTCAAGGCGTACGGGCTACACCGAGACGGCCGGAGCAAATGGGCGCAAACTTCGTAGCGTTGTTGCTGTCCACCGCCGTCCTTCAAGCTCCTCGACCCGACACCACCTCACCCTACTCCAGTCCCACCGTTCAGCAGCTCGTCGAGCGCGCCATGGCCCGGCGCCGGACGAGCGACTCGGCGGTCGCCAACTACCAGGCGACCATCCGCTATCGGCTCTCGGTCGCCGTGGGCCGAAGTGCCTGGTCACGCGCGCCGGCCAGCGCGGTCGAGGAGCAGGTTGCGCGGGTCCAGTGGCAGCAGCCCAACGACCTCAGGATCGACGTGATCGGCCGCCGGTTCCGCTCCCGCCGGCGCGACCTCGAGCTGTCGAGCATCTGGGCGCGACCGTGGTTCGTGCCCCGGGGCGTCGACGATTCGGTCCGGATCTTCAGCAGCCGGTTCCCTGCCACGGGCGCGCTGCATCCTCTCGCCTCGACCGGACCTGCCTGGTATCGCTACGCGTTGACCGGCGACCTCACCGTCGCCCAGGCTGGTGGCGGCACCCTGCGCCTGTTTCGGGTGCAGGTCACACCGAGGCGCACCGGTCCGGCGCTCATCGCCGGGCAGATGTGGATCGACTCGGCATCGGCCGAAGTGGTGCGCCTGACCTTTCGGTACCTCGGGACGGCGCTATGGGTTCGGCCTGAGGACGGCCCGCAGGGCCCCGACTCCGCCAAGGCGCGTCGGCTCAACTCGATGGTCAACCGGGTCGTGAGCGTGGATGCCGATCTGGAATACGGCCTGCAGGGGGGGCGGTTCTGGATGCCCTACCGGCAGGTGATCGCAGGGCGGGTGCGGATCCCGGTCGTGAGCGACCTGGTGATCCCGTTCCAGGCCACGACGACCTTCGACGACTACACGATCAACGGCGGGCAACCGATCGCCTTCGAGCTGCCGCTGCTCGACGAGCTCGGCCTGAGCCGCGACTCCGTGCGGAAGCTGCATCGGGCGCGGCTCGACTCCCTTCGTGCCGCCCGCCGGGACCAGCTCGGCGGGACACCCGACAGCCTCCGTGCGTGGGACTACGCCGGACGGTGGCGCGGCGGACGGTACGAGCTGCACCGGCCGCCCAACGCGACCCTGGACCGCTACGATCGCTGGCCGGACTCGCTCTCGCTCGAGGCCGATCCGGCCGATGCGCGCCGGATCCGCGACGCCGAGGCCGAGCTGGCCCGGCTGGCCGAGACGCTGCCCGACTCGGTGACCGGCCAGACGGGGCGCGGCTTTGGGTACGAGCGGCTGTCGGACGCGCTTCACTACGATCGGGTGCAAGGCCTTTCGATGGGCCTGGGCTATCGGGTGCGGGCCCCGGGCATCCGGTTCGCCAACCTCTACGGCACCGTGCGCTACGGGCTGAGCGATGACCGTGTGACCGGCCGCCTCACGCTGGTGCGGGATGCGCCTAGCGGGCGCTGGACGCTTGGCGGCTACCGTGACATCGTGGACGCGGATCCCTTCTCCCCGGGACATTCACTCGGCAATACGTTGAACGCGCTGTTCGCTGCCCATGACGATGGAGACTACTTCCTGGCCGAGGGGGGGGCGATTGGCTTCGAGGCCTCCATCGAGAGTGGCCTCGACGTGGTCGCCGGCGTGCGCGTCGAGCGTGAGACCAGCGTCGCGCGTGAGGCGAAGTCGGCGGTGAACGACTTTCTCGGAGGCGACGGGGAGTTCCCACCCAACGCTCCGGTGGACCCGGGCACGTACGGCGGGGCCTCAGTGCGGCTGTCGCGCACGGGCGCATTTCGCTGGAGCTTGACCGCCGACGTCCTGGGCAACGGGGACCGCTCGACCGGCCGGCTGTTCGGCGACGTCCGCCTGGAGGCAGGCGAGGGGCTCGGTGCCACGCTTCGACTCAAGGCCGGCATCGCGACCAGTCCGACGCTGGGGCAGAGTCTGTTCCGACTGGGCGGGCAGCAGACCGTGCGTGGCTTCGACTACGGCACACGCCGCGGCCAGGCGTTCTGGGCGGCGCAGCTCGACGTCTCTCCGTTCGGGGGACGGCTGCGGCCGGTGGCGTTCGTGGACGTGGGCCAGGCCGCCGACCCCGCGGACCTGTTCTCGAGCACCGCGCTCGCGGGCGCGGGCGCGGGCATGTCACTCTTCCGCGGGGCCCTGCGGTTCGATCTGAGCCACTCGCTGAGCCCGGACACGGGAGCGAAGGTGCGGTTCGACATCGTAGTCCAGGCGCCCAGATGAGGTCCCGTCCGGTGGTGGCGAGTCTGGCTCTCGGGCTCTGCGCGTGGGGAGCAGCCGGCTGCACCAGCAAGGCCGAAGCCCCGCGTGGCCCCCGCGTTACCGTCCGATGGACCGGCGCGGACACCGCGTCCTTCTCGGCACGCGCCGTGGCTGAGTGGTGCGCCCCGTTGCACCTGCTCGAGATCCGTGCGGTCGCCGGCGACACCGGGGTGGGCATGGTGCTGTATCCACCCGATACCATCGATGCGGGGAGGTATCCCATCCGGCGTCCCGACCTGGCCGACACGATGCTGCCGCCGTCCGCCGCGCTGGCCCTCCGGTGGTTCTCGCAGACGACGGTCATGGGCTTTCAGGGCGACAGCGGGAGCCTGATGCTGGAGCGCCGGCCCGATGGCAGCCTGGGGGGGCGGTTCAACGCGGGCGCGCGACCGCTCGTGACCGGCACCAGATTGCACGCCACGGGGACTTTCGACGGGCTGCGCGTCGTTCCCGCGCCCAGCGACTGTGCCGGACGGCCCTCGGCTGACTCGGCCAATGCCGACACCGCCCAGCCCGACACCGGGGCACGCGGTCCGGTCCGGCCGGACCGCCGCGATTAGATTACCCGACCATGGAGAGCACCTACTTCCGGCGCGGATTCGGCCTCAAGGCGGAGATCGAAGGCCAGCTCACGGCCGACTACCACAGCACCGTGGTCGAGGCCTTTCGCGCGCGGAATTACCGGCTCGACGTCGGGCGGATGAGCTTTCGGCTGGCGCGGGAGTTCGGGTTCTGCTACGGGGTAGACCGGGCGGTCGACTACGCCTACGAGACCCGGCGGAAGTTTCCCGACCGGCGGCTCTACCTGGTGGGCGAGATCATCCACAACCCGCACGTGAACCAGAAGCTGCAGGACATGGGCGTCCGATTCCTGCAGCGGGACGACCTGGGCCGGTTCGACTTCTCGGGCATCGGGTCGGAGGATGTGGTCATCCTGCCGGCGTTCGGCGTGACCATGGACGACTTCGAGCGCCTGCGCGGGCTGGGGTCCGTGCTGGTGGACACCACGTGCGGCTCGGTGCTCAACGTCTGGAAGCGGGTCGAGAGCTACGCCCGCGACGGCTACACGGCGGTGATCCACGGGAAGCACTACCACGAGGAGACCAAGGCCACCGCCAGCCAGGTCATGAAGTATCCCGGCGGCCGCTACCTGGTCGTGCTCAACATGGAGGAGGCGCGCATCGTGTGCGACTTCATCGAGCACGGTCGGGACCTGCCGGCCATGGAAGCTCGGTTCGCGAAGGCGGTCTCGCCCGGGTTCGACTTCGCGCGCGACCTCCAGCGCGTCGGGCTGGCGAACCAGACCACGATGCTGTCGGGCGAGTCCCTGGCCATCGCCGAAGAGATCCGCCGGAGCGCCGAGCGGCGCTACGGTGCCGACGCGCTGGCGGACCACTTCCGGTCGTTCGACACCATCTGCTCGGCGACCCAGGAGCGCCAGGACGCGGTCCAGGCGCTGATCCAGGAGCCGCTCGACGTGATGGTAGTGGTGGGCGGCTACAACTCCAGCAACACCTGTCACCTGGCGGCGCTGGTGCAGTCGCACGGGGTCCGCACCTTCCATATCGAGGACGCGGACGGGGTGGACCCGGCCGCCGGCACCATCCGCCACCAGCCGATCGGCACCCGCCGGGAGGACACCACCGCCGGCTGGCTCGGCGACGGGCGCATCGTCGGGATTACGGCCGGCGCCTCGACGCCGAACAACAAAGTCGGCGAGACGATCGCCCGCATCTGCGAGCTGGCCGGCGTTGGTGAGGAGCTGCGCGCGCTGACCGCGTGACGGCCCGGCATGACCTTCCTGGATCTCAGCCACACCATCGAGCACGGCATGACGACCTATCCGGGTCTCCCGGGTCCGGTCATCTGCGACTTCCTGAGCCGCGAGGCGTCGCGCAGGCGGTACGCGCCCGGCGTCGAGTTCCACATCGGCAAGATCGAGATGGTGGCCAATACCGGTACCTACATCGACTCGCCGTTTCACCGCTACGCCGACGGCGTGGACCTCTCGGGGCTCCCGCTGGAGTCGCTGGCCGGCCTGGAGGCGGTCGTGATCGACGGCGCGGGGGCCGACCGGTCGGGCGCCGTGGGGCGCGAGGCATTCCATGGGCGGGACCTGGCCGGCAAGGCCGTCCTGGTGCGCACCGGCTGGGATGCGCATTGGGGCACGCCGGCGTATCTCGAGGGAAATCCGTTCCTCACGGGCGAGGCCGCCGAATATCTGGTCGCGCAGGGGGCGACGCTGGTCGGCATCGACTCGGTCAATATCGACGACCTCAGGGATCTCGCTCGGCCGGTGCATTCGATCCTGCTCGGCGCCGAGATTCCGATCGTAGAACACCTGTGCCGCCTGGGGCCGTTGCCGGGGGCCGGGTTCTGGTTCACGGCGGTGCCGGCCAAGGTCGCGGGGTTCGGCACCTGGCCGGTGCGGGCGTTTGCCACGCTGTCGGCATGAACTCTCCGTCATCCCGAGCCCGGCGAGGGCTCCGCCCGAGGGGGACGGGCCGGACCGCCATGAGAGAAGGCAGTGTCGGTCCGGCCCGCCCCCCTCATGCTGCGCTCTCGCCGGGCTCGGGATAACTCCCCCTTTCAGCCCGCCTGCGCGCGTGTCCTACCGCCAGACCACCGTCTCCGGCTTTCCCGCGATCGCGCTTCGGTCCGAGGAGATCGAGCTCGTCGCGGTGCCGGCCGCCGGCATGCGGTTGACCCACCTCCGCCGGCTCCGGGGGCGGGAGTGGCTGTGGCGAAACGAACAGATGCCGCTCGCGCTGCCGAAGGCGGGCGCCTCATACGTCGAGACGGCGGACAGCGGCGGGTGGGACGAGTGTTTCCCGACCGTCGAGCCGTCCCCCATGCCCGGCGCCCCGCCGGGCACGGCGCCGCTCCCCGACCACGGCGAGCTCTGGAGCGCGGACTGGGTCAGTTCCCTCTACGAGGACGCGGACGGCACCACGCTCAGCGGGACCGCGCCCGGGACCAGACTCCCGTACGAGTTTCAACGGGACGTGACGCTGCTGCGCGGCGAGCCGGTGGTGCGCCTCCGGTACCGGCTTCGGCACACCGGCGACGCGCCGTTCCCGTGGATCTGGTCGGCCCATCCCCTGCTCAACGTGCGGCCCGGTACCACGCTCGAGCTCCCGGGCGTGCACCAGGTGAAGCTCGCGGCCGTGCACGGTCGGGACGACCTCACCCGCGACGATATCGTGAGCTGGCCGGGGGCGATTGGTGGAGATCCCGCGCGCTTCGTGTTCCCTGAGCGGGCTGGCTGGGCGGTGAAGCTGTTCGGGGACTCTGGATCGGGGCCGGTGGTGCTCACGGATCCGCGCCAGGGGGAACGCCTCGAGCTGGCGGTGAGCGCGGCGGACGTGCCGCAGGTCGGGCTCTGGCTCAACCTGGGGGGATGGGCGCCCGCCGGCCGCACGCCGTACTACAACGTCGGTGTCGAGCCCTGCGTCGGGGCACCCGACCGCCTGGAGGATGCGGTGCTGCGGTGGCAGACGGCGCCGGTGCTCGAGCCCGGCGGCGAGCGCCGCTGGGAGATCGCCGTGACCCTGCCGGAGCCCTGAGGCGGCGGCTCAGCCGCCGTGCGAGGTGCCGGCGTCGGCGCGCTCGAGCCCTACGTCGGCGAAGGACGCGGGATCCTCGATCGGCTCCAGATGGGTGAACACGGTGCTGTTGGGCACCGCCGCCCGCACTTCTTCCTCGATGCGCTCCAGCAGGTCGTGCCCGCGCTGCACCGACCAGTTCCCCGGCACCAGGACGTGGAAGTCGATGAAGCGCCAGGCCCCCGCCTGGCGCGTGCGCAGGGCGTGGAAGCGGACGCCCTCGCTCGCGTGGTGCACCAGGATCTCGGAGATCTTGCGCTGCAGCTCCTCCGGGATCGCCGTGTCCAGCAGGCCCATCAGGGACCGACGGAGGATCTTCACGCCGGTGCGCATGATGTTGAGCGCGACCAGGATGGCGATGATCGGATCGAGTCGCTGCCAGCCGGTCAGCGCCGCGGCACTGACGCCCGCCACCACGCCGGCGGAGGTCCACACGTCGCTCATCAGGTGGTGCGCGTCGGCTTCCAGCGTGATCGACTGGTAGGCTCGTCCCGCCCGGAACAGCGTGCGCGCCACCAGGAGATTGATCAGCGACGCCGCCACCGCGATGCCGGCACCCAGGGCGATCTGCTTGATGGGCCGGGGATCGAGCAGGCGGTGGGTGGACGTGTAGACGATCGTGGCGGCCGCGAGCAGGATGAGGGCGCCCTCGAAGCCGCTGGAGAAGTATTCCGCCTTGGTGTGACCGTACCGGTGGAGCTCGTCCTCCGGCCGGGCGGCGGCGGAGAGTGCGATGAGCGCCACGATGGCCGCCGCGAGATTGACCAGCGACTCCAGCGCATCGGACAAGAGGCCGACCGAGCCCGTGATGAGGTACGCGCCGCCCTTGAGCGCGATGGTCGCGAGCGCCGCCAGAATCGAGATGACGGCGTAGCGGTAGAGTGAGGCGCGATCCACCATGGTCAGGCCGCCACCGGCGGCAGCAGGCGGAGGACTTCCGCGATGGTCAGGGGGGAGCTCCCTTCGGCGCGATTGTTCACCAGCAAGTAGGCCGGGATGCGGGTGTGGACCGCCGTCTCGATGAGACGGAGGAGATCCCGGCGGAGCGGTGGCGAGGGATCCAGGATCCGGTCGTACGGCGAGAACGCGTCCACCGCCTCATCGTAGGTGCGGCCCGGGCGCAACAGGGCCCGCGCGACGAGGAACGGGCCCGACACCGATCCCGACAGGTCGAGCTGGTGGCCGATCGGGGGCATACGGGTCCAGGAATTGAACACGTGGGCCACGCCGTGCTCGCGCAACACCGCGAAGTGCATCGGCGTAAGGAATTCCTCGTTCCGGATCTCCACGGCGTACATCGCGTCGCGCGGCAGGGCCGAGAAGAACTCGTCCAGCCGCTCCGCGAACCGCTCGGGCGACATGCCGCTGCCCCGGCTGATGGTCTGGAACTCGAACACCAGCGGTCCGGCGTGGTCCGCGAAGTAGCGCCGATAGGGTTCGTACACGGCCTCGAGAAAGACGTCCGGATTCAGGAAATCGGGATTGACCTGTCCGGCGCGAGCCTTGTCCTGCGCCTGGGTGAAGGTCTGCACCGTGAGCTGGTTCCACACCTTGCTCACGCAGGGGAAGCCGGGCGGCAGGTGCTCCGCGTAGGAGGCGAGGGTCGCCTCGGTGGGCGGCGCGTAGAAGCTGGAGTCGATGCCGACGGTGCGGAAGAGGGGGAAGCGGGCGTATTCCTCGAGCATCCTGGCCGATGCGCCCTTGCCGCCATAGTCCCGGTGGTAGACCAGGCCCCGCCAGCCCGGGTAGTTCCACGACGAGGCGCCGAACCGGACGGACGCGGGCAGTCGCGCGGCCAGGGCCTCGAAGTCCTCCGCTACCGCGGCACGATCCGGAATATCTGTCCCCCCGCGTTCATCACGTACAGCTCACCCGCAGCGTCCTGCCCGAAGCTCGGTACCGCGCCGCCCGGCGCCAGACTGGGCCACTGATAGGGTTCCACCGCCTGGCCGTCCTGCAACCGGAAGCTCCGCACCCAGCCCGAGCAGTAGTCGGCGTAGAAATAATGCCCCTGCAGGGCCGGAATGGCAGCGCCCCGGTAGACGTAGCCGCCGCTGATCGAGCAGCCTGTGGAGTGCGAATATTCCAGCACCGGAAGCGTGAACCCGGTGGTGTCGCAGCTCGCGCTGGCGTAACAGTGGCGGCCTTCGGTCATGTTCCAGCCGAAGTTGGCCCCGCGCCCGGCTCCGGCCGCGGCCGACACCACATCCACCTCCTCCCAGGCGCTCTGGCCGACATCGGCGATGTAGAGGTCGCCGGTGGCGGCATCGAAGCTGAATCGCCAGGGGTTGCGGAGCCCGTAGCTCCAGACCTCGGGCCGGGCGTTGGCCTGCCCCACGAACGGGTTATCGGGAGGGACTGTGTAGCTCGTGCCGCTCGCGACGTCCACTCTCAGAATGTCCCCGAGGAGGTCGGTCAGTGCCTGGCCCCTCCCGCCCGGGTCGCCGCCGCCGCCGCCGTCACCCAGGCCGATGTAGAGCATCCCGTCCGGGCCGAACAGAATCTGGCCGCCGTTGTGGTTCGGGAACGGCTGCTCCACTGTTAACAAGACCGCTTCGCTGGTGGGGTCGGCCAGGTCGGGGTCTGCCGCCGACACCCGATACGCCGCGATCGTCGTATTTCCGCTCAGGTCGGTATAGTGGACCACGAAGCGACCATTGGTGGCGTAAGCGGGATCGAAGGCCAGGCCGAGCAGGCCCTGCTCACTGCCACCCGACACCCGCGAGCTGAGGTCGAGGAACGGTATCGGCAGCAGGCTCCCGTCCTTCACGATCCGGATGGCGCCGCCCTTCTCGACGATGAAGAGGCGAGGGTCGCCCGGGGGCGCGGTCAGGTAGAGCGGGAAGGCCAGCCCCGCGGCCACCTCCTGCAGGGCGACCGGCACCGGGCCATCCGGGGGTGGCGGCTCACTGGGCCCTCCCGTGCCACCCGCGTCGCAGGCCACGAAGGCCAGCAGGCAGAGAATTGAGGGCAGCGTGATCGCGCGTTTCATCCAGGTGCCTCATGCGATCGGGTGGCTGGTCGCGGTGCTGGCCTGTACGCCCGTAGGCGTGTGGATCTACGAAGATCCGCGGGTGACGGTGGCGCGGGTGCGGCTCGATGTCGACCCGGCGAGCGCCAGGCCGGTGCTCGTGGCGCTGAATCTGCGCAACCCCAACGACTACGTGGTCTCCACCACTCGGGTCGAGCTCCGGCTGGCGCTGGACGACCTGCCGATCGGCCGGCTGGCCCAGGACAGCAGCCTCGCCGTGCCGAAGGGGACCGCCACCATCGCGCTGCCGCTGGTCCCGGACCGGTCCGCGACCCGGGCCCGGCTCCAGGCGCTCAACTCCGGGGTTCACCGGTTCGCGATCGAGGGCCAGGCGACGTTCACGACTCCCGTCGGGAAGCGGAGGGTCCGGTTCGCCCAGACGGGCGAGCTGGCGTTCGGGTCGCCGTCACTTTCGCCAGCATCCGCTCCACCCGATCCAGCCGCGTCACCGTAAGGGTCACCGCGCCGAACTCCTCCTCGACCTTCCCCCGAAAGATGAAGGGCCCCTGGTCGAACAGCACGTGACCGCGCTCACGGTAGACGTCCGGAAAGAGCACGGTCTCGACGAGCCCGTGGCCGTCGTCGAAGGTGGCGAACTCCATCGGCTCGTCCTTCAGGGTGTGGACCGGCTTCGCGGTCGTGAGCATGCCGGCGACCAGGACCTGCCGGCCGACGTGGCGGTGGAGCTCGGTGCTGGGCGTGAGGCGGAACCGCTCGAGCTGATCGGCGTACAGCGTCATCGGATGGGCGTCGGTGGTGAAGCCCATGGCGGCGTGCTCCTCCCGCCGCCGGCGCTCGGCGCCGTACGACTTGAGCACGGGGACCGCCGGAGGGAGATGGTCGAACCAGTCGCCCGGGCGGTCGTCGGGCGAGCGCACGCAGTCGGCCGTCGAGTCCACCAGCCAGAGCATCATCGGACGGGTCCAGCCGCCGGCGATCGAGTCGAGGGCGCCGACCTTGATGAGCGCGCGGAGGTCGGCGGGGGCGAGGCCGGTGCGGGCGCGGAGGTCGGCGAGGCCGGAGAAAGGACGGACGGACGGACGGTCAGACGGTCGGACGGACGGACGGGTGCAGTGGCCGGCGCTGTCATCCCGAGCGGAGCGAGGGATCTGGCCCGCCTCGCTCGAGCCACTCTCCGGCAAGATCCCTCGGTCGCTGACACTCCCTCGGGATGACAAGACCGTCGCTCCGCCCGCCCGACCGTCCGACCGTCTGACCGTCTGACCGTCTCCCCTCGCAGCCACCACCCGCTCCGCCCCCTCCGCCGACAGCTCCTTCACGAACTGCAGCCCGATCCGGAGCTCCCGCCCCTCGCCGGTGCAGCGGAGCTCGCTCGCGTTCACGTCGGGCGGGAGCACCGTGAGCCCCATCCGCATGGCCTCCGCCACGTAGGCGAACGGGTGGTAGAACCCGCCGCCGTTGGCCAGCACGGCCGCCATGAACTCGGCCGGGTAGTGCGCGCGCAGGTAGCAGGAGTGCTGCGCCACCTGGATGTAGGAGGCCGAGTGCCCCTTGCAGAAGCTGTAGCCGGCGAAGGACATGATCATCGCCCAGACGCGCTTGGTGGTCTCGACGTCGCGGCCCAGCGCCAGCGCGCCGGTGAAGAACTCCTCGGCGTAGCCGGCGAGCGCCTTGGCCGGGCGCTTCTTGGAGAGCGACTTGCGGAGCCCGTCGGCGGTGGCCAGCGACATCCCCGCGTAGGCATGACAGACGTTCACCACGTCCTCCTGGTACACCATCACCCCGAACGTCTCGGCGAGGGTGTCGCGCAGCACCGGGTCGAGCGGCTCGTACGGCGCGCCGTGCAGCCGCTCGAGGTAGACCTTGATGTAGCGGTTGGAGGCGGGCCGGATGATGCTGGTGTTGAGCACCAGCAGCTCGAAGCTGTCGGCCCGGCTCTTGGCGCAGAGCAGCCGGGACGCGGGCGACTCGGTGTAGAACACGCCCATCGTCTGCCCGGTGCGAAAGAGCGCCTTGGTCGGCTCGTCCTCGCCGGGGTCGGACGAGGTGTAGTCGATGTGGTGCCCGGTGTGCGTGCCCACCGCGGCGATCGCGTCGCGGATGACGGCGAGCGAGCGGTTGCCGAGCAGGTCGATCTTGACCAGCCCAGCGTCCTCCGCGCCGTCCTTCTCGAACTGGATGACCGGCACCCCTTCGCTTCGCTCAGGGCAGGCTCCCCCCTCCACCTTGAGCGTCTTGGCCGCCGGCTCGGTGGGGACGTAGTCGGTGAGCGCGGTGGGCACGACCACCACGCCGCCCGGGTGGAGCGAGAGGTGGCGCGGCAAGCCCACCAGCGGCGCCGCCATGCGGGCGAACTCCTGCCAGCTCGGCGGCAGGTCGAGCGCCTTGAAGTTGGGATGGGTCGCGAGCGTCTCCTCGAGCGGCAGATCCTCGTAGACGGGAATCCGGCGGGTCACCTCGCGGATCTCGCCGTTGGGGCGGCCGTGCACCTTGGCCACCTCGCGCAGCGCGCCGCGCAGGCGGAAGCAGTTGTGGTTGGCCACCATCGCGGCCTGCGGATGGGGGTAGCGGCGGAACACGTAGGCCAGCACGTCGTCGCGCTCGTCCCAGGGAAAGTCGAGATCGATGTCGGGCGGATCCTTCCGCTCGGGATTGAGGAACCGCTCGAACAGGAGCCCGGCGCCGAGCGGCTCGACGTGGGTGATGCCGAGACAGTAGCTCACGATCGAGTTGGCGACCGAGCCGCGGCCGCAGTGAGTGGGCCCGTGCTCCACGATGTCGCGCACCACCAGGAAGTAGTCGGCGAAGCCCTTGGCGCCGATGATGGCGAGCTCATGCTCCAGCCGCACCCGGGTCACCGGCGCGACGGTGCCGTAGCGCCGCTCGGCGCCGGCGTAGGCGTGGGCGCGGAGCGCCTGGAGCGCGTCGGCCGCGTCGGCGAAGCGCGGCGCCACGACCCGGCCCACCGGAATGCGGTACCGGCAGCGCTCGGCGATCTCGGCGGTAGCGCGCACGGCCTCGGGGCAGTCGGGAAACTGTCGCGCGAGGTCGTCGGCGGGGCGGAGCCAGGCGTCGCGGGGGGAGAGACGGTCGGACGGTCGGACGGACAGGCGGTCAGACGGTCGGACGGTCGGACGGTCGGTCTCGAGGGCAGAAAGGGTCGTGTTGAGATGAATGGCGCGCAGGAGACGGTGGCGCTGCCAGTCCTCGGGGTGCGCCATGACGGCGGCGTTGGTGACGACGGCCGGAAGCTTCAGCCGGCGGGCCTCGGCGAGCACGGCATGACGCGCCTTGCCCGGCACCAACTCGGCGTAGAGGTCGCGCGGGCCGCTCAGGCGGCGGACGCGCTCGAGGAACCCGGGATCGCGCGAGAGGAGGATCAGACCGTCACGGTCGGGGGCGAGGGAGGTGGACAGGCGGTCAGACGGTCGGACGGTCAGACGGTCGGTAATGCCTGGGGCCTTCCGACCGTCTGCCCGTCTGACCGCCTGTCCGTCTGCCTCCCAGTGGATCCTCGTGATGGCCCGGCACAGTGCCGTCCAGCCGCGCTCGTCCGTCGCGAGGGCCACCGTCTCCTCATCGTCGGTGACCAGGTGGGCGCCCAGGATCGGGCGCACGCCCGCGGCCTCGCAGACGCGCTGGAACTCGACGGCGCCATACACCCCGTTGGTGTCGGTGCAGGCGAGCGCCGAGAAACCCCGTTCCGCGGCGGCGGTCGCGAGCGTTTCGGGACTCGAGACGCCGATGCCGAAGGAGAAGTGGGTGCAAACGTGGAGGTGGGGCACGCGGCTCGACGGTTTCGGGTTTTGTTCGGCATCTTCGCCAATCTACCCACTGGGGCGAGAGCGTCAAGCAGAGGCCGGCGGGTTTGCGGAATGCCGTGGGCGAGGACTCGCAACCAGCCAGGAGGGTGGCAATGGCGTCCAGGCACCAATCCGCATAAGTAATTGTGAAATAAGATATTAAGCAGAGCGCTCCAAGTCGGGATCCCAGACCGCCACGATCCTTGCGACAACCCGAACCCACCCATGATCGAACATCTCGTGACCCGGTTCGAGGCCGCTCGCCTTGATCTCCAGCAGCGCGACCTGCGCCGGCGGGAAGAGGCCGCGATTGCGCGGTTGGGGGAGAAGACGCTGGCCGATGGCGGCGGCCGGAGCGGCCGGTTGGCGTCCCTGGCCTCGGAGGCCGCCGCGGCGCGGGGGCGATTGCAGGCCATGACGGCCGGGCGTGGGACCTCGCCGCCGGCCGGCTCCCGCCAGCGGATCGAAGCGCTCGAACAACGGCTCCGTCAGATCCACCTCACGGCCGGACGCCTGGCCCTGGCGATGCCTCCGACCGGGGCCGAAAGCGAAGTGCTCGCGATACGCGCCGAGATGGCTGATGCCGCCAGCGAACGGGACCGGCTGCGGGGGGAAGGGAACCGCCTCATCGAGGAGACCTGGGACCAGGCCCGGTCGTGGGTCACGCCGCGGGCGCCGGCTCTTACGACCATGGTGGTGGGGTGGTGGATCGCTCGCGTCTACGCCGAGTCACACACCGACGCGATTATGACGTCGCTGGGACTCAGCCTCAAGCGCCGGGGTCCCCACCTGGTGAGCGTCACGACCGACACGTTTCTGGTTCACTATCTGCTGCCGCTGGTGGTGGCCATGGTGTGCGCCTACCTGGCACACCGGCTGGCCGACCGAGTGCAGGCCACCGTCGAGGACGTGCGCGCACGATCGAGCGAGGCGACCCGCGCGGCCGCGGCCGTGCGACTGACGGGCGCGGGCGACGCGTGCGAGGCCCGGGACACGCGGGTCCAACGGGTGGCGGGGAAGTCGCGGTAGGCACCGCCGAACGGAGTGGAAGGTCCTTGCATGCGTGGAGTAGCCGCACACCTGCCGCGAGATCCAAGCCCATGCTGTCCCGACTGAGCGCCCAGCTTCATGAGATTCGACTCGACCTGCGCGGCCACTGGCTCCGGCGTCAGGAGCGCGCGGCGCTCCGTCGGCTGGGCGAGGCCGTCGCGCGCGCGCCGGAGGGTCGCGAGTCGGGAGACGTCGCGCGGCTGGCCGCTGAGCTGGCCTCCGAGCGAAGGCGGCTCGACGGGTTCGCCACCAAGACGGCCGCCTCGTTGGAGGCCGACCGCTCGGACCTCCGCGCAGTTGCAGCGTGGATCCGGCCAGTAGTCATTGTCCGAGGGGTCTGCGCCCGCGGCGTGCTGAGTCACCTGAGCGCGTGCGCCGAGCGCAAGCTGGGACCGCGTTACGAGGCCCTCGGCGCGCTGGTGGCGACCGCCGAGACCGGCGAAGTGGGCGAAGTCCACGCCGCTCGCGCGTCGCTCGACCGCCTTCGGCTGGAGCGCGAACGACGGCTGGCCTCGCTTGGAGGGACGGCGCATCCGGCCTGGGCCAGGCAGGCCGCGGTTGAGTCCGCAGGCCTCGCGCGAGCGATCCTGGGCCAGCTTCGATCCACGCTCCTCCCGAAGGCGCCGGCACTGGCGGGGATGGCGGTCGGGTGGTGGGTCGCCAACACCTATACGGACTCGCATCTCCGGTCGGCGCTCAGGACCGTCGGCATCGGCAGCGGCGGCACTCATGTCGTGAGCGGATCCACCTTCAAGGCGATGAGCTTCTGGCTGCCGCTGGTGGGGGCGGCCGTGTGCGCCTATCTGGGCGAGCGAATGGTTCGGTACTATCGAGCGCGGCGGGCGGAGCCCTGAGCCGGAAACAGCTCAGGGCCCGCTCGAGTCACCCGCATGCCTTGGCGAACTCGGGCGCCTCGAAAATCTGACGGATCTCCGCCTCGCCCTCCCATCCCTTCCAGTGCTCCTGGTGCAGGTCCATGAACCGGGCCGTCCACCGGACCGCCTCGTGCCTCGACCTCACGTCGTAGACCGCGTAGCCACCCACCACTTCCTTGGCCTCGGTGAATGGTCCGTCAGTCGCGGTCACCTTGCCCCCGGTGAGTCGGACTCGCGCGGCCGTCGCGGTCGGGTACAGGCCGGCGGTTTCGACCAGGACGCCCGCGCGGGAGCTCTCCTCGCCCAGCTTGGCGATCGCGTCCATCAGGGCCTTCGGGGGCGGGGCAGAGGTCTCGGTGGACTTGACCATGATCATGAAGCGCATCGTCGTGAATCCTCGTGGTTGTGGGGTTCGCTCCGGCCGCGCTTCGCGCGGCGGCCGGTCAGCCTTCCCGAGGGCGACGATTCAGGACTGCTGAATTCGACACGGTGGCCAGCAGCAAGGCGGAGGTCCCGGCGATTCGAGCCCTCAGGTCGCGGCCCGGACCCCCGGCCGGTCGGCGCGCGCCCAGATGGGATTGAGCTCCAGCACCGTGCGATAGACCGGACAACTCTTGACGTGAGCGCCCGGCAGGTATCCGGTGCTGATCAGGAACTCCCCCACGATCTCGCCCCCGGTGAAGCGGAAGGTCTGCCGGAACAGCTTGACCCACTCCTCCTTGGTGAGCGGGTGCTGGGCCGCGAGCCAGGCGGCGAACGAGCCGTGCGCGTCGCGCAGCTGCAGGATCGTCCCCGCGTTGGCGATGGTTGCGTCGATCTTGAGCCGGTTGCGGATGATGCCGGGATCGGCGAGCAGGCGCCGCCGGTCGCGCGCGCGATAGCCCGCCACCAGTTCCGGGTCGAACTGGTCGTACGCGCGCCGGAACCCGTCGCGCTTCTTGAGAATGGTGAGCCAGGAGAGGCCGGCCTGGTTGATCTCGAGCACGAGCCGCTCGAACAGCGCCGCATCGTCCTGGAGCGGAAAGCCGTACTCGGTGTCGTGATAGGGCCCGTGCCATTCGTGACCGGGCGCGATGTCGCAATAGGAGGTACCCAAGGGGCCGCCAGGCTTCGGAGTTTGTTCGGCAAGGCTGCGGAATAATCAAACCCACACGCAGCGGCGTCAAGCGTCCGAGTGGTCCCGGTGGCGGCGGTAATAGGCGGCGGCGTTCGCGCGGTTGCCGCAGGTCCGCATGTCGCACCAGCGCCGGGTGCCGTTCTTGGTGCCGTCGAGGAAGTACAGGACGCAGGCAGGATGGGCGCAGCGACGGATCCGCCCCAGGTCCGCGTGGCACAGCAGGTCCGCCGCCGCCTCGGCGACCGGAACGAGCAGGTCCTCCGGCTGCTCGAGGCGAAGCCCGCGCCGGGCGGCGAATCCGCGCTCGTCGGACACGATCCGACTCACGCCCGAGCCTCGCGCCAGCAACCGGTTGATTCCATCCAGCGTCGCCCGCGGCACCCGCCGCCGGTTGGCCGCGGCGTCCGCCAGCCGGCGAAGGGCCCCGCGAAGTGTCCGGGCCTGCTCCAGGAGCGCGCCGCCCGCCGGCCGGCCTTCCCACCTCGCCACCGCCCGCCGGGCCGTGCTCCGATCGATCGCGCCGGCCTGCACCAGCCAGCTCGCCAGGGCGGGGAGGCCGTGGAGGAGGTCGCGCGGCACGCCCTCGGAGGCGACCTCGGTGTTCACGAAGTCGAGGGCGCGGTGGTTGCCGATGAAGACGAAAGGCGATGCCTGGGGGAGGGCCATGGCGGGCAGTATAAGTGGCAAAAGTCGAGTTGACAACTTAGACTCTGGAACTTATCACTAGCTAAATCACCTTTAGATGGTGATGGCTCGTTCACTCGACGTTCCGGAGGCTCCATGCCCGCAGCGCCCGACATCGCACCCGGCCACATCGGCCTGTCCGTCACCGACCTCGACCGCTCGCTCGCCTTCTATCGCGAGGTGCTGGAGCTCGAAGTGATCCAGGCCTCCGCCGAGGCGGGACGCCGGTTCGCGTTCCTCGGCGCGGGCGGGCGACTGTTCCTGACGCTATGGCAGCAGAGCAGCGCCGGATTCGAGCCGCGGCAGGCCGGGCTCCATCACCTGGCGTTCCAGCTCCCCACCTTCGAGGCGGTGCAGGCCACCGAGGCCCGGGTGCGGGCACGCGGCGGGACGCCGCACTATGACGGGGTCGTGCCCCACCGGGAGGGCGCCGACTCCGCGGCGCTGTTCTTCAGCGACCCCGACGGCATCCGGCTCGAGGTCTACAGCGCCACCGGCGCCGCCGGCCTGCCGGCGCCCGTGCCGGGCGCGCCCTCGTGCGGGTTCTTCTGATGGCGACGTATCACGAGGGCGAGCTCGAGGTGCAGCGCCGCGCCGGGGTGGTCGACAACGCGGCGCGGATCGGGCGCGGCATTCACCGGGCGATCCCGGAGCTGGCGCGGCGGTTCGCCGAGGAGCGGCGGTTTGCGCTGCTCGGCGCCGCGGACTCCGCCGGGCGGGTCTGGGCCACGCTGCTCCAGGGCCCGCCAGGGTTTCTGTCGGTGCCGGCGGAGGACCGCCTGCACGTGGCCGCGCATCCCCGCGACGGAGACCCGCTGGCAGAAGCCCTGGCCGCCCCCGCGGACATAGGGCTCCTGCTGATCGATCCCCCCACGCGCCGCCGCATGCGCCTCAACGGGCGGGCCCGACCGGATGGCGCCGGCGGCTTCGAGGTCGAGACCCGCGAGGTCTACGCCAACTGTCCCAAGTACATCCATCCCCGCGCGGTGGGACTGTCGGGCGCGGCGGCTCCGGCCCGCACGGTGTGGAGCGAGCGGCTCAGCGTCGATCAGCTGCGGTGGCTCTCGACCGCGGACACGCTCTTCCTCGCCACCCGCCATCCGGCCGCCGGCGCCGACGTGTCGCACCGCGGGGGCGAGCCCGGATTCGCGCGCGTGCCCGACGCCGGCCGGGTGCTGATCCCGGACTACGCGGGCAACATGATGTTCAACACGCTGGGCAACGTCGCGGCGAGCGGCCGGGCGGGGCTGCTGCTGGTGGACTTCGCGACCGACCGGCTGCTGCACGTGACGGGCAGGGCGAGCATCGTCTGGGATCCGGCGGTGGTGGCGACGTTCGCCGTCGCCGAGCGGGTATTGGAGATCGGGATCGACGCGGTGGTGGAGTCGGACGTGGCGTGACGCCCCGGGACTCGCTAGGTGCTCATGCCGCCTGCCGCACCCGGATCGGCATCGTCACCATGGTTTTCCCGACCCAGCGTAGCCGCTTCTCGACCGCGAGGGCGGTCTCGTTGTGCAGCAGGCGATGATACCAGGTCTCCCGCTGGAAGATCATCTTGCCCGCGAAGAACACGATGTGCGGGAACTCGCGGGCCACCTCCAGACACAGCTTCTCGGCCTCCTCCACGGCCTCGGTGCCGATGGCCATTCGGGCGGTGGCCGGCATGCCCAGTCCGGTGGCGAGGCCCACGTAGTTGGTCAGCATCTCCTGGGTGCGCTGCCGAAGGTGCTCCACGGCGTCCTCGCCCTTGAATTCTCCGGAGTCCACGACACCGACGGAGAGGAACACCAGGTTCTTGAAGTGTCCCGGGAAAGCCCGGAAGATGTTGAGCATGGTGTGGATGCCGACTCCGCCGTAGGAGCCGACCAGGACGGCGGCCGTCGGCTTTCGCGGGTCGACCTCGTCAGGCGGCGTGGCCGACGCCCGGTGGGCCGTGCGCGGGAGGTCGCCCAGCGCGCGGTCGAGCTTGTCCAGCTCGGCGGCGACCGACCGATAGTGCCGCCGGATGAGGAAGCAGAGTCCGATGAGCAGGGCGGTGATGACGACGGTGATCCACCCGCCCTGCGCGAACTTCTCGTAGACGGTGATCCCGAGGATCGTGACGCATAGGACGAGCCCGGCCGCGAACAAGGCCAGTCGGCGCTTCCACTCGCGCCGGACCGCCCGGTGCTGCCACCAGAAGCGCACCATCGAGAACATCGAGAGCGAGAAGGTGAGGAACACGTTGATGCTGTACATCACGACGAGGTGGCCGACGTCGCCCGCGGTGTAGATTAGCGCCGCCAGCGCCGCCCCACCCATGAGGAGGATGCCGTTCTGGGTGGTGAGCCGCTCCGAGAGCGCCGCGAAGCGGTGCGGCATCCACGAGTCGACGGCCATGTTGGCCAGCACCCGGGGACCGTCGATGAACCCGGCCTGAGCCGCGACCACCAGCAGCATCGCCTCCGAGAACAGCGTGAGCACGACGAAGGTCTGCCCGAGCGGAAGACCCCCCGCCAACCGCTCGACCAGCACCGCGTTCATCGTCTTTCCCGGCACCGGGCCGAGCTGCCATAGGAGGTAGCAGAGCAGCAGGCCCGAGGCGGTGAACGCGAGCGAGGTGCCCATGTACACCATCGTACGCTTGCCGGTCGCCACCTTGGGCTCCCGCATGATCGGCAGGCCGTTGGACACGGCCTCGATGCCGGTGTAGGTGCCGCCGCCGAGCGAGTAGGCGCGCACGAACACCAGCAGGAGGCCCCAGGTCCCCAGCGTCGCCACGCCGTGCTGGTAGCCGGTGCGCACGGTGCCCACCGTCCGGGAAACCTCCGGCAGGTGGCCCACGATGCCGCCGCCGATGAGGATGGCGTGCGTGACCAGGAAGAGAAGGAAAACCGGGAGCAGGGTGAGCACCGACTCGCGCACCCCGCGGATGTTCAGGGCCGTGAGCACCAGGATGAACCCGAATTCGACCGGCAGCTTGGCCGCGTGCCACGCCGGCAAAAAGCTGAAGAGCGCATCCCCAGCCGCCGCGATCGAGATGGTGATCGTCAGCACGTAGTCGACCAGGAGGGCCGAGCCCGACACCACCCCGGCACTGGGTCCGAGCAGCTTGCTCGCTACGACGTAGCCACCGCCTCCGGTGGGAAATTCCTCGATGATGCGCCGGTAGGCGGCCGAGATGAGCAGGACTGTGGTCGCCATGAGAGCGGCCAGTCCCAGGGCGAGGTACGCATGTTCCCCGAGCGCCTTGAACGCCTCCTCCGGGCCATAGGCCGAGGACGAGAGGCCATCCGCACCCAGGCCGACCCAGGCCAGGAAAGGAATCAGCGACAGCCGGTGGAACAGGCGGCTGTCGGCGAGATCACGGGGCTTGCCGAGGAGGAGGTACTTGATCCGACGAAGGGGGGTGAGCCTGGGCGGCCCATCCTCCGGAAGGGAATCGTCCGCGCGGCCTGCGGGTGAGGACGACAGAGTCATGCTCCGGGGTGTGGGCTCGGAGAGATCAGCGTCAGGAAGGAATAGAGCCGGCGGAAGGATCGTCGTCAGTAGGGAGCACAAAATTTGATAAAATCTTTACACTGGACGGCCGGTCACTCATCCCGCAGGCGGTACCCGACTCCCGGCTCGGTAACCAGGAGCCGGGGCCGCGCCGGATCGGCCTCGATCTTCTGCCGGAGCTGCGCCATGTACACGCGGACGTAATGCGACTGGTTCGCGTAGTTGGCGCCCCACACGTCCTTCAAGAGCTGCCGATGGGTGAGGACCTTGCCGGCGTGCCGGATGAGCGTGGTGAGCAGCTTGTACTCGGTCGGCGTGAGGTGGACCTCCTCGCCCGCGCGCCATACCCGCCGCGCGGCCAGGTCCACGCGGACGTCGCCCGCCTCGAACACCGGCTCGGGGGCGGCGCCCGGCGGCATCGTGGCGTGGCGGAGGGCCACCCGGATGCGCGCCAGGAGCTCGTCCACGCCGAACGGCTTGGTGAGGTAGTCGTCGGCGCC
>JBOHSB010000186.1:0-11917 GCA_050733015.1 Gemmatimonadales bacterium
AACCCTGCTAGCTACGTATCCAAGGCGAGCCCCAATGGCACGCTCAACGCCACCGGCACCGACGTCGGATACACGGTGGAGCTGCGGATCAGCTGGAATGACCTCGGCGTCACGACGCCGGCGGCCGGCCTCGCCATGCGCGTCGATCTTGCCGTGGACGACCGGGACGGGAGCGCCTCCACGACGGAGGAGTTCGATTGGGCCAATCTGACGACCACCTTCAACAACCCCAGCGCCTGGAAGGATGTCCAGTTGGTGGACGCCGGTCCCATCGTGCCGGTCTACGACCTGGTCAAGGTAGGCTCATCAGGGATGACCATCGACGGCAACCTGGCCGACTGGGCCGGCGTGCCCGCCATTGCTATCGCGGATGACCCCGCCAATGGACGGGGGGGTGCCAACAACAGCGCGAACGTAAGGATGGTATGGAACGACACCTACCTCTTTGCGGCCTACGATGTCACCGACACCGAGCTGCTGGCGGTGCAGACCGCTCACGACAACGCCGACATCTACAAGGACGATGCCGTCGAGCTGTACATCGACCCCCAGGGCGATGGCGGCGCCGCGTCCCACATGACGACCACCGACTATCAGCTCCTGGCCAACATCCGCGATGCCCTGGGTGAGAACCGAGGCGCGGCGGCCGGGGGGAAAGACGCGAGCTTCAACCCTGCTAGCTACGTATCCAAGGCGAGCCCCAATGGCACGCTCAACGCCACCGGCACCGACGTCGGATACACGGTGGAGCTGCGGATCAGCTGGAGTGACCTCGGCGTCACGGCGCCGGCAGCGGGCCGAACCATGCTGGTCGACCTGGCGGTGGATGATCGTGACGGTCAGGCCACGACTACCGAGGAGTTTGACTGGGCGAACCTGACGACCACCTTCAACAACCCCAGCGCCTGGAAGGGCATCCGACTGACGGTCGACGGCACCGCGCCGGCGGCCCCGACCAGCCCCGCCCTGACGGTAGTGTCGTCGTCGCAGATCGACGTAGCCTGGACCGCCTCGAGCAGCCCGGACGCAGCCGCGTACCGGATCTATCGGGGCACCGGCCCAACCGCGACCCCGACGCTCCTGACCACGGTGAGCGGCAGCCCATTCCAGAATACCGGCCTGACGGCCTCCACGACGTATCGCTACCAGATTTCGACCCTGGACGCGGCCGGCAACGAGTCTGCGAAAACCGCCATAGTGTCGGCCACGACCGGCGGGAGCGGCACGCCATTGCGAATCGGGCTGTCCAACACGCTCGACATTCTCGGCCAGGGCCCTGGCGGGAACACCGCGGCGCCGATCTACAAGGTGGCACTCGGAATCCCCACGCCCTCGACCATCGTCAGCAAGATCGCCACAGCCAATGCACTCGACATCACGCTCGTGCTCAACTTGGCCGGTGGCCGGCAGACGTGGACCAACCAGGTGGGCTCATGCCTCAACTACGACCAGGCGAAGTACCGGGCGGAGATCGACCAGTTCCGCAACATCCCCGAGCTCACCTCGGCTTTCGCCTCACGCCGGGCCGTGATCTATCTGGTGGATGAGCCCCAGATCGCTGACTTCTGCAACACCCTGACACCCGCGCTCGTCAACGCGATGGGGACCTACGTCAAGTCGATCTGGCCGGGGGTCATCACCATGGTACGCTCGAGCGTGCGGTACATGTCCGGGGGCTGGGCGGGTTCGGGCACCCTGGGATTCACCTTCTGGACCGGGGTCGACTACGGATGGGCCCAATACGAGAGTCAGCATATCCCCTCCGCCGGGGAAACCCCGGCTCAGTTCTTCGCCAGGGAGAAGCAGCAGTTGAGGGACCTGGTGAACCTCGGCATGGTGCCGGGACACAATATCTGGAGCGGGGGAACCGTGACCTGTTGGGACTACCTCTTCACTGGGAGCAGCAGCGGGCGAATCTGGGGCACCTTCTCGCAGAACACCCCGCCCGATCCCCCCGGAAAGACTGCGTCGTGCAGCACCCCCTACGGCCAGCAGACTCGGTGGTCCTCCACCCCGGCGATAGTCCGCTCGGCGATCGATGCGGCCTTCAATGACCCCGACGCGCCTTTCTTCAACATGTGGACCCATACGTCCAGCAGCGTGTCATACCTGGCTCCGTACGTCCAGTACGAGAACCGGAACGATTTCATCAGCGCCCTCGACTACACCATTACGAAGGGCGCAACCCGTAGCACCTGGAATGGTTGGCGACCGGCGAAGTGAGCGGGTGTCGGCGCCCCGCGGGGGGCATCTTGACGCGGGCGGAGTGTGCACCGCCGCCGCCGGGAGTTCGTGCTCCCGGTGGCGGGTCGCGTCGGGGCCCATTGGCCAGCAGGCGGCCATTCTGGCCGGGTTGAAGCACGACGCCACCGCCCCGACGCCGGTCTCCAGCGCCAGCCGGCCTGCCCAGCCAGGCAGCTCCGGGATTTTCCGTTTCGAGGACGTCCTGTTCGAGGTAACCCGGGGACGAGGAGCACGGCCTCATCAGTATCCACGGCCTGCGAAATACGGTGGCCGAGTTCTGCGCCGACCTGGGTGACCTGGACCTCATGCAGTTCCAGATCAAGCCCCATTCGGCGGGGAGGCGAACGCCATGATCGTGGACCAGGAGTCTTCGGTCCGGATACTGGCACTGGGTCCGGACCAGTTCCTCTGCCGGGACCTCCAGACCGCGCCCGTCCTGTATCGCGGCTCGGCGATGTTCCGGCGGCTGGACAACAACTTCACGCCGACCGGCACGGAAGGCGGCCGGGCAAATTCCTTCGGGTGGTCGGCCGAGGGCGTGCTGGAGCAGGTCGCGACGGGCGGTTCGTCGCACTACAGCGAACACGTGTGGTCGGTGATCAATCCGCGGACCGGTGAGGGGCGGACGCTCGTGTCGCAAATCCTGGTGCACTGCGAGCCGCGATGGGAGTCAACCTGAGCTCGGAGTCACCCTGAGCTCGGAGTCACCCTGAGCTCGGGTGACCCGGCCGCGGACTGCTGGCGAGCAGCGATGCTCGGGGCGAGCGCCGGTGACGAGGGGTCCGCAGGGCCGCGTCAGTCGACGCCACGACCTCAACCGCTGGTGACCGCCCAACACATGTGTGGCGGCGACTGTGGCGGCCCGAAGGATCTCTCGTCGCCGGCGCTCGCCCGGGGGCGCCCGATCTCAGCCGCGTCAGTTGCGCCTCTTGAAACCGAACGTCTCGCCCGTGGGCGCAAAGCAAACGGCCCCGGGGACGCCTCCCCGGGGCCGTTTGCCTGGCTGTGTGCCGGCTCGCCCTAGTGACTCGCCGGCGATCCCAGCTCCACCCGCGCGCCGGCACCCGCCCCGACGCGCACATCCGCCCCGCCCGCGCCAAGCCCGGCCTCGCCATGCCCGTTGCCCGCCGCCTCGGCGCTCAGATTGGCGAGGGCCTCGGGCCCGCGGGTCAGCGCGCCTTCGACCCGGGCGAGCGCCTGGTCCGACGCGTGGCCCAGCGCGACCAGGTCGGTGAGCACCGCGATCGCGACGGCGCGGCTCTGGTCCGGCGCGCGCTGGCTGATCGCCACCAGCGCGCTCTGGCTCACGCCGCCCTGCACCGCGTCGGCGGCCACGCTGAGCTCGCCCTCGGTGGTGCTCTGAAGGCCGGCCTTCACCAGCGCGTCGTGGGCCTGGGTGAGGGCCTGGAGCCGCTGCTCCACCGCGGCCGCGATCCGGTCCATCGGGACGCCCTTGGCCTCGCCTTCGGCGACCTTGCGCTCGAGCAGCGAGGTCGGCACTCCGGCGCTCGCGGCCGCCGTGAGGGCGGCGTCGATCCGCGCCTGCGGACCGGACGGCTTCGAGGCGGTCGAGTCCTGCGCGATCAGCGCGGCCGGCGCCACGAGCAGGGCGGCCGCCAGGTACATCGTCGTCGTGCGCATGATGCCAGCTCCTTGCAGTGAGTGGTGTCGGACTGCACCGCTAAGACGAGCGGGAGCCGGCACTGGTCACATCGCCGTAATCGGGATCCAGCGACTCGCGCAGCGAGACATGGGCTCGTGCCACCCGCATCTTGGCGGCGCTGACCGAGACCCCCGCCAGCTCCGCGATCTCCTCGTAGGAGTGGCCCAGCTCGTGGCGCAGCAGGAACGCCTCGCGCAGGAGCGGCGAGAGCGACGCCAGCGCCGCGCCGATCGCCTCCCGCAGCGCGTGCCGCTCGGCGAAGTCGTCGTCGTGGCCCGGCTCCTCCACGTCGAGCAGCGGGACCTCGGTGCGGCGGACGTTCCTGGCCCAGTCGAGCATGGCGTTGCGGAAGATCCGGAACAGCCACGCTCGCGCGTTGCCCGGATCGCGGCACTGGTCCCGGCGGGCGTGGGCCTTGATGAACGCGTCCTGCACCAGGTCGAGCGCGGTGTCGTGGTCGAGCCCGAGCCCGCGCCCATAGCGATACAGGGCGTTCTGATGCCGCCGGACCAGCGCGGCGAAGTCGCCGTCGAGCGCGTCCGTCACGAGACCACCAGCACGGCCGTGTACCCGCCCATCCCGTCGCGCTGGCGGCCGGGCACCGACTCGGGCACGAACCAGGTCCCGTCCTCGGCGACGAACGCATAGTGGTAGACGCCGGGGGCGAGCGCAGCCGCGTAGGCCCAGCGCGAGCCCTCGCGCTCCATCGGCACCGGCTTCCAGCCGGTGAAGTCGCCCGCGATGGACGGCGTGCCCTTCGCGTCCCGTGCAGGGAGCGCGATGACGGCGCGTCCGTCGCGGCGGCGAACCGGCACCGGCGCCACGCCCGCACGGCTCCCGCCGAGGCGCACGTTGAGCCCGCCCCAGTAGGACGTCCGGCTGGCGGAGAGGTAGAGCGGGTCGAAGGCGTTGCCGCGCCCGCCGATCTCGAGTGTGAGGCCCGGCGCGACGGCGGCGCCCGCGCCGGCCGACCAGGCGGTGCGGTCCAGTCCGCCCGCCACCCAGCGGCCGACCGAGCCCCACAGGGCGATCGGGCCCCGCGCGTACTGGAGTCCGCCGCCCAGATAGCCGTGGGTCGTGCGGTGGTCGAGCCAGGCGCGGCTTTCCGCCTGGAGCGTCACCGGGGCGAGGACGTACGAGACGCGCGCGTCGCCGCTGGGGAGCGCCCGTTCCTGCGACACGTCGCCCAGCCGGCTCCGCTGTGCCGCCACTCCCGCGTGGGCCTCGACCCTGAACAGGGCGGAGCTGGCGAAGGCGCCGGCCATCGCCTCGCCGCCGATGCCCTGGCCCGACGGGTCGGACCGCAGCGGAGCGGGTGTCGGCGAGGGGAACGGCAACGGACCCGGCGCGGGCGCGGGGGCTCCGATGACCGTGGCGCTCTGCCGCTGGATGAACGCCCGGCCCGTGAGATCGAGCAGCAGGCCCGCCGTTCCTCGAGTGTCGAGGCGCTTCCACCCGCCGAGCACCGCCCAGAACGGATCGTCGCTGAGCGGGATCGCGGCGGAGAGGCCGAGCCAGTCGCGCGGCGCGGTGCGGCCGAGGGCGAGCACGGCCGACGAGCTGGCGGACGTGCCGGCGGGCGCGCTCTCGCCCGTCACCCGGCCGACGCGGGCCGAGGCGCGCCACTCCTGCGCCACGGCGGCGGTCGGCGCCGCCAGCAGGGCGAGCACCGCGAGCAGGGGAAGTCCGCGCGCGGGCCCGCTCACGACCGTGCCTCCGGCGCGAGCACGGAGACGCGGCTGCTCGCGCCGCCGAAGCCGTCGGTCACCCGTGGCGCGAGCGGATCGAGCCGCCACGCCTTGCCGTCCACCATGAAGACGTAGTGGTAGACGCCGGGCTCGAGCGCCACGTCCACCGACCACACGCCGGGCTCCACCTGGTGCAGGCGCTGCTCGGGATGCCAGCCGTTGAAGTCCCCGACCAGGGCGACCTCGTGCGCCTGCGTGTCGCCGAGCCGGAACTGCACCAGGACCCGCGCGGGCGCCCCCGCGGGGGGGCTCAGCGGCGTGGCAGGTCGCAAGACCGTCGTGGAAAGCACGGCGGCGACCGCGAGGGCGCCGGCGAGGGCGTAGGCGGGACGGAGGGTGAGCGCCCGCGGCGACCACAGCCAGCGCGCGGCCGCCGCGAGCGCGCGGCGCACGGGCCCGGGCTGGGGCCGGAGGAGTCGCATGACGTCACGCGTGACGTCGATGGCGGGCAATTGCCGGATTGGCTCGAGGGCAATGCCAACGATTGCACGATGGGACTGCAGCTCATCGCGTTCCGCGGGCGTGAGCCCGTCAACCGGGAGCTCGCCATCGAGCGCCCGCTGGATTCGGTCGTGCATTGTGGGCTGCCTGTTGGGGTGTGAGAGTCGGTTCCGGCGCTGAGACGAGTGGGGCCGGCCGAAGGTCACATGGAGGGGCGGGGCAAGTTGCAGGCCTTGGGCAAAGCGAAGGGGGCATGCCCAAAGGCGTGCCCCCTGCAGTGCATCCTATCCGGTGTGCCAGACTGTGTCACGCGTGGCGGCCGAACATCTCCTCCAGCTCTAGCGCAAAGCCCGGCACCACGTCCTCGCCATCGAGCACACCGTTAGCCGCGAGGAGCAGGGGCGGACGATCCGGGTAGCGGACCACCGCCCGCCGCTCCCGCGGATCCAGCACCCAAACCATCCTGGTACCGGCGCCGAGGTAGTCCGCCAGCTTCTCCTCGACATCCGGCCAGCGGTTGCTCGCGGACAGGATCTCGACGGCCAGGTCCGGCGCGCCGGCGATGAATCCTTCGGGAATCTGGTCGGGCGGGAGCCGGGCCGTGCCGATGAACGAGACGTCGGGCCCGCGGACCGTGTCGGGCGCGCGGCCCAGGAGGTATCCGGCTTCGGTCAGGACGGTGCCGAGCCCGAGCCGCTCCACGTGCTGGTACAGCCGGGCGGCGATGGTTCCAGCGAGCCGCCCCTGCCGGCCGCCGGGAGGCTCGCACACCCGAGGGACTCCGCGAACTAGGTCGGAGTGCCGGGCATTGGGGTAGCCGGCGAACTCTTCGGCGGTGAGCAGGCGAGCCGCGTCGCTCATGAGCCGAGCTTACGCTCGGCGGGGAGCGCCGGTCAAGTGCGGAAAAGCCGAAAGCGTAGGCCTGGTCAACCGGCGGCCCCGGCTCGCGCTAGTCGAGGTGCTCCGGCGCGGGGGAGCGGAACGACTCCCTGCGGGCCGCTGCAGTCGCCGGCACGCATGCGTGGGGCTGCTACTAGGGGTTGAGGTCGTGCCGTCGACTGACGCGTCCCTCCGGGAGCCATTCCGCTCCCCCGCGCCCGAAGATCTCGGAACGCCCGGCACGCTCGCCGCCGAGGACCGGTTCCGAACGACGCGCGCGAGCACACCGATGCCGAGGGCCGAGTGCTCCGCGGCTGCACTGATGCTCGGGGCGAGCGCCAGCGGCGTGAGGTCCGCAGGGACGCGTCAGTCGACGGCACTATCTCCGCTGCCGGTGGTCGGCCGACGCATGCGTGCCGGCGACTGTGGCGGCCCGGAGGACCTCTCGTCGCCGGCGCCTCGCCCGGTGCAAGGATTCAGTGCGGAACTGCAACCGGTGACACTCACCGCGTCTGTCGCATTTCAGCCCCTCGTTGTCGCAAACGGGGCCTTACTCCCGTACCCTCGACAGCCTAAATTCCGCGCTTCCCAGTTCCACAATCCAGACCGATTCCCCCAAGGCCCATGCCCGCAAACCAGGCGTCTGCCGGTGTGCTTACGCGTCCCGTCGTCATGCTGCTCACGATCCTCGCGCTCGGCTGCGGCGGCGGGACCGAGCCACCGGGCGACACGGGGATCGCCGGCCTGTGGGACGCCACGATCACCACCCACGGCCACCTCCTGCAAGGCCTGGTGGTCACGTGCTCCGTCTCGTGGGCGATGAAGATCGAGGACATCGGCACCCCCGGTGCACCCGAGCCGTTCACCACGGTGCCGTTCACGCCGGTGATCAGCTGCGACAACGGTGACCAGTCTCCGTGGGAGCACCGAGGCCGCGGCTTCTACGTGCACCAGGACGGTGCCAGCGTGGTGTTTCTCACCGTGGCCCGGCTCGACACCTTCCTGGTCGCGACCGTGAGCGGCTCGACGATGGACGGCCGCATCGGCACCGGCTTCTACAACGACGGGAGCCTTCGGGCCACGCGGCGAAGCGGCCCCGACCCCAACCTCGAGCCCACCACGTTCGCGGTGGGCGCGAACTATCCCGACATGGAGATCGCCGAGACTCTCCGGGCGGGCTCGCACACCGAGAACGGCTACGGCCTGACGCTCGACACGCTGACCGTCGCCTGGACCTCGCGATCGCCGGCGTACGCTACCATCGACCCCGACGGTCTGATCCACGGGGTGAGTCCGGGGACGGCGTGGATCGTGGGCCAGGTGGCGGGGCTCCGCGACTCGTTCTCGATGACCGTCCTCGGCCCGGCCGCGTCGGTCGAGATCACCTCGGGGCCCGACTCGATCATCGTGCCGCAGGGTGGTCAGCTGGTCGCCATCGCCAAGGACGCCGGCGGCCAGCCGCTGCTCAATCGCCGCCTCACCTTCGAGAGCTCGAGTTCGGCGGTGGCCACCATCGACGGCTCCGGCTTCATCGCCGCGCTCGAGCCGGGAACGGTCACGCTGACTGCCCGCTCGACCATCGTCTCGGCGAGCCGGTCGATCCGGGTCCTGCCGGCAGTCGCCACGGTAACCCTGAACGCTGCCAGCACGGCCGTGACCATCGGCGGCACGCGCCAGGTGACCGCGACGACCAGGGACGCGCAGGGCAATGTGCTCACCGGCCGGCCGGTCCACTGGGAGGAAAATCGCGACGGCCGCCTCGTCACGATCGACCAGAACGGGCTCGTCACCGGCGTGACCGCGGGCCCGGTGACGGTCTCGGCGCAGGCCGAGGACTCGATCGGCACGCTGGAGATCACGGTCCAGATGGACGGCCCGCTCACCGCGATTGCTGCCGGCGACCGCCACAGCTGCGCCCTCGCGACCACCGGCCACGTCTACTGCTGGGGCTGGAACGACGCGGGCCAGCTCGGGCCGACGGCCATCGGCTTCACTGCGGCCGCCCTGGTGCCGAGCCCCGAGCACTTCGCGGCGATCGCCGCGAATGACTCGCACACCTGCGCGCTCAACACCGCCGGCGCCGCGTTCTGCTGGGGCCTTCCGGGTCTCGGCCAGCTGGGCGGCACCCCGTCGGCGCAGGGCGAGCTGGTGGCGGTGACGGGCGGGCTCACGTTCACCCGGCTCGTGGCGGGGTACGGGTTCAATTGCGGCCTCTCGTCGGGCAGTGCCTTCTGCTGGGGCCAGAACGGGGCAGGCCAGCTGGGCCGCGGCTCATCGGATTTCCTGGACCACACGGCGCCCGCTGCCGTGGTCGGCGGCCACACCTTCACGACGATCGCCACCAGCTTCTACACGACCTGCGGCCTCACCGCCGGCGGCCAGGCGTGGTGTTGGGGCGGCAACGAGTTCGGCCAGCTCGGCCTCGGCACCCAGGATACCTTGCCCCACCCGACGCCGGTGCACGCGGCCCCCGCCCTCACCTTCACGGCCATCGCTCCGGGCTTCGACCGCACCTGCGGCATCACCACGGGCAGCGGCGTGGTCCAGTGCTGGGGCGGGAGCACGGGCCTCGACCCGGCCCCGCTCGATGCCACCACCGGGTACGTCGAGATCGCCGCTGGCGGAAGCAACTTCTGCCGGGTGGACGGCGCGGGGATAGTGTCGTGCTTCGGGGTGCCCGGGCTGGATCACCTGCCGGGCCAGGCGGTGACCGGCGTGAAGCTCGGGTTGCAGCACGCCTGCGCGCGGGTGGTGGCGACGGGCCGGATGGTGTGCTGGGGCGACAACTTCTTCTTCCAGCTGGGCGATGGGACCAGCGCGGGGGCCGGGCCGGCGGAGCCGCTGGGACAGCCCTGAGCTCGGCACCGAGACGACTAAACTGTTACGGTAACTCCATGGCCGTCAAAGCCTTCCTGAATGGGCCCGGAGCTTGACTGGGAGGAACAATGGTGGTACAATTGGTAGTATGATCAAGGCGCTCAAAATCCCACCGTCCCGGGCCGCCAAACTGAGCAAGCTGCTCGCGTCCCGCAGCAAGAAGACCAAGACCTCCGTCAGCATCTCGGCGGATCTTCTCGCTGCCGCCGACGACCTCGCCGGCAAGTCCCGCCGATCGGAGCTCTTCGAGTACGCGGTCCGTTCGATGGTGCGCCGACTCGTCAAGCGAGCCCGTCACGAGCGCGAGCTGGCCATCCTCAATGATCAGGCTGACGCGCTCAACGCCGACGCGGCCGACACGCTCGAGTTTCAGGCCAGCCTCGACGACGAATGAAACGGGGCGAGATCTACAAGGTCGCGGCTCCGCCCAACAGAGACCCCCGGAAGCGGCGCTGTTTCGTGGTGGTGAGCCGGCAGACGCTGCTGGACTCCAAGGCGGCGCATGCGGTCTGCGCGCCCATCAACACCGACGGGCACGGTCTGGACACTGAGGTGCAGGTGGGCCAGGTGCACGGTCTCAAGGCCGACTCCTGGATCAACTGCGATCAACTGGTACGGATGGAAAAGGCCAAGCTGACCGACTACGTGGGATCGCTTCCCGGCCCGAAGGTGAGGGCGTTGAACGCTGCCCTTCGGGTCGCCCTGGACCTGGAGTAACCCAGGTTCGGCCGAATGGCCCCCGCGTCAATCGACCTTCCAGATATCCAGGCCCGCCGCCATCGCGCCGACATCCACGGTACCGACGGTAGCCAACGCACCGAGGTCGATGACCTCGACCGTGCCCGGCTCCGCGCCGATACCCTCGACCGACACGAACGCGTAGCGATCGTCCGGCGACACGGCCACGCCGTGCACCACCTTCCGCCTGGTCGGGAGCCGCTTGAGCTCTTTCCCGGTGCCCGCGTCGAACGGCCGGTGCCGGCTCTGAGACCTTACGGCCCTAATGCGCGCGCCCGGCGCGGGGGCACGGAATGACTCCCTGCGGGGCGCCACAGTCGCCGCCACGCAGGGGTTGATCGGCCACCAGCAGTTGAGGTAGTGCCGGCGACTGCAGCGGCCCGGAGGACCTCTCGCCGCCGGCGCTCGCCCGGGCGCCCCGATCTCAGCCCCCCGCTATTCGACGCTATGACTACCTCGGCTGATGTCCCGAGCCCATTCGGCTTGATACCCACTTGACCGGGACACATTAGCGTGAATCGTCCACGACAACTCCGGCCCGCGCTGGGGCAGTCGCGCGGTTGGCGTATCGGTTGGCTCTTAGACATCGGTGGGAGGGCCTCATGCACACACGAGCATTGGTCGCCACGGGCGCGTTGCTGGTGGCCGCGCTCGGCTGCCGGGATGACACGCAATCACCAACGGAGCCTGTGTCCTCGACCGCGCAGACGGTCATGGCGGCGGCGATGGCGCTGACCTTCTCGCAGCTGAGCGCAGGCAGTAGCCACACCTGTGGCGTGACCACCGACAGCCGGGCCTATTGCTGGGGTCAAAACGCTCTCGGACAACTCGGCGATGGGACAAAGAGGGATCGGGGCGTCCCTGTGGCGGTAGCAGGCGGATTGCGCTTCCGCCATGTCAGTGCCGGAGGCGGTTACAGCTGCGGGGTAACGACCGACAACCGCGCCTACTGCTGGGGGTACAACGCCAGCGGCCAGCTCGGCGACGGCACGGCAGTCGACCGTGTCACTCCCGTAGCGGTCGCCGGTGGGCACTCGTTCCGGCAGATCGACGTAGGGTTTCGCCACGCCTGTGGGGTCACCACCGACAACCGCGCCTACTGCTGGGGGTACAACGCCAGCGGCCAACTCGGGGACGGAACGACGACCGTGCGTAACACGCCGACCGCGGTGAAAGGCATGCGACAATGGCAGCAAGTGCAGGCTGGTCAGGGGCACGCCTGCGGAGTGACCACAGACAACCGAGCATTCTGCTGGGGTGCGAACAATCGCGGTCAGCTGGGTGACAGCACGCTGACAAACCGTCTCGTGCCTGCCCAGGTAGCAGG
>JBOHSB010000187.1:0-6550 GCA_050733015.1 Gemmatimonadales bacterium
GGCCGCCGCGGCGGCCGGCGGTCCGCCGCCCGGCGGGGCGCCGTCGAAGGCGCCGAGCCCCCAGGATACGACCACGCCGCCGCAGACCGAGTTCGTCGGGAAGCAGCGGAACGCCTCGGCGCTCAACCCGGAGATCAGCGCCACCGGGGATGTCCGCCTGGTCGCCCGCGACGGCCGGCAGGAGGACAACGGGGTCGCCCGGGAATTCGAGGTCGCGCTCCAGTCCGCGCTCGATCCGTACTCGAACACCAAGATCATCCTGACCTTCGAGGATGGCGATGTGGGCGTCGAGGAGGGCTACATCTACTGGACCGGCCTGCCGGGCCGCTTGCGGGTGGACGTGGGCAAGATCCGGCAGCAGCTCGGCGACCTGAACCGCTGGCACCTCCACGCGCTGCCCGAGACCGAATACCCGCTGGTATACCAGCGCTTCCTCGGGCCCGAGGGCCTCTCGGGCGTGGGGCTGTCGCTCTATACCACCTTGCCGGTCTCGCTGCTGGGCGGCACCCACGAGGTCTGGCTCCAGGGCACCACCGCCGAGAGCGACCCGCTTTACGCCGGCGGCCGGCAGCCCACCGTGCTGTTCCGCCTGCAGAACTTCTGGCAGCTGAACCGCTCCACCTACGCCCAGCTCGGCTTCACCGGCACCGGCGGCAACAACGACGATGTGGCCCTCCGCAGCCGGCTCCTGGGGCTGGATTTCAGGCTCACCTACCGCCCGCCCGAGGCGGGCACCCGCCGCGAGATCACCTTCCGCGCGGAAGGCTATCGGCTGCACGCCGACGAGCTGGACACGACCACCAACCGGTACGGCACCTTCCTGGACCTCAACGCCAAGCTCTCCCGGCGGTGGGTGCTGGGCAGCCGCTACGACTGGGTCGAGGCGCCCCGCGGCGCCAGCGACACCGAATGGCGGCTGACTCCGTCCATCACCTGGTGGGAAAGCGAGTTCGTCTTTCTCCGACTCGAGGGCGAACACCGACACAGCGACCTCGACGGCTCTCATAACATGCTCTCGCTCCAGGCTGTGTGGGCGATGGGCCCGCACAAGCACGAGACCTACTGACCATGCGTCCTGACCTCCAGATCGTTCGCGCCGGCCCCAGAGCCGGCCCCCAGCCCCGCCTGACCCGGCGTGGCCTGATCCTCCGCTCCGCGTTCGTGCTCGCGGGGCTGGTCGGTTCGTGGCCAGCTCCCGCCGGCGCCACGGCGGAGCCGCCGCTGCGCTCCGCCGCGGGCCTCAAGATCGTCACCAGCCTGACGACCTACGGCGCCATTGCCCGCGAGATCGTGGGGGACAAGGGCACGGTCACCTCCATCGCCCAGGGCGACGAAGACCCGCACTTCGTGCAACCCAAGCCCAGCTTCGTAGCCGTGCTGCGGGACGCCGATCTGTTCGTCACCACCGGGCTCGACCTCGAGCTCTGGGTGCCGCCGCTGATCGACCGCGCCGGCAACCGCAAAGTGAGCGAAGGCGGCCCCGGCTATGTCACGGCGTACACCGGCATCCAGCTGCTCGAGGTGCCGACGTCGCTCAGCCGGTCGGAGGGTGACATTCACCAGGACGGCAACCCGCACATCCACACCGATCCGATCAACGGCATCATAATCGGGCGGAACATCCTGACCGGGCTCAAGCGGGTCTCGCCGGAGAACGCGGCGTACTTCACGGAGAAGGAGCAGGACTTCGAGAAGCGGGTGCTCGAGGCCACTATCGGACCGGATCTGGTCAGCATCCTGACACCCGCCGCCGCCTACGATCTGGTCAAGAGCGACAAGCTGTACGATTTCCTCGGCTCCAAGCAGTACCAGGGCAAGCCGCTGCTCGGCCGGCTGGGGGGCTGGATGAAGACGGCCGAAGTGTTCCGCGGGAAGGAGATGGCCTGCTACCACAAGGAATGGGCCTACTTCAGCAACCGCTACAAGGCGAGCTGCGTCGTATACATCGAGGCCAAGCCGGGCATCCCGCCGACACCGGGACACGTGCAAGAGGTCATCGCGCTCATGAAGCAGCGCAAGATCCCGGTGCTGTTCGCTTCGAACTATTTCGACCGGAACCAGATCCAGCAGGTGGCGTCGCGCACCGGCGCCAAGGCGGTCATCGTGCCGGAGAACACCAACGGCGCGCCCGGCATCAACACGTATTTCGACCTCATGAACGCGTGGGTCAACGGTCTCGCGTCGGCCTTCAAGGGAGGGGCCACCTGATGGATCTCAGTCTCTTTCTGCCGCCGCTGGCGGCATGCCTCGTTATCGTGGCGATCCACTCGTATCTCGGGCTCCACGTCATCGCGCGCGAGGTGATCTTCGTGGACCTGTCCCTAGCCCAGATGGCGGCGCTGGGCTCGGCGGTCGCCATCCTCGCCGGCAGCCAGCCCGACTCGACCGCGGCCTTCCTGTATGCCCTCGGGTTCACCAGCCTGGGCGCCGTGATCTTCGCGCTCACCCGGACCCAGGAGAAGGGCCGGGTGCCCCAGGAGGCGTTCATCGGCATCGTGTACGTGGTGGCGTCGGCCGCGGCCATCCTCGTGGCCGACCGCACCCCCCGCGGGGGTGAGGCCATCAAGGACATCCTGGTGGGGAGCCTGCTCTGGGTCACCTGGCCGGTGATCGCGCGGCTGGCCGGCGTCTACGCCGTGATCGGCGTGTTCCACTGGGTGCTTCGGCGGCGGTTCCTCACCATCAGCTTCCAACCCGAGATCGCGCTGGCAAACGGCTGGAAGATCCGCTGGTGGGACTTCTTGTTCTACCTCTCGTTCGGGCTGGTCATCACGTTCTCGGTGCCCGTCGCCGGCGTGCTCCTGGTATTCTCGTTCCTGGTTGTGCCGGCCTCGATCGCGTTCCAGTTCACCCGCCGGTATGGCGCGCTCGCGATCGTCTCATGGCTGGCCGGCGCGGTGGCCTCCGCGTCTGGCCTGCTGATTTCGTTCAAGTACGATCTGCCTACGGGTCCGATCGTCGTCTGCATGTTCGGCCTGATCCTGCTCCTGGCCTTCGTGGTCCGGCGGCTCGCCGGCGTGGAGGTGGCGGCCGTCGAGCCGCACGCCGGCGCGCGCGCTCATATGGGCGAGGCCGCCTGAGCGTGGCAGCCCGGGTCCGCGCCTGGCTGCTGCTCGCGCTCTTTCTGGGCGCGGGCACCAGCCTGCCCAGCGCGGATGCGTTGCTGCATCATCTCCACCCCGATCCGTTCACGGGCCGGGTTCACGTGGAGCCAGCCGGCGGCTGCACCGCCCACTCGGACCACTGCACCCTGGGACGCACGCCGCCGGGCTCGCGGGCGGTGGCGTCGTTCGCCTTCCTCGTCCGGCTGGTCCAGCATGACCACGCGGTGGCGGTCTGGCCACTCAGCCGGCCGCGCGCGGACGTGCGGGCCACACTCCTCCCTCCTTCTCGAGCTCCTCCGGCGCCCCTGATCTGACGGGCTTCCCGTCCGTTCACTGCGGCTCCCCGACGCACGATGCGCCGGGGCCATGCTTCCTGAACCGGAGACTCTCATGCTCATGCTGCTCCTGGCGGCGGCGCTTGCCGTCGCCCCACACCCGTCGCACGCGGCGCCGCCTTCGCCGGCCACCGGCGTGCTGACAGGCACCGTCACCGACACCAGCGGCACGCCACTGGCGGACGTGCGGGTGCACGTGCTCGAGGTGGGACGCGGAACGACGACTGACGTGAAGGGCAAGTTCAGCCTGCCCGAATTACCGTCCGGCACCTACGGCGTAGCGCCGGCGTCGCGCTGGCGGCGGGCCCCCAGGTAATCCACCTGGACGTGACGCTTCGGAACGCGTTCGACAAGAAGTACCAGAGCTTCCTGAGCCGTTACAAATTCGCCAGCGACCCGATCGTCCTGGATCCGGGCCGGAACGTCACCGTTCGGGTCGGCACCGAGTTCTGACCCGAACCGCAGGATTCAGGGAGCTTCGATGCTGCATCTGGTGTGGAGCATCGACCCGGTGCTGCTGCACATCGGGCCGCTGCAGGTGCGCTGGTACGGCCTGCTGTTCGCCGCAGGCATCGTCGCCGCCTATCGAGCTGGCGTCCGGAGCTTCGAGCGGGCCGGGGGCTCGCGCGAGGAGGCGAGCCAACTGCTGAGCTATGTGGTCGCGGGCACGATCATCGGCGCGCGCCTCGGGCACTGCCTTCTCTACGAGCCCGGGTACTACCTCCATCATCCCCTCGAGATTCTGGCCCTATGGCGCGGTGGCCTCGCGAGCCACGGAGGCGCCCTGGGAATCGCCGTGGCCGTGGCACTGTTCGCCAAGCGCCGCGCCCGGCCAATCCTGTGGCTCCTGGATCGGGTAGCCGTCGCGGCACCCATTGCCGCCGCCTGCATCCGGGTGGGGAACTTCTTCAATTCCGAGATCGTCGGACGCCCGAGCGCGGCCCCATGGGCCGTGGTCTTCGCCCGAGTGGATGCCCAGCCCCGGCATCCCGCCATGCTCTACGAGGCGGCAGCGTACCTGGGGATCTTCGGGGTGATGTGGGGGCTCGACCGGCGGACCGGTCTGCGCGAACGCCAAGGCGCGCTCCTGGGCATCGTGCCGGTCCTGATCTTTGGATTCCGGTTCGCCGTCGAGTTTCTCAAGGAACCTCAGGAAGCCTTCGAGCGGGGGCTGCCATGGGATCTCGGTCAACTGCTCAGTGTGCCGGCCGTTCTGATCGGGGTGTGGCTTCTCATGACCGCTCGCCGCCTCCCCGAAACGAGGCCTGGAACGCCCGCGGCCTCCGGCTGAGTCGCCGTGTCAGCGCACCTTCTTCCAGCCGGGTAGATAGGGAGGCGGCAGCAGCGCCGTGCGTCGCAGCAGCTCAAGGTGAGCGGCGACGATATCCGCGAGCTGCTGTGCCGGAGCGACGTGGATGTCGCGGAGCAGGGCGGGAGGGCGGGCCGTCAGGACCAGCGCGCCGTGGACCCGGCCCGCCACCCGGAGCGGCACCAGCAGGCGGGCCTCGTCCTGCACCAGCTGGAACGAGCTGGGGATCTCACCCTGAAGCACCGCGGCCAGCGTGGTTCCCGCCACCGGCACCAGCGGCAGGTCCGGCAACGGCCGGCGCTCGCCGGGCTCGAGCAGCACGACGCGATCGCCTTCGCTCAGGCGGATCGCGAACCGGATCTCGTCGAAGGGCAGCACCCGCCCCGCGAGATCGGCCACACGACGGGTCGTCTCGGCGAACTCGGTGCCGGTCGCGAGCAGCTCGGCCGCCTCCAGCAGACTCGGTTTGGGCGCCTGAGGCGCGGCCGACGCCGACGGGAGCGCCGAGGCGGTGACCAGCACCGCCACCTGCGCGGCGATCAGCCCGCCGACCCTTCGCAGCAGGTCCGCGTCCGCCTCGCCGTACAGGTCCGCCCCGATGCCACCCGCCAGCAGGTAGGCCACCCCTCCACCGCGCAGGCGGATGCGCGTCCCGACGACCGAGCGGATCTCGGCCCCTACCGGCTCATCGACGGTGAAGTACCCGCGGGGCCAGCGCGGATCCTGGTAGCTGTCCGCGATGAGCACCGTCTCGTGCTGCCCGAACAGCGACGCCAGGTCCAGATGCTCGCGGGCGATCACCAGCGAAGGGTCGCTCCAGAGCGGGCTGCCGTTGTGCTCGCCCATGCGATAAGCACGCGCTCCATCGGCGTCGGCGAGCAGGAGCTCCAGCGCGTCGTGCGGCAGCATTGGCTCGAGCGCGTGGCTCAGCTCGGCGATGTACACTTGCGCCGAGCCGCCGTGCCGCCCGGCAGCCCCCACCGCATCGACCAGCGCCGTCAGCCGCTCGGCCTCCTTGGCGGGGAGTGGCGAGCCGCCCCACTGCCGCGCCATGCGGCCCAGCATGGGCGCGAGCCGATGGGCCGCCACCTCGAGCGTCATGCGCTCGCTCTCGCCGTACCGGTCGGCGCGCAGGTCGGCCGCGAGCATGAGGCCGACGTCGCGCCGCCCCGCGCGCACCGGCACGCAGGCCACCGAGCGGTAGCCCGCATCCCGCACGATGTCTTCCAGCAGTTGGACCTGGCCGGGTTCGACTTGAGGCGAGGGGAGAGGGACCGCCAGCTCGTCCTGCGCCAGCGCCTCGGGGCCGAGCAGTACGGCGCCGCCGTGCCAGGGATAGAGCCACAGTCCCAGCAGGTCGTGCGGGATCTCCTGCGAGAGGGCATTCGAGAGGGCGGCGTGCCAGGTCGCCAGCGCATCGGGATCCTCCAGACCCTGCTCGGCGCGCAGCAGCGGCACGAGCGGCTCACCCCGAGGGGTGGAGTCGGGCGCAGGAAACCCGGTGGTGTCGGCGGACATGCCGGACTGCCGGGGCAGAAGGTATGCCGCTTGGGACGCAGACTCATGCACCTGCGCCGTAACGGGTTAGCTAGCCGAGTCCGGCGGTGTGGCGCGGGTGATCACCCCGCTCGTGGCGTCCTGCCCGCCTTCGTTGCAGCCTGCTGCCGGGCCAGTCGGGGCCGGAAATCAATATGGGACGGCGATTTGACATACCCCCTGTCCCTATATTAAGCTGCTAGAGTCTTAGCAGCCTGGCTGAGTCACCCTGAGCGAAGCGAAGGTGGCATGCGTCGGGGTGTGGC
>JBOHSB010000188.1:0-6056 GCA_050733015.1 Gemmatimonadales bacterium
GTGGCGGTCCGGCCACCCCCTCGTGCGTTCCGGTCACCCGCGGCCCGAGCCGGCGTGACGCGATGCTCTCACCGCCCTCGTCGCCCATACCTTGACATCTAGGTAATCGACTCCCATACTGTCAGCGAAGCCTAGACAGCTAGGGAGAGGCTGCATCATGCCAGCCGCCGCCAAGGACCGTCTGCACGGGACGCTCGACGCGCTCATTCTCAAGACCCTGTCGTGGGGGCCCCGGCACGGCTATGCCGTGACCCGGTGGCTCCGCGATACCAGCGGGGATGCCATCCAGGTAGAGGAGGGGTCCCTCTATCCCGCGCTCTATCGCATGGAACGGCAGGGATGGATCGAGGCGGAGTGGGGCACGTCGGAGCTGGGCAGGAAGGCGAGGTTCTACCGGCTCACGCCCAAGGGGCGGAAGCAGCTCGTGGCCGAGACCGAGCGGTTCGCGCAGTTCGTGGCGGCGGTGTCTCCCATCCTCCTGCCGGGCTGACGCCGTGCCGGCGGTGCGGGGTCTCGGACGGCAGCTTCGCTCGCGCATCTGGCGCGACAGCGTGGCCGAGCAGGTGGACGCGGAGCTCGACTTCCACCTGGAGATGCTCACCCGCGAGCTGACCGAGGCGGGTCGTTCGCCCGAGGAGGCGCGCGCCCAGGCGCTGCGCCGTTTCGGCGACCTGGCCGCCGTGAGCGCGAGCTGCCGAAAGATCGGGCTGGATCGCGAGCGGTCCGAGCGGCGCACCGAGTATCTGGCCGAGCTCAGGCAGGACACCGGGCACGCGGTGCGGCAGCTCCGTCGCGCGCCGGCCTTCACGGCGGTCGTCCTCCTCACGCTGATCCTCGCGATCGGCATCAACACCGCCATCTTCAGCGCCGTCAGCGCCGTGCTGCTCCGGCCGCTGCCCTATCCCCAGGCCAGCCGCCTCACGGTTCTGTGGGGCTCCCTGGGCGACGGGAAGCGGGCCATGCTCTCCTACCTCGACCTGCGGGAGATGCAGGCGCGGAACCGGACCTTCGACGACATCGGGCTCGCCCGCTGCCAGAGCATCAACCTGACCGGCACCGGCCAGCCCGACCGTCTGGTCGGCTGCTTCGTCACCGCCAACACGCTCAGGCTGCTCGGCGCGCACGCCGCGATGGGCCGGCTCTTCACCGACGCGGAGACCGCCGGGGGAAGCGCCGAGCGGGGGGCGGTATTGTCGCACGCGGTGTGGACCTCGCGCTACGGCGCCGACTCGGGCGTGCTGGGGCGGACCATCGTGCTCAACGGGCTGCCCCACGTCGTAATCGGGATAACCGCGAAGGACTATCAGGATCCGTTCGGCCCGCCCGAGGTGTGGGTCCCGGTCACGTCGGCGCCCAACCCTAGCTGGCTCACCCGCGCCAACCCGTCGTTCTGGGCAGTGGGCCGGCTCAAGCCCGGCGTGTCGCACGCCCAGGGCGCGGCCGACGTCGAGGCCATCGCGAAGGCGCTCGCGGCCGAGTATCCGGCGAGCAACGCCGGCCTGGACGCGTCGCTCGAGTCGCTCCGCGACTTCCTCGTCGGCACCGTGCGGCCGGCGCTGCTGGTGCTGCTCGGCTTCGTCGCGCTGATCCTGCTCATCGCCTGCGCCAACATCGCCAACCTGATGCTCGCGCGGGCCACGTCGCGCCGGCGCGAGATGTCGCTTCGCGCCGCACTCGGCGCGGGACGCGGCCGCCTCATGCGGCAGCTCCTGACGGAGAGCGTGGTGCTCGCGCTCATCGGCGGCGCTGTGGGCGTGCTGGCGGCGCACTGGGCCATCGCCGCACTGGTGGCGGCGGTGCCCGGTGGACTCCCCGCGTTCGGCGAGGTCGGACTCGACTGGCCGGTCCTGCTGTTTTCCGCCGGCATCACGCTCGCGGCCGGGCTGATCTTCGGCGCCGTGCCGGCGCGCTTCGCTACCCGGGTCGACCTGGCCGGCGCCTTGCAGAACCGCGGTGCCGACGGCTCCGGCGGTGGAGTCGCCGGTGGCCGCATCCGCAACGCGTTCGTCGCCATCCAGCTCGCGCTCTGCATCGTGCTGCTCGTGGGCGCGGCGCTGCTCACCCGCAGCTTCCTCCAGATGGAGCGGGAGCAGACCGGCTTCAACCCCGACAACCTGATCACGGCGGAGTTCCGTCTCCCCGCCACCAAGTACGCCAACGACACCGTCATCGCGCAGTTCGCCGACCAGGCGCTGGCGCGGATCCGGGCCGTGCCGGGCATCCGCTCGGCGGCGCTGCTCGGCTCGGTGCCGCTCAGCGGGAACTGGGGCGCCACGAGCTACCTGCCCGAGGGCCAGGCCCCGCCGCCCGACAACGTGCTGCCGACCACCCAGATCAATCAGGTCACCGACGGCTTCTTTGGCACGATGGGCATCGCGCTCACCGCCGGCCGAGAGTTCAGCCGGACCGACCGGCAGGACTCGCCGCCGGTGGTGATCGTCAACCAGGAGCTGGCACGGCACGCATGGCCGGGCGAGTCGCCGCTCGGCAAGCGGATCAAGGTCATCGGCCCGCCGGACGTCGTGGCGACGGTGGTGGGCGTCGCGGCCACCATCAAGCAGTTCACCCTGACCGAGCCGGTGGCGCCGCAGCTCTACATGGCCAAGGCGCAGAACCCGGGGATCTTCTCCAGCGTCGCCGCGCGCACGGTGGGCGATCCCGACGCCATGGGCAACGCGGTCCGGGAGGCGATCTGGTCGGTGGACCGTGACCAGCCGGTCTGGAAGATCCGCTCGATGCGCTCGCTGCTGGAGCGCGACGTGGCGCCCCACCGCTTCACGGTGCTGCTGGCCGGCTCGTTCGCGCTGCTCGCGCTGGTGCTGGCGCTGATCGGGGTCTACGGGGTGATGGCGTACGCGGTGGCCCAGCGGTCGCGCGAAATCGGCATCCGCATGGCACTGGGCGCGGCGCGAGGTGAGGTGGTGCGGATGGTGCTGTGGTCGGGGCTGCGGATCGTGGCGGTCGCGACGGCGGTCGGCCTCGCCGCGGCGTTCGGCGGGGCGCGGCTGATCGAGCGCCAGCTCTTCAACGTGCCGCCGACCGATCCGGTGACCTTCGTCACGGTGCCCGCCCTGCTCGCGGCGGTGGCGGCGCTGGCGTGCTGGGTGCCGGCCCGGCGGGCGGCGCGGGTGGACCCAGCGATCGCGCTGCAGGCGGAATAGGCGGAAGGACGGAAGGACGGAAGGACGAACGGGCGGAGGTAACCGGACCGGGATCACGACGCGTGATCGCCTCGGGTCCTTACGTCTTTCCGTCCTTCCGTCCTACCTCACCACAAACAACCCCACCCGCCCGCCGAACCCGTCGTCCACCGCGACGGCCCCCGCCGGCACGGTCCACTCGGCCCCGTCGAAGCGGACATTCAGATGATGGACCCCCGGGCTCAGCGACACCGGCAGCGTCCACCGGCCCTCGCCGTCGGGCTCGAGCGGCCGCGGCTGCCAGTCGGTGAAGTCGCCCATCACCTCCGCGTGGCCGGCCGGCGGGCCGACGATCGCGAGGCGATCGGTGCGGGCCAGCACGAGGCGCGGCGCGGTCGCGGCCGACGCCGGGGGTTCGCGCGGGACACGCCGGCTGCCCCGCGGCGCCGCGCCGAGCGCCAGACGGATGCCCAGGGTCCCGTACCGCGCGCCAGGCACCGCGAGCCCGAACTGCGGCAGCGAGTGGCCCGCGGCACCCACCAGCCCGATGCTCGGCGCCACCCACCAGACGCCGTTCGCCTCCCAGGCCGTTCGGCGCACGCCGGTGCCCCCGACGCGGCGCACGAAGCTGACCCCCAGCTCGTAGCTCCCCAGCCCGACCGTCGCGCGGGTGCCGAGGTCGGTGTACTCGGCGATGCGGCGACCCGACGTGCTCCCCGGTCGAGAGATCGTGTCGGCCAGGGCGAGAGTGTCGCCTTGGCCGAGCTCCTTCGATCCCAGCGTGCCGGCGCCGAAGCTGGTGCGGCTCATCCACACGTGCAGTCCCGCGGGACCGATCGCCTGGCGGAGCCCGCCCTCCAGCCGCGTCAGCCGAGACGTTGGCGATCCGACGCCGGCGCCTCCCACGGACGCGCCTAGCCACGCTCCGGTGCCCGCGCCCCGGGTGTGCAGCCGCCCGCCCAAGTCCCACTGTACCGCGGTGCGCTCGGCCGGATCGCTGCTGAGGCCGGCGCCGCCGAGTAGCTCGGGCTCGAGGCCGAACAGGGTGCCGGCGCGGTAGCTGGCGGCTAGCGCACCCTGGGTGAGCGCGCCGCCGCTGCCGGCCTGGTCCCACGCCGCCTGTCCGGCGCCGAGGTCCACCGTGCCGCCGAGCTGCAGGGCCGCCAGCGCCCCGGCCCGGAGCACCAGCGCGGCGGCGACCGCGAGGGCGCGGCTCACGGCGAGCTCACCGCCGGCCGGAGCCGGTCGCGCAGATCGAGGAATGCCTGGTCGTCCCCGCCGCGCTCGGCGAGCTCCGACACGGAACGCCAGGCCGCGGCTACCGCCATGCCCCCGGCCACCAGATCGGTGAACACCGCGAGCGGCACGGCGACGCCGCCGCGTGGCGACACCCGGCGGATCTCTGCCACCATCGTCGTGCTGGCGCCCGCCCGGAGCGCAGCGGCGGCCGCGACGATCTCGTCGGACGCGGCGCGCTGGCCCAGCGCCTGCCGGGCTCGGCGCAAGTCGGCGAAGGTGCTTTCGACGGCGGTCACGATGCGCGGTCCCGGCGCGCCCTTGCTCGAGCCTTCCAGCGCTTTCTGCACCAGCGGCTCGGTGGGCAGCCCTTCGCCGCGCGCCGAAATCACCAGGGCCTCGACCTGAGCCCGGGTGACCGAGTCGAGCCGCGCAGCCAGACGCGGGTCCTGCGCGGCGGCGTCCGCGAGCGGGCGGAGCAGCGCAAGGCACACCATGAGCGAGGTCATGCGGAGCATGGAGTCATCGTTGAGCGACGGTGATCACGGAGGTGGGCGTGCCGAAGTCATCCTCCAGCGCGCGGGGAGCCGCTGGATCACGGCGCCAGCTCCCGTCCACGATGAAGGTATAGCGGTAGCGGCCGGGGTGAAGCGGGACCGTCACCGTCCAGACTCCGCCCGCGCCGGGATGGAGCGGGGTGGCGCGCGGGTTCCAGTCGTTGAAGTCGCCCACGAGGGTGACGGCGGAGTCGGCCGCGGTGCGGAGCACGAACTCGATCGTGCGGGGCCCGCGTTCGGCCAGGGCCGGCCCGGGAGTGCGCCGTCCCACGAGCACGCCGAGCGCGAACACCGCCGCGATGCCCGCGGCCAGCGCCGCCGCGATCAGGGGACGCGACGGCGTGCGGGGCACCGGACCCGCGCCCGTCCGCAGCCGGGCCAGCACCTTGCGCTCCACCCGGTCGGACAGCTCGATGGGGTCGCGGAGGGGGGAGGCAATCCGCTCGAGGAACTCGCGGTCGCTCGGGTCCAGGTCGTCGTCAGGTCGCATAGGACTCGCTCAGCAGGTCCCGCAGCCGCTCGCAGGCGCGCTTCACCCGCATCTTGAGGGCGGACTCGCCCGCGCCGGTCAGCTGGGCCATCTCCTCGTAGCTCAGCTCTTCCACGTACTTGAGCAGAAAAGCCTCGCGCTGCTCCGGCACCAGCCGGGCGAGGCCGCGGTGGATCTCCTCGCGGTGCATGTCCCGCTCGGCGGGATGGGCCACCCCGACGGCGTCGGCCGCCTCGAGCGGCGCCCGCCGCGCCTCATGGCGCCCGCGGCGGGTGGCGAGTGACCGGCAGCGGTTGACCAGAATGCGAAACACCCACGCCGCGAACCGCTCCGGATGCCGGCAGCGCTCCAGGGAACGGTAGGCCAGCGTAAACGCATCCTGCAGCGCCTCCTCGGCGTCACTCTCGTTGCCGAGCAGGTGGTAGGCGTACCGGCCGAAGCGGAGCCGGTAACGGGTCATGAGCAAAGTGTACGCGTCGAGGTCGCCTTGACGGACGCGCTGGACGAGCTCGGGGTCCGAAGGACTCACCTGTAGGAGACTCGGCGCGGCGGCCATGCGTCACATCGGGGCGGGCGCCGGCTGCGGGCGAGCAGGGGGTCCCGGCCTGCGCACAAGCCGACAGTGCTCCGGCC
>JBOHSB010000189.1:0-20405 GCA_050733015.1 Gemmatimonadales bacterium
GTCGGAGATCAAGGCGCTGCTGGCCTTTGATCCGAAGTTGCGCGAGCTCAACCTGCCGGCACTGGACCAATCTCTCGCGCTACGGCTGATTGCGCCGCCTCTGACGATGTTCCGTGGCGTGGAAAAACTACCGCCGGGACACATGCTGGTGCTGGAGCGCGATTCGACCCCTCAGATTCGCGCCTATTGGGACCTGCGCTTTGCACCGAAGCTCGAGGGCTCGGAGGCGCAGCTGATCGACGCGCTCGAAGAACGCATTGAGGAGGCGCTGCGACTGCATCTGGTCAGCGACGTGCCCGTTGGGGCATTTCTCAGCGGCGGGTTGGACTCGAGCTTGTTGGTGGCAATGTTAGCCAAACGCATCAGGGTGGAGCGATTGCCGACCTTCACCTTGGGATTAGCCTATAAGCGCTTCGACGAGGCGCCGTTCGCCCGGGTCGTGGCGCGCGAGTGCGGCACCGAGCATCACGAGCAGACCGTGGTACCGAGCCTGGTCTCAATGCTGCCTGAGCTCGTTTGGCATCTCGACGAGCCGTCCGATCCGTTGTCGCTGTGCGCCTATCAAGTGGCCGAGCTCGCGAGCCGGCACGTCAAGGTAGTGATCGGAGGTGATGGCGGGGATGAGCTGTTCGGCGGCTACGACCGCTACGCCGCCGACCGCTGGCTCGATGCCTACCGGCTGGTGCCGGCTCCGGTCCGGGACCTGGTGTCGGACCACGTGCTCCACCGGCTGCCCGATCAGTTCACCTTCAAGAGCCTCACCCACAAGCTCCGCTGGGTGGACCAGATGGCCCGGAAGACCGGGGGCGAGCGCTACGCGGCCAGCATGCAGTACTTCTGGTTCAACGAGGCCCACCGGGCGGAGCTGTACACGCCGGCCTTCCGGGCCAAGCTCGAGGGACGCCGGCCGGAGGCGTGCCTGCTGGACCTGTACGAGGCGCCGAACGCCACCGAGGCGGTGGACCGGATGATGTACGTGGACGTGATGTCCCGGCTGCCGGGGCAGTCGCTCATGATCGTCGACCGGGCGACCATGGCGTACAGCCTCGAGGCCCGCTCGCCGTACCTCGACCCCCGGCTCGCGGAGTTCATGGCCCGCGTGCCCGTGCGGCTCAAGGTGCGGGGGCCGGGCAAGCTGCGGCATCTGGAACGGCGCCTGGGTGAGCGCTATCTGCCGCGCGAGGTGCTGGACCGGAAGAAGCAGGGCTTCGCGTCGCCGCTCATGTACATCATGGAGGAAGAGGTGCGATCGCTGGCGCCGAACCTGCTGCTCGGCAGCGAGCTGGTGCGCGACGGGTATCTCGAGGGTGCGACGGTGCGGCGGCTGGTCGAGGAGCACCTGTCGCGCCGGCGCGACCACGGCAACCGGATCTGGCTGCTCCTCAGCGCCGAAGTCTGGTACCGCACTTACGTCGGAGGCCGGTCCACCGTCGATCTCGAGACGGAGATCGCCGAGCGACGCCCTCCAGTGCTCGACCGCGTCGGATGAGCCAGGGGCTCCCCGAGCGAGCCGCGGCAGGAATGGATGGGGTTCGGGATCCGGCGCTGAGGCTGCGTCAGCGCCCGCGCCGCGCGTCCAGGCTGGCGGGGCCCGCGCCGTTCCCAGCGAAGAAGAGCCAGACGAACATGAAGAGCAGGGGAAGCTCGCCCCGATTCTCGATCGGCATGCCCCCCTGCGGGAAGTGGACCTGGAAGTAGGCCACGAGCATCTCGAGCGCCAGCAAGGCCGCCACCGGGCGGGTGAGCAGGCCGAGCACGATCAGCAACGATCCGAAGGTCTCCAGCACGCCTGCCAGCCCGAACTGCGACATCAGCTGAACCGACCCGCCGTTCGGCCCCACCCCACCGAAGAACCCAAACAACTTCTGAACGCCATGCTGCATGAACAGGAGCCCCGCGCCGATGCGGAGGGCGGCGTGCGTGGCGGGGCCGAGGCCGGTCATGGAGGACGGGGACGAATTGAGGCTGGTGGACATCGGGAGCAACTCCGGGGCTAGAAGGTCAGCGGCGTGGGTGAGATTCGAACTCACGAAGGAGTTTCCCCCTTGGCGGTTTTCAAGACCGCTGCCTTCAACCGCTCGGCCACCACGCCTTGGTCGTGCAACGTATTACCGTCCAATAGCTTGTTCAAGGGAAGTGCTCTAGTGCTTGAGGCGGCTGCCGGTGGAACGTGGATGATTTCGTGGATGGCGGGACTCAGCGCCGGTCGCAGACGAGGCCGACTCGGTCGTGGAAAGCGCTTAGGTCGGCCCACCAAGGCGGCGTTGGACCACGCGGGTCTATTGGGCCGGACCCCAGGTCGGTCGGCCCTTGAGGTTCGTGTCTGTGGTCAAGCGTCGGGCCGTCGAGGCATCACGACTCTGGACGTACAGATCTGATTCGAACGTGCCCGGCACACCCATGATCATCGCCAGGTTGGAGCCGTCGGGCGACCATGACGGATCGAACTCATTCAGGCCAGTGGCCGAGAAGGGCACAAGGCCGCTCCCATCCGGGTTGATGAGATAGATGTCAGCGTTGTCTCGCCCGTACAGGCCAAACGTGAAGGCCAGCGCTGACCCATCGGGCAGCCAGGACGGCGCGCGAGGAACCCCTTGGTCGACATTGAGCGGGGTCGGTTGTGCCCCGGCCTGCGCAGCCACAAGCTCTAGTGGTGCGAGGATCGATCCGCGTGGCGTTATCGCCAATGTGGTGCCGTCCGGCGACCAGGCGGGCTGCGCTGTCATCGCCTCTACGTTCATCACTTCCACCGGATTCGAACCGTCGCTCCCTGCGATCATCACATGGGCGAGAGTCTGGATACCAAAGGTCAGGTGCACGAACGCGAGGCGGGTACCATCGGCTGACCATGCGGGCTCGAAGGCGTCCGCGATGAGGAGATGCGGATCGCTGCCGTCGGCATTCATGACGTAGATGTCGGGCTGCGGATTCTTGAAGTGCTCGAATGCGATCTTCGTGCCATCGGGCGACCAGGCCGGATATCGGCTGAGGCCGTCATGCGTGAGCTGAGTCAGACCCGTACCACCGGCGTTGATCCGGTAGATATCGCTAGCGGATTGATTCTGTTCGGTGAACGCGATGTCGAATGGCTTTGGCCCCACACAGGTGACGTTGAACGTCGCCTGGGCGGTGCCTTCGCTTGGAATTGTCACATCCCGCAAGGTGTCCGTAACGCAGTTTGGCGCTAGACCGGTCAGCTGGAGCGAGTGCAGCCCAGGGGTCAGATCGTTAAACACGACGGTGCCATTGGTCGCGACAGGCTCACCCGGGATCTGAGCGTCGAAGATGACTACATAGCCATCGGGGTCCAAGTTGTCACCGGTGGTGCTCGCCGTTACCTCAAGGCCGGGCTGCCCCGGCTGGGTGGTTCCATCGCCGCCGCCGCACGCTGCGAGAGCATAGGCCATTGCGAATACAAGCGAGACCGGACAGGGAGGCGAGCGCCGCATACCAATGTCTCCGGGGCACCACCGGGAGAGGGCTGACCGAAGGAGTTAATCTCGGTCACATGGCGGGAACCTGCCAGTCGGGCGGGTCCCGACTACTGCAACGTCCTGCAGTGATCCGGGGCTCCGCGACTCGCGGGATTGCCCCTGGTCGGAATCAAGCCAAGCCAAGCATGCCCCGACCAAGCTCCACCCGAGCCTCCTGCTCCCGACGCTTATTACCGCTCATGCTCTGGGCCACTAGGCAGCGTCTGCCACGAAATCTCCATCCGGCGCATGGCGCATGTACCGCATCGTGACGGCCGGTGTCGCGTGCCCCATCAGATTCTGCAGGCGGACCAGCGGCAGATCCTGTTCGGGAATCCAACGACCGATCCTCCCCCCGAAGCCCTGCCGGGTTTGGCTGAAGCACAGGGGACGGTCAGGGTGACGATCACCAGCGCCGATGGAGTGGCCATAGCTCAGGACAAGGAGGTTGGCACCGATCACCAGGGACCGGACGACGTGCAGACAACCAAAAAGGATACGACCGGGGATGATATCGTGGATGGACCGGCAGGAACGTAGAAGACTCGCGCGTACCTACCCGTCAAGGAAACGGGCCGACACCGCCTAGAAGGCGACCTGTCGGCCCTCCGCATGACTACCGTGCTCCAGCTAGAAATCCGAGAACGAATTTCAAGACCGCTGCCTTCAACCGCTCGGCCACCACGCCCAAGGCTACAAAAGTCATATATCCCTGTGAGTTACACAACCCGCCCGGTGAAGTGGTTCTAGAACCGAGTCTCCCCCCTTCCAGCGAGCCCGTTGCGAAAGCGGCCGACGTCGCCCGCCACGCGGATCATCACCGGACCAATGCTGGCGCACGGCCGCCAGGCACTGCAATATTCGGCGGCACGACCCCCCACGCGCCGGCCTTTCGCCGTTTGCACGCGCCGCCAGCCTGAGCCACCCAAGAGAGGCACCACCATGATTCGGGCATGCCGAGACGCAGGCGACTCAACCCGACTGCGATTCCTGATGCTGCCCGTGTGCGCCGTGCTCTTCGGCGCGAGCTGTAGCCCGGATAGTGCACCACTTGTTGCCGCGAACGACGGTGACGCACCCGCGGTCGGGTCGACCGCGGTGACGGGCGAGGCCTCCGTGACGTACAGCGGCTTGGCCTACGGGGCGGTCGGGCTGTGGACCTTGAACAAGGTCAACTGGGGCCCGCAGCCGTTCACGGCCAGCACCAACTACATCAATGCTGACACCCTCATCCTCCAGATCAATGCTGCGCGTAGCAAGGGGCACCGGTTGGTGCTCGCGCTGACGGGCGGGTCGTCGACCGACTATACGACCAACGGTCAGTTCGATATGACGAAGTGGAAGAACGCGATGAACCGGTACAACAAGACCAACCTCAAGGCCGCCATTGCGGCGGCGGTAGCTGACGGAACCGTCATCGGCAACCAGCTGATCGATGAGCCCGAGACGGCGCAATGGGGCACGGTGTTGACCAAGCCGATGATCGATCAGATGGCCGTGTACGTAAAGAACATCTTTCCGACGTTGCCGGTCGGCGTGAATCATGGCCCGCCCGGGTACCAGTGGCGCTCATCGGAGCGCTACACGAAGGTCGACTACGTGCGCTACCTGTACGCCTGGTACATCACGTCGGGGGATATCGTCGCCTGGCGCAACACCGTGCTGGCCCGGGCCAAGCTCGAGGGCGCGACGCCGGCGTTGGCCCTCAACATCCTGAACGGTGGGGTGAAGGACAGAACCGACGGCCGCTGGGATTGCGCGGGCCCGACGCAAGGGGATCCCGGCACCCGCTATCCTAACTGCACGATGACGCCGGACCAGATGAAGACCTGGGCCAAGGCGCTCTTGCCCTACGGGTGCTTCCTGATGATGTGGCAGTACAGCAACACCTTCATGTCCAAGACCGCCAATCAGGATGCGTTCAAGAGCGTGGCCGCCATGGCAGCCGCGACGCCGAAGCGGAGCTGCAAGCGGCCGTGAGGACGCCCGTGTGGGCGTTCACCCCGGGGGCTCAGGTGTGCTTGACGGTGATGGTCTCCAGCTCGTTCGCCACGTCCTCGCAGGCGTCGAGGGTATCCTCAAGCTGGTCGTACAGGGTCTTGCAGCGGATCACCTCTATCGGATCGGGACTGCCGGCGAACAGGTCCGTCACCGCGGCCTCCCAGGCCGCGTCCCCCTCCTCCTCGGCTCGCTTGATCTCCCGGCACCGGGCCAGCACCTCCTCGCCGCTGCGCAGGTTCCTGACCGCCCCCTCGATCTCGTGCACAGCCCGGACGATGATGCGAGCCAGCGCCACCGCGGGCTCACGGCGCGTCGTCGCCCTGAGGCTGATGGCGCGCCTGGCGGTGCCGCCGATGAAGTCGGCGACGTAGCCGAGGCGCATGGACAGGAGGTGGATGTCTTCCCGGTCCATCGGGGGGATGAACAGCTTGTCGATATTGAGATCGAGATCGTGCGCGGCCTGGTCCGTCTCGTGCTGCACGCGGTCGATCTGCGCGCTCAGCTCGGGCAACCGCGCCGGCTGATCGAGCGCCTGCTCCAGCAGCGTGGCCGCCACGGTCAGTCGAGCGGCGATCCCGCTGAAGTCGTCGAAGAACTTCCGCTCGTCGGGAAAGAGCCAGCTCACGGGGCCCTCGACTCTCGTGACGCGGCCTGGGAGCCGCTGGGGCTGGACGCGGCCGGGAGCCGGCCGCCCGTTCGAAGATACTCCGCGAGCTCGTCCGGCAGGTCGCTCTCACGAATGCCGCGCATCGCCGCCTCCAGGTCGTACTCGACGCGGACGAACTGCACCTTCGGCGACCCGGGCCCAAGCTCCAGGATGACGTAGCCCGCCCGCCAGTCCCCGTCCTTGGGTCGCCCGACGCTGCCCGTGTTGAGGAAGTGCATCCCGCCGACCTCGCGATGCCAGGGCAGGTGGGTGTGGCCGAACGCGATCACGTCACCCGCCTTCATACCGGCGTGACGAGCCATCGTGAGGCAGAAGTCATCGGGGCGGTCCTCGTTCCAATAGAGGGTGTTGAGCGTCGGCGCCGCATGGACCAGGACAACTCGGGGCCCGGTGAGGTGGCCGCCGTTCGGCAGCAGGTCGATCCGGACTGGCAGCCCGCCCAGGTACGCCTTGGTCCGGGCCTGTACGTGTCGCCGGGTCCAGTCGTAGCTCAGGTGGGACAGCTCCTCCTGGCGCGGGTCTTCGTAGCGGCAGCCGCAATGCTTGTAGCCGGTCGCGACCGTCGAGTCGTAGTTGCCTGCGACCCCGGCGATGCCGTTGGCGGCAACCATCGCCACGGTTTGGTCAGGCCATGGCGCGTAGCCCACCAGATCACCAAGGTGGTACACCGCTCCTACATCCCGCCGCGTGATGTCCGCCCACACCGCCTCGAGGGCGGGAAGGTTTGCATGGAGGTCGGAGATGAGGGCGTATCTCATGAGCCCGCTTCACCACGGGCCGCGCTGGTGCCGATGGTCGCCACCTCGTGGACGGGCGTCGGATTGTTCGCATCCATGTTGACACCGCCATCCCGCTTCGGCTAGCCGTCTGACATCCGCTTGCGCATCGCCACGGCCGAGGCGGGACACGCTTCGCGAAACTCCACGGACGCCCGTACCGGATCAGGTACCTCTTCGCAGGCGATCCGGCTGAATCCGAACCGGGGGAAGTAGCCCTCGGCGGTAGTGGTCAGCAAGTACACGGCTCCCAGTCCTCGCTCACGGGCATGACTCAGGATGCGATCCACGAGCGTGAGGCCGATGCCGGTGCTCCTCGCCGCCGGATCGACCACCGCCGATCGGAGAAGGCCATCCCCGCCATGAACCTCGAGCCCGACCGCGCCGAGCACCCGGCCACGCTCCTCCGCCACATAGAAGTCCGTGAGTGATGGAGGGACGCCCGCCAGCGGAAGCCCCGCGGCACGCAGCAGCTCCGCTACCGCCCAGTAGTCGCTCTCCCCGGCGGGCCGGACGATCGGGCGCCGTTGAGCGCCGGCGGTGCCGGTCATGCGACCCTGACGGGCTTGCGGGCGCGGATGAAGGCTCCCATGACCCGGCCTCCCACCTCCCGGGCGAGCACCTCGGTGTCCAGGCCCGCCCCGGAGAGGAATGCCCTGGCATCCTCGAACTCGTAGATCCGGGTCGGCTCGATGTCGATCTGCTCGAACCCCGTCTCCCACAGGAGCGAGTGGAACTCCTGCTCGGTCAGCGCTCCCGCGACGCAGCCCACCCACAGCTCCATGCTGGTCCGGACCTCGGTCGGAACGCTGCCGCGCACCACGACGTCCGACACCGCGAAGCGGCCACCCGGCTTGAGCACCCGAAACGCCTCGGTGATCACCTTCCGCTTGTCGGCCGCCAGGTTGACCACGCAGTTGGAGATGATCACGTCCACCGAGACGTCCGGCAGCGGGATCGTCTCGATGTCGCCCTTGAGGAACTCGGCGTTCTCGATGCCCGCCATGCGCTGATTCTCGCGGGCGAGATCCAGCATCTCGTCGGTCATGTCGAGCCCGTAGGCCTTGCCCGTGGGGCCGACCCGCCGGGCCGAGAGCAGCACGTCGATGCCACCGCCGGAGCCTAGATCGAGCACCACCTCGCCCTCGTGCAGGTCGGCCAGCGCGGTGGGATTGCCGCAACCCAGCGAGGCGAGGACGGCCTGTTCCGGGAGGCACGCCGTCTCGGCGGCGGTGTACAGGTTCGACGTGATCGGATCGGCGGCGCCGACCCCACACGTGCCGCCGCAACAGCCCGACTTGGCGCCCGCGCCGACCTGCAAGGCGGCCTTGCCATACCGTTCGCGAACGGTGGTCTTGATCTCCTGGCTGCTCATTTGGACCCTCATCAAAAATAGTTGATGTGTTTCTGAAAAAAAGGCGCGCGTCAGCAACAGCCGTTCCGGCGCTCCGCCGCCGAGGGGGCGGACGCCATGGTGTCGACCAGCCCGGCGACCTCGGCCAGCGCGTCGGCGTTCAGGGTGTAGTACATCCAGCGGCCCTCCCGGCGATCGGAGACCAGCCCAGCCTCCTTCAACACCTTCAAGTGGAAGGAGAGCCGGGACTGGGCGGCATCCAGGGCGTCGGTCAGATCGCAGACACAGCGTTCTCCCAGCCGCAGGCGCTGCAGGATCGATAGCCGCGTCTGATCGGACAGAGCGTGGAACAGCTGGGCGGCTCGAAGCGGGCTGGTCTGTGCGCCAATGGCCATGGCGGTCAATATATCAACAAAGGTTGATTAGTCAAGCGGGGTAGCTGTGCTGGGTGAGGAACGTTCTGCGGCGACCTCGGCCCTAGAACTGAAACTCTGGAATCCAGCCCCAGCCCCACTCGAGCACCGGCCGCCACATGACAAACACCCAGAAGCCGATGGCCGCGACGGGCAGCGCGAACGCGAACGCGGTGTCCGCCGCGTCGCGCGCGGCGGCGCCGGGCGCGCGCTTCCCCCCGAACAGGACCGGCGCCGTGGCGAGGTACCAGCCCACAATCCAGAGCGGCCATGCCGGAGCGTAGGGCCGGGGCGTGAGGAAGGCGTCGACAAAGCGGACGACCAGCGCCGCGAAGGCCAGCAGCAGGTAGGCCTCCACCAGAAACGAGAGGGCCGCGCCTGTCGCAATCAGGCCGCGTTTGTCGTACCGGGTACCGAGAATGGTGAGCACCGACCCCGGCGCGCCCCCGAATGCCAGGACGACGGTATACAGCACCGCGGCGAAGGTGCCGAGGATGCCAAGCAGGCCCGCCACACCCAGGCTGGTGAGCATTGGCGCCCATGCTACGGCCCGACAGCGGGTCCGTCAAGGAACGACGGAAGGATGGAAGGACGGAAAGACGGAAGAAGGAAGCGGCCGCCGAGCGCTCAGGCGCCCAGGCGTTCCTTCCGTCTTTCCGTCCTTCCGTCTAGAACAACGCCCTGCCACCCAGCTCGCGGTTGACCTCGCGAGCGATCGAATCGGCTTTCTGGGCGTGGACCGTGTCTCGGGCCGCCTCGTACGCGCGCGCTACCCCGCCGTACACCACGGCGTAGAGCTGCAGGATCGACCCCGAGGGCGGGTCCACCCAGCCGTACGGCCGGGCGCGCGTGGCGGTCTTCCAGTTGTAGACCTCCCACAACAGGCTGTTGCTCCGCGGCAAGTCCAGGTATCCCAGCCCCTGGCTCAGCACGATGGAATCGTTGGGCTGCACGGTCGTCGGATTCAGTTTCCGCACGAAGCCTTGGGAGACCAGGTACGGGCTGAGCCCGAGGGTCTGATCCGGGTAGCCGCCGTCGCTCCAGCTGAAGTAGAGGGGACGCACGCCCATGTTGTCGCGAATCAGGAAGATGGTCGCGAGATCCTGGCGCAGCAGCACGTCCTGGCCGAAGCGGACCTGAATGCTGTCCAGCGCGACGCCGCCCTTGGCCGGCACCTGCATGGCCTCGGGAAGACTGTCCACCTCCGCCATCTTGAGCTTGAGCGCGGGCGTGGTCGGGCGGGGCGGGATGGGGACCCGGCGCCAGATCGAGTCGGCGCGGGCGGGATCGAACGCCGGGGTCTGGCGCCGCGCGAGCTGCCGCAGATGCCAGTCGGTGTTCATCAGCGACAGGTTGGCGAGGGTGACGTCGGGCCGGATCCCCTCGACCTCCTGCGCGTACCACAGCGGGAAGGTGTCGTTGTCCCCCGCGGTGATGAGCACGCCGTAGGGTTCCACGCTGTTGAGCATGTCGTAGGCGAAATCGCGGGCCATGGTCTCGTGGGCCCGGCTCGCGGTCGCGTGGTTCCCGAACAGGGGAACCAGCGCCAGCAGGAGCACCGAGCTGGCCGCCGCCCAGCGGGCCCTGGGCGAGCCCCGATCGCGCAGGCCGTCCACGATGCCCTGCATCATTGCGCCGAAGCCGCAGGCCACGAACGCGCCGAACACGGCGAACGATCCGACGAAGAAGTAGTCCCGCTCGCGCACCTCGCGGGGCAGGTTGGCCTGGTCGGGGTACTGCGAGAAGCCGTACTTGAAGTTCATGTAGAAGACGAGGCCTACCGAGAGCGTGCCGAGCAGGGCCACGCCCGCGACCCCGGCGCGGCGGTCCGACTTCCACAGGGCGCCGAGCCCGCTCAGCCCCAGTACGGCGAAGACGGCGGTGGCCACGCCCGACAGCCGCCCCCAGTCGCGCGCGAACTGCCAGGTGAAGTACTGCCAGAAGGTCCCCAGCTGGGCGGCGAAGCTCGCCTGCCGCTCCGTGATCGGCGGCTTCCCGTACTGGACCCGGTTGAGCACGTCCTTGAGCGCCTGGCTGAAGAAGCCGATCGGCTCGCCCTCGTTGATGGCCGGATACTGGGCCGCGCGCATCGGCAGCCAGAGGTAGTTGAGCGAGACGCCGACCACGACGGCCAGCAGGACCCCCACGATGACGGTGGGCCGGGTGACCACCCGCCAGTCGGTCCACAGCACATACACCACCAGCGCCGGTCCCGCCAGCACGCCCATCAGGTGGTTGGTCGACGAGAGCGCCATCACGTAGGCGATGAGGACCAGCCACCGGTCCCGGTGCGGCCCCGGCTCGTCGTCGCCCCAGCGCACCACCAGCCACATCACCAGCGCGATCGACAGGAGCGACACGGTGTACACCTTCTCGTTCACCGTGCTCTGGTTCCACACGGTCCACGAGGTGGCGCTCACCAGGACCCCGGCGAACGCGGCCGCGTACCGGGCCCACCGCAGCTGCACGATGCCACGCAGCCATCGTTCGGCGACCAGGAACCAGAAACCGGCCGCGGCGGCGCTGGTCGTAGCCGCGAACAGATTCACCCGCTCCGCGTACGACGCCGCCAGCGGCAGCAGGCCGAAGGTGTGGGCCAGGATGACGAACAGCGGATTGCCCGGTGGATGGGGAATCCCCAGCACCTTGGCGGCGGCGATGTACTCCGAGGTGTCCCAGAACGCCGTCGTGGGGGCGAGGGTGACCAGGTAGATCACCAGCACGACGACGAACGTGGCCACCGCCCAGAGGTACGGCGGGCGCTCCTGCGAGGTCTCGGTCATAGACTCGGGGCTAGTGTCTGAACTGGCGGCGGCCCGTCATCACCATGGCGAGGCCATGGCGATTGGCCGTCTCGACGACTTCCGCGTCGCGCACGGAGCCGCCAGGCTGGATGACGGCCGTGATCCCGGCGGCGGCGGCGAGCTCGATGTTGTCGGCGAAGGGCAAAAAGCCGTCGGACGCGAGGACGGTGCCGGCGGGGTCGTGTCCCGCCTGGCGCGCCTTGTGGACGGCCAGGAACACGCTGTCCACCCGGCTCATCTGACCCGCGCCGATGCCGACCGCCGCCTCCTCGCGGGCCAGGAGGATGGCGTTGGACTTGACCGAGGCCACCGCGGCCCACGCGAAGCGGAGATCGTTCCATTCCCGCTCGGTGGGCTGGCGGTCGGTCGCGACCGTCCAGTCGTGGTCGGACGGATCGAACTGGAACAGGTCCTGAACCAGGAACCCGCCGCGGACCCGCTTGTAGTCGAGCGACCCCAAGCCGCGGCTCACCGGCAGCTCCACGACGCGGAGCGCCTTCTTGGCCGCGAACACCGCCATTGCCTCGTCGTGGAACGAGGGCGCGACCACCACCTCGACGAACAGGTCACTCATGGCCTGCGCCGTCGCCCGGTCTACCACCGTGTTGAACGCGATGACCGAGCCGAACGCGGACCCGGCGTCGGTGGCGCGCGCCTTGTGGAACGCGTCCACGGCGGAGCCGCCCACCGCCATGCCGCACGGCGTCGTGTGCTTGATCACGGCGCAGGCGGGGCGGTTGCTCCAGCAGGCCACGGCGGCCATCGCCGCGTCGATGTCCAGCAGGTTGTTGAACGAGAGCTCCTTGCCCTGGCGCTGGGTGAGGTCGCGCATGCCGCGCGGCTCCTCCGTGACGTACAGGGCGGCCCGTTGAACGGGGTTCTCGCCGTAGCGGAGCGCCTGGGTCCGCTCCATCGCGATGCTCAGCCGCCGGGGCAGCCCTTCCTCCTGCGGCGTGAGGTAGCCGGCGATGGCGGCGTCGTAGTCCGCCGTGTGGGCGAAGACCTTGGCCGCGAAGTCGCGCCGGACCGCCGGCGTCAGCCCGTTCCGGCGGAGCAGTTCGAGGACCTTGGGGTAGTCGGTGGGGTCCACCACCGGCAGCACGAACTCGTGGTTCTTGGCCGCGGACCGCAACATGGATGGTCCGCCGATGTCGATGTTCTCGACCGCGTCCTCGAACGATACGCCGGAACGGCTGATGGTCATCTGGAACGGGTACAGATTGACCGCGACCAGGTCGATGGGCACGATCCCCCGTTCCTGGAGCGCGGTCATGTGAGCCGGCATGTCGCGCCGGCCGAGCAGGGCGCCATGCACGGCGGGATGAAGTGTCTTCACCCGGCCGTCGAGCAGCTCCGGGAAGCCGGTCACCTCGTCCACCGACGTCACCGCGATGCCGGCGGAGCGGAGCGCGGTGGACGTGCCTCCGGTCGAGATGAGTTCCCAGCCGAGCTGGGTGAGGCCCTGCGCGAATGCGACGACGCCCCGCTTGTCACTGACCGAGATCAGCGCGCGCGGCATGACGAGCCAGTCACGAGGTGGACTCCACGGTTTCGGGAAGCGGCACGGGGTGTCCGGCCACCGCGGCCGCCAGGACGACGGCCGGCAGCAGGCGATGCTCGACCGCGAGCACGCGCGCGGCCAGCGTCTCGGCCGTATCGTCCGGCAGGACGGCCACCCGTCCCTGCGCGAGGACCCGGCCGCGGTCGTAGACCTCGTCCACCAGATGCACCGTAGCGCCGCTTTCGCGCGCCCCGCTCGCGAGGACGGCCTCGTGGACATGGTGGCCGTACATCCCGCGGCCGCCGAAGCCGGGGAGGAGGGCCGGGTGCACGTTCAGGATGCGGTCGCGGAAACGGGCGATGACGGCGGCGGGGACGAGCTTGAGATAGCCGGCCAGCACGAGCAGGTCCACCCGATGGCGCGCCAGTCGCTCCTGCCAGTCCGCGCCGTCGGCCGGATCGGGCAGCACCTCGGCCGCCACGCCGTACGCGCGGGCGCGCTCCAACGCCGCGGCGTCGGCCCGATTGCTCAGCACCAGCACCACCCGCGCCGGGGCGTCGGCTCCCAGGGCACGCAGCAGCGCCTCGAGGTTGCTGCCGCGCCCCGAGACGGCCACGGCCACGCGCATCGTCATGGCCGGGGAAAGTAATCCTAGGCCGCACGCAGGGAAATGCTGACGGTGGGGCTATGCCCCTCGAGGCAGGATCAGCTCGGCGGCGGCGGCCAAGTCGGTCATGACGGGCCAGCCCCGGGCGGCGGCGGCCTCCGCCTCGCCGGCACCCTGGCCGGTCAGAACCAGGATGCCTCGGCCGCCGAAGCCGGTCGCGGCGACAATGTCCCGCACTCGATCGCCGACCCACCAGCTGCGGGTGAGGTCGATATCGAGGTCCGCCGCCGCCCGCCGGTAGAGCAGCGGGCCGGGCTTCCGACACTCGCAGGGGCCCGATATCTCGGGGAGGTGCGGGCAGTGGTAGTGGCCGGCAAGGCGAGCACCATCCGCGGCCAGGAGCGCATCGAGTCGCTGCGTCGTGGCGAGGTAGTCGTCCTCGGTGAGGAGCCCGCGCGCGATGCCCGACTGATTGGAGACCACGACGACCGGCAGGCCCGCGCGGGCCAGCCGCCGAACTGCCGTTGCGGCGCCGGGCAACAAGGCGACCTGGTCGGAGTCCCGCAGGTAGTGCCGGTCCTCGATCAGCGTGCCGTCCCGGTCGAGGAACACCGCCGGTCGGCCGCTCACGCCTCGAGCGCGAGCGCGAGCGCGCGGCGGAGCTCGGGTCCGGCGTCCTCGGGCAGGGTGCGCGGATCGAGCAGGACGCGGCCGCCCGCCACGCGGGTCGCGATCCCGGGGTCACCCAGCCGCAGCCGCAGCGCCAGCCCGTCCGCGCCGAGCGGGCCGGGGTCGAGGCTCACGAGGGTGGTCGGCAGCACCACGCCGGGAAACGAGCCTCCGCCCACGGCCGACTCTCCCGGCACCAGCGCCGGGTGGAGCTCCGCGGGACAAGCCGCGGCCAGTCGAGTGGCGCGAGCGCCCAGCTCGCCGGCATCGAGCGTGAGCATCCGCAGCACCGGGATCTCGCGGACCGCGTTCTCGGCTTCGTCGTAGAGCGCCAGGGTCGCTTCCATCGCGGCCAGGGTCAGCTTATCGGCGCGCATGGCCCGCGCGAACGGGTTCTCGCGGCAGCGGGCGATCAAGGCGCGTCTTCCCACCAGGCACCCCGCCTGCGGCCCACCCAACAGCTTGTCGCCGCTGAAGACCACCACGCCCGCGCCGGCGGCCAGCGCATCGGCGACGCGCGGCTCGGAGGTCAGTCCCCAGGGGGACAGGTCCGCCAGGAGGCCGCTGCCCACGTCGAACAGATACGGAACGCCTGCCGCCGCCGCGATCTCGGCGAGACCGGCCGGCTCGGGCGACGCGACGAAGCCGCGCTGCTCGAAGTTGGAGCGATGCACGGTGAGGACGGCGCCGGTGTCCGCGCCGAGCGCGCGGCGGTAGTCGTCCAGGTGCGTGCGGTTGGTGGTGCCCACCTCGTGCAGCCGCGCTCCGCTCCGCGCCATGATGTCGGGAATGCGGAAGGAGCCGCCGATTTCGATCAGCTCCCCGCGGGAGATCAAGACCTCGCGCCCGGCGGCCAGCGCGTTGAGCGCCAGCACCAGGGCGCCCGCGGCGTTGTTGACCAGCAGCGCATCCTCCGCGCCGGTGACCCGGCGCAGCAGGTCGCGGCAATGATCGGTGCGGCTCCCCCGCGTGCCGCTATCGAGGTCGAGCTCGAGGTTGCTGTAGCCCCCGGCGATGGCGGTCAGGGCCTGAATAGCAGCCTGCGCCAAGGGGGCGCGGCCGAGGTTGGTGTGGAGCACCACCCCGGTGGCGTTGAGCACGGGGCGGAGGCCCGGGCGGCGGCGGTCGGTCAGCCGCTCGCGGATCTCGACGGCCCAGTCCTCGGGCGGACCCCCGCGCCGGTTCCGGGCCGAGGCGATGGTCTCGCGGATGGCGGCGACGACGGCGGCCCGGGGCGCGGTGAGCAGCAGCGCCTCCACGTCGGGATCGCGGAGCAGGCGGTCCACCGAAGGCAGCTCCCGCCGGCGGTCGTTCATGGCTTGGGCTTGGCCCGGCTCAAGGAGTCTCGCACGCGCTTGAGCGAGTCCGCCGCCGGCTTCGCCTTAGGCGGCGCGCGCCCGGTGGTGTCGCCGGCGGCGGGCTTGGCGCCTTTGAGCCTGGTAGTGTCGGCGGCGGTGGGCTTGGGGACCGTGAAGCCGCCGCGCACGTCGCCCGCCACGCCGGTGGTATTGCGCACACCCCGGATCTCCACCTCGTACTTGCCGCCCGGGACCCAGGGGCGCTCGACCCGCACCACGAGCTTGTCGGAGAGCGGCGGCCGGCTGGTGAGCGCCTCCGGTTGCGCCCGGGGCTGGACTCGCGGCTGGGCCCCCCGACCGGGAGCCCTGGCCGGCGGAGCCTCGGGTACCTCCCGGATCCCGGGTCGCTGCTTCCGGGTGGTGTCCGCGAGCGTGTCCTTCGCAGGTGAGACCCGGCGGTTGAGGCTGTCGTCCTCCGCCTGTGTAAGCAGGGAGGTTACCCGTACGGGTGTCGAGTCGGGCAGGATGCGCACGGTCATCGCGCTGAGGGGAAGATGTTGGCGCGGATCGAGGGTCTGGCTCAGGGCCACGGTAGCCGACACGCTGTCGGCGACGGTGATCTCCTGGATCCTCGGTGGCGTGGTGTCGTGGACGAAGGCCCACAGCTCGCCGGCCGCGGTCTTTCCGTGCGCCAGCCGCACGGTATCGAACGCCTCGCGCGGGTCCGCGATGTTATTGCGGTTCTGGTCGATCGCGCCGCGGACGAGATACTCGCCGGCCGGGAGCGGTCCGAGCGAGAAATGACCGCTCGAGTCGGCCAGGCCACGATAGGGCAGGCTATCCGCCAGGAGCAGCGCCTCGACCAGCGCCGCCGGCGCGGGGCGGCTGGTGGTCCAGTCGACCACGATACCGTCGATGGTGGTGTTGGGGAGCTCCGCGTCCGTGGTGAAGGTGAGCACCGCCCCGCGCTTGCTCTGATTGCGCCGGAGATCGCTCACGCCTGGCAGCAGCTCGACCCGGTATACCCGCTTGGGCTGCCAGCCTTCCGCCGGGCGGACGGTGATGCGGTCGCGGCGCCAGTTCACCTGCGGCACCCGGGTCGTCGGCGAGAGGAGGATCAGCTTCTCCAGGTCGCCGGTGCCCGCGCCCTGACTGGGCGACCCGCCCTCGGAGATGACCTCGTCGAAGCGGAATTCGACGTCGCCCTTGAAGTTCGGGAGACGGGCGAAGGAGTCCGGCTTCATCGCGATGAGCTGTGGCGGCGTGGTGTCGGGCGGACCGCCAGGCGGTGGCTCGATGCGGGCGCAGGACAGGAGCGACAGACCGATGCCGACGGAGAGAACGGGCCGGGGGGCCGAGAAACGTCGCTCCGGCCCGCGGGTCACCCGCACCCCAGGAGCTCGCGCTTCCGCATCAGCACCTGTCGCTGCTCGGTCCAGGCGGCCAGCTTCTCGCGCTCGCGCGCGACGACGTCGGCCGGTGCGCGGGCGACAAACTGCTGGTTGCCGAGCTTCTTTTCCTGCGAGGCCACGAGCCCGGCGAGACGCTTGGACTCGGCGCCCATCCGGCCGCACTCGCGGCCGACGTCGATCGCGTCCCCCAGCGGGACGAAGACCGCGGCGCCGTCCGGCAGCACCGCGTTTCCGCCGACCCGCTCGGCGCTCTCGCCCAGGATCAGCTCCGACAGCTTGGCGAGCCGCACGATCGTCCCGCGCTCGCGCTCGAGCGTCGCGGCGGGCTCGCGGCCGTCCACGCTCACGTAGGCGCGGACGGTCTGGCCCGGCTGCACGCCGTATTCGGCCCGGATGCCCCGGATGGCGCCCACCACCTGCTGCACCCGCCCGAAGTCGGCGAGCGCGGTTGGGTCCGCCGCCCGCGGGTCGGGCCGCGGCCACGGCGCGACGGAGATGGAGGCGTCGGCCGGCCGGCCGGGAAACCGCCGCCAGAGTGCCTCGGTCACGAACGGCATCACCGGATGAAGCAGGCGCAGGGCCACGTCGAAGGTCTGGGTGGCCACCGCCCGGGCGACGCCGCCACCGGGTACATCGCCGTAGAGGCGTGGCTTGACCTGCTCGATATACCAGTCGGCCAGGTCGCTCCAGAGGAAGCGATACACCGCGGCGGCGGCCTCGTTGAGACGGAACTTCTCGTAGGCGTCGGTGGCCTCGCGGACAGTGGCGTCGCAGCGCGCGATGATCCACCGGTCGGCCAGGGTGAGCTCGTCCCGGCGCACCGCGCGCGGCGCGCCCGCCAGCGGACGCGGAGGACCGTCCAGGTTGGACAGGATGAACCGCCCCGCGTTCCACAGCTTGTTGGCGAAGTTGCGCCCGGGTGCGAACGACGCCTCGAGGTCGTTGGGATCGAGGATCACGTCGGTCCCCACCGACATGCCCGCCACGAGCGAGTACCGCAGGGCGTCGGCGCCGTAGCGCTCCACCACCGCGAGAGGATCGATGCCGTTACCCAGCGTCTTCGACATCTTGCGGTGCTGGGTGTCGCGCACGGTGCCGTGGAGGTACATGTGGGTGTACGGCACCTCGCCCATGAAGTAGAGGCCCGACATGACCATGCGCGCGACCCAGAAGAACAGGATCTCGGGCGCGGACACCAGCGTGTGCCCCGGGTAGAAGGTCCTGAGGTCGGCGGTGTGGTCGGGCCAGCCGAGGCTCGAGAAGGGCACCAGCCAGGAGGAGAACCAGGTATCGAGGACGTCCTCGTCCTGGCGCACCGGGCCACCGCAGGCAGGGCACGCCTCGATGTCGGTGCGGCTCACCGTGACGCGGCCGCAACGCTCCGACTCGCAATACCACACCGGGATGCGGTGTCCCCACCAGAGCTGCCGGGAGATGCACCAGTCGCGGATCCCTTCGAGCCACTGGGTGTAGTCGTCGCCGCGCCGCTCAGGGATGAAGCGTAAGGTCCCGTCGCGATACTTGGCCAGCGCCGGCCGGGCGAGCGGCTCCATCCGCACGAACCACTGATCGGAAAGCCTGGGCTCGATCACGGTTGCGCAGCGATAGCAGTGTCCCACGGCGTGCCGGTGGGGCTCGACTTTCTCGATCAGCCCGGCCGCCTCGAACTCCGCCACGACCCGCGCCCGCGCCTCGAACCGGTCGAGCCCCTGGAACCGCTCGGGCGCGGCGAGGCTGATCCGGGCCTCCGGGGTCATGACGTCGATGGACGGGAGGTCGTGCCGACGGCCGATCTCCAAGTCGGCCGGGTCGTGCGCGGGCGTCACCTTGACCGCGCCCGAACCGAACGAGGGGTCGACGGCGTCATCCGCCACGATGGGCACCAGGCGGTTCACGACCGGCAGCCTCAGCTCCCGTCCCACCAGGTGGCGGTAGCGCTCGTCCTCGGGGTGGACGGCGACCGCGCTGTCGCCCAGCATCGTCTCGGGCCGGGTAGTGGCGACGGTCACGTGGCCGCTGCCGTCGGCCAGCTGGTAGCGGAGATGCCAGATCTTGCCGTCGGTCTCTTCCTTCTCAGCTTCCTCGTTCGAGAGGGCCGTGAGGCAACGGGGACACCAGTTGATGATATAGTGGCCCCGGTAAACCAGTCCGGCATCGTACAGCGTGACGAAGGCTTCCCGGACGGCGCGGGACAGGTCCTCGTCCAGCGTGAAGTAGGTCCGGCTCCAGTCGGCCGAGGCACCGATGGCCTTGAGCTGTTCGATGATGGCCGCGCCGGTCTCGCGCACGTAACTCCACACCCGCTCCACGAAGGCTTCACGCCCCACGTCGAATCGGGTGAGCCCCTCCGTGGCGAGCAGCCGCTCCACCACGTTCTGGGTGGCTATGCCCGCGTGGTCGGTGCCAGGGAGCCACAGCACCCTCCGGCCGCGCATCCGCTCGAACCGCACCAGCACGTCCTGCACCGTGTTGTTGAGGCCGTGACCCATGTGGAGCACCGCCGTGACGTTGGGCGGCGGCATCATGACCACGTAGGGCTCGCCCTGACCGGCGGGCGCGAACAGCCCGCGCTCCTGCCACCAGGCGTAGAGGGCGGACTCGATGGCGGACGGATTGTATTGGGGGGCGAGCGGCTCGGTCATGCGCTCTGGTCGGTGGCGCGCGTGTCCCGGGTGCGCTGCACGTCGTCCTCGCCGCGCACCAGCAGGCTGTTGATGACGCTCTCGATGCCGGGCGTGGCCAGCGCCGTCCGCCCGGCCAGCGTCCGCGCCGCGCGGGACGGCACCCAGCCTCGCAGCTCGACCACGCCGCGGGCCACCGGCAAGGCGTCCACCGGGACACCCGCGAGCCGCGGCTCGGCCTGGAGCGCCGCGAGCACCGCGCGGGCGGAGGCGGAGGTGGTGAGGCGGGTAGGCGCGGGCTCGCGGAGCCGGCGGGCCGCGCCGGTCACCCGCAGCCGGCTCACGCCGCCGATCCATTCGCCCAGGACGAACCCGGTCGCCAGGCCGGCTCCGAGGCCCAGGCCCGTCCAGAGTATCACCTGTATCCCGCCCAACCGGTCGCGATCGCGCACGAATCGTCCTCTTACGTGAAGATTCGGAATCCGTTTAAGTTAACATTTTCAGTGACCACGCGCAGGGAATCGGTCTCCTTCGAAGGTCTCCGCATGACTCAGGAACGGATAGTCGCCCGCGGCCCCGAGCTGGTCCGCTGGATGCTGGTGGCAGCGGTGCTGGTGGTGGGGTTGGTCGTGTTCTTCATCTACGCCCCGCTCAGCGCCCCGCCGGCGCCGCCGGCCACGCACGAGGCCCCATGACGGCCTCGACGACGGCAACGATCCGGGTGACCTTGCCGGACGGCAGCGTGCGTGAGGTGCCGGCCGGCACGACCTCGCGGCAGGTGGCGGAGGGAATCGGCCCCGGGCTGGCCC
>JBOHSB010000190.1:0-8735 GCA_050733015.1 Gemmatimonadales bacterium
TGACCGAGCCGTCCCGCGCGCCGTACCGCGCGGCCGCGGCGGTGACCCTGGCCGTACTCGCCGGCTACGGGCTCACGCTGGCGCCCACGGTCACCTTCTGGGATGCCGGCGAGTTCATCGCCGCCGCGCGCACCCTCGGCGTGCCTCACCCGCCGGGGACGCCGCTGTTCGTCATGATCGCCCACGTATGGGGCATGCTCGTGCCGGTGGGCGAGTACGCCGCCCGCACCAACCTCCTCAGCGCCCTGTTCAGCGCCGCCGGCGCAGGCGGATTCTTCCTCGTCGTCCACGAGTCGCTGCGGCACACCGAGCCCCGCGGCCGGATCCTGATCTCCGCCGCCGCCGCGATCATCGGGGCGTTCACGTTCACCAACTGGCAGAACTCGAACGAGACCGAGGTCTACGCCGTCGCGACCTTCACCATCGCGGCGATGGCGTGGACCGCGATGCTCTGGCGCCGGCGCCGGGTGGAGGCGCGAGCCGAGCGGCTCCTGCTGCTGGTGGTGTACCTGGCGGGGATCTCCATCGGCAACCACCTGCTGGCGCTGCTGGCCGGACCCGCGGTGGTCGCCTTTCTCGCGGTAACGCTGCTGACCGAGCCCGCCGCGGACCCGGCGGTCCGCCGCTCCGAGTGGGGCCAGGTCGCAGTCGTCGCGGGGGTATGGGCGTTGCTGGTCGGGACCGGGCTCGGCAGCACGGGCCTGGTGTCGATCGGTGCGGTGTGCTTCGTGATCGCGGCCGGGTATGCCGCACGGGGCGGGGCGGGGTGGTTCGCCGTGGCGAGCCTCGTCATTGCGGCGGTCGGTGTCACGCCGTACCTGTACCTCTACCTGCGCGCCGCGCAGCACCCCCCCATTAATGAGGCCGCACCCGCCACGTTCGATGCCCTTCTGGCGGTGATTCGGCGCGCCCAGTACCCACCCCGGACGCCGCTGGACGATCCGACCGTCACGTCGGGCGGCGGCAACCCGGGAAGGTCGCTCACGCTGCTGGCCGTCCAGCTGGGGGACTACTTCGTCTGGTTCGATTGGCAGTGGGCCCGATCGCTCGGCGGCATGATCGGGCCGCTCCCGGTCCGGACGCTGGTCACGCTGGTGTTCGCCTCGCTGGGCCTGCGAGGCCTGATCGCGCAGCGCCGGCAGGACCGCGCGGGCTGGTGGCTGCTGTTCATGCTCTGGCTGGTGACCGGGCTCGGTCTCGTGATCTACATGAATTTCCGTCCGGGTTACGCGCGGTGGTTCGACATCTGGCGCGAGCCCGGCGATCACGAAGTGCGCGAGCGGGACTACTTCTTCGTTGTCAGCTTCATCGTATGGGGTTTGTGGGCGGGCATCGGGATCGCGGAGGTCGCCCGGGCGGTTGCCGCCCGCGTGAGCCGCATGGCCCGCTGGACTCCCGCGCTCCTGCTGCTGGCCCTGGTGCCGGTGGCGCTCAACTGGAAAGCCGCCTCACGCCGCCACGGCGCCGATGCACGGCTCGCCGCCGACTTCGCCTACGACCTGCTCAACAGCGCGCCTCCGTACGCGGTCCTCTTCACTTACGGCGACAACGACACCTTCCCGCTCTGGTGGGCGCAGGAAGTGGCCGGCGTCCGCCAGGACGTCACGGTCGTGTGTCTCGCGCTGGCGAACACGGACTGGTACATGCGGCAGCTGCGCGATACGCCCACCCGGCCGCTCGACGAGGCCGCGCTGCCCGCCGCATGGCGGTCGCGGATCATCCCGCGCCCGACCTCGCCGCTCCACACGATGACGGACTCGATGATCGGCGCCGCGATGGCCGGGTACGTCGTCTCGACCCCGCAGGACATCCGACTCGGGCCGCTCACGCGCTCGCTCGCCAAGGGCACGTTCCTGTACCCCAACGACATTCTCGTCCTCTCCATCATCCAGCAGAACCTCGGCCGGCGCCCGATCGTCTGGGGCGCCACCGCGGGGCGCAGCTTCGCCGGGCTGGGTGAGTACGTCGTCCAGCGTGGTCTCGGCTCCGAGCTGCTGCCCCACCGGCCCGACACCACCGCCGGCGATCTTGACCTCCACCGCCTGACCGGCGTCCCGCTCGATGTGCCTACGAGTGAGCGCCTGGTGTTCGACACCTATCGCTATGGGGAGCTGCCCCGGCGTGGCGCCGAACAACTGGAGACCACCAGCGCCAGTGTCGCGGCCACCCTCGGGCTGCCGCCGGCCCTCCTGGTCTACGCCTACGCCGAGACTCGGGACCTGCCGCGCATGCGGCGGGCGGCCAAACTGTCAGCCAGCCTGTCCGGCAGCCGCGACCTCAGCGCCGCCCTTGAGGCGGTCGTGGACTCGGTCGCGCTGGAGGGCGACACCTCGTCGAAACCGCCTGCCGCGCCACTGCAATAACCACTCAACCTCAAGTAAATTAGAAGGCTATGGACTTCCCGGCCCTTCCCGGCAACCTCGCTAGGGTGCGTGACACCGTGGCCAGGCACCAGTCCGTGGGAGGATGGTCGCACCCCGTCCGGATCGTGGCGGTCACCAAGACCCACGGCCCGCCAGCGGTGCGCGCGGCGGTGGAGGCGGGGCTCACCGAAGTGGGCGAGAACCGGGTCCAGGAGGCGCTGGAAAAGCAGGCGGCCGTGCCGGACCTGCCGGTAAGCTGGCACCTGATCGGCACACTGCAGCGCAACAAGGCTCGGCACGCGGCCGGCCGTTTCGCGCTGATCCACTCGCTGGACCGGGCGGACCTCGCTGCCGAGCTGGATCGCCGGGTCGTGCCGGGCCAACAACAGGCCGTGCTGGTGCAGGTGAACTGCAGTGATGAGCCGCAGAAGGGCGGCGTCGAGCCCGACGGCCTCCCGGCTCTGCTGGAGACCTTGTGGGGGCTCGCCGCGCTCGAGGTGCGGGGGCTCATGACCATGAGCGCGCTGACCGACGACGCGGGCGAGCAGCGCCGGGCGTTTCGGCGGCTGCGCGAGCTGAGGGACGTCGAGGAGCGCCGCGGTCACCGGCTTCCCGAGCTGTCCATGGGCATGTCGGGCGACTATCCCGTCGCGGTGGAGGAAGGGGCGACGATGATTCGGCTGGGCACGGTGCTGTTCGGGGAGCGGGCGTGACGGCGCCGGCAGCGCTGTTCGACCGGGTGCAGGCCGCGGCCGAGGTGGTGCGGCGGCGGGCGGCCCTGCTGCCCGAGGTCGGCATCATCCTGGGCACGGGGCTCGGCGGCCTCGCGCGGGAGGTCGCCGTGGAGACCGAGGTGCCGTATGCCGATATTCCCGGCTTCCCGCTCTCCACGGTCGAGACGCACGCCGGCAAGCTGCTGCTGGGCCGCCTGGGCGGCCGGCCGGTCGTGGCCATGCAGGGCCGGTTCCATCGGTACGAGGGGTATGATCTCCAGCAGGTCACCTTTCCGGTGCGCGTGCTGCGCCAGCTCGGCGCCCGGACGCTGGTGGTGTCCAATGCCTGCGGCGGGATGAATCCGCTCTGGGGGCCCGGGGACCTGGTCCTGCTCAGCGACCATATCAACCTGCTGGGCGACAACCCGCTCGTGGGACCCAACGACGAGCGCCTGGGGCCACGCTTCCCGGACATGTCGGCACCGTACGATCCCGACCTCCGCGCGCTGGCCCGTGCCGCCGCGCTCGAGCTCGGGATCGTGCTGCGCGAGGGCGTGTACGTCGCCGTGCCCGGCCCCAACCTCGAGACCCGCGCGGAGTACCGGATGCTGCGGGCCATGGGTGCCGACGTGGTCGGCATGTCCACGGTGCCCGAGGTGATCGTGGCCAACCATCAGGGGATGCGCACGATGGGGATCTCCATCGTCACCGACCAATGCCTGCCGGACGCCCTCGAGCCGGCCGACCTCGGCAAAATCATCGCGACCGCCAACCGCGCCGAGCCCAACCTGACGCGGCTCATCGCCACCGTCGTGGAGCGGCTGTCCTGATGGCGTTTCCCTCCTGGCCCGATCTCAGCGCCGACCGGCTCGAGCGGCAGGTGCTCGAGCAGTGGAAGGCCGAGGGCCTGTTCCAGCGGACGCTCGACGCCGGCAAGGGCGGGAAGCCGTTCGTGTTCTACGAGGGCCCACCCACCGCGAACGGCCGCCCGGGCATCCATCACGTCTTCGCCCGCACCATCAAGGACCTCATCTGCCGCTATCACGCCATGCAGGGCGAGGAGGTCACGCGCATCGCCGGCTGGGACACCCACGGCCTGCCGGTGGAGATCGAGGTCGAGAAGGAGCTCAAGCTCAGCGGGAAGAAGGACATCGAGACGTACGGGGTGGCCGAGTTCAACGCCCGCGCCCGGAAGAGCGTCTTCAAGTATCAGTCGGACTGGGAGTCGCTCTCCGACCGGATCGGATACTGGCTCGACTACGAGCATCCGTACATCACCTGCAGCAATGAATACATCGAGACCGTGTGGTGGCTGCTGCGCCGACTGCACGATAAGGACCTGCTGTACCGCGGCCACCGCGTGCTGCCGTACTGCCCGCGCTGCGGCACCGTGCTCTCGAGCCACGAGCTCGCCCTGGGCTACGAAGAGGTCACCACCAACTCGGTCTACGTGACCTTCCCGCTGGCCGGCGACCCCTCGCGCCAGCTGCTCATCTGGACCACCACGCCGTGGACCCTGCTGGCCAACGTGGCCGTCGCGGCGCATCCCGACCTCGAGTACGGGGAGTACCAGGTGGGCGATCGGCGCCTCATCCTGGCTACGGCCCGCGCCGGCGCGCTGCCCAGCAGCTCGGCAAAGGGCGCCCCGACCTTCGCCGAGATCGGGCCACTGCGCACGTTCCCGGGCCGCGAGCTGGCCGGCGTTCGCTACCATCGGCCGCTCGAGGTCGTGCCGCTGCCGGACGACCGCGCCAGCCGGCTGGTGGTGCTGGGCGACTTCGTGACCGCGGAGGACGGCTCGGGACTGGTGCACATGGCGCCCGCCTTCGGCGCGGACGACTTCCAGGCCGGCGTCGAGCACGGACTGGCGTTGGTCCGGCCGGTCGCGAGCGACGGCACGCTCGTGGGCATCAGCTGGCCCGACATCGAGGGGCGGCTGGTCACGGCGCGCGAGACCAACGACCTGATCATCCAGCGCCTCAAGCAGGACGGCCGCTGGCACCTGACCCAGGCGCACACCCACACCTACCCGCATTGCTGGCGCTGCTCGAGCCCGCTGATCTACTACGCGCGCGACAGCTGGTTCGTGCGCACGACGGCGGTGAAGGCGCGGATGCTGGAGCTCAACCGCCAGGTGGATTGGCATCCGCCGGAGGTGGGCGCCGGCCGATTCGGGGAATGGCTCGAGAACAACGTGGACTGGGCGCTCTCGCGGGACCGCTACTGGGGCACGCCGCTGCCGGTGTGGGTGTGCGACCGCGACCCGTCCCACGTGGACGTGGTGGGAAGCTACGCCGAGCTGGCCCAGCGCTGGGGACAGCCGTTGCCGGCGGACTTCGACCCCCACAAGCCGCACATCGACACCTACGTCTGGCGCTGTGAATGTGGCGGCCTCAAGCACCGGGCGCCCGAGGTGATCGACACCTGGTTCGACTCGGGCTCGATGCCCTACGCCCAGTGGCACTATCCGTTCGAGCACGAAGCGGAGTTCCAGGCCCACTTCCCGGCGGACTACATCTGCGAGGGCGTGGACCAGACCCGCGGCTGGTTCTACTCGCTGCTGGCGATCGCGACCACCGCGTTCGACAGCACCGCCTATCGCCATGTGATTGTGAACGAGCTGGTCCTCGACCCCGAGGGCCAGAAGATGTCGAAGACCCGCGGCAACGTGGTGAACCCATGGGACATGATCGAGGAGTTCGGGGCCGACACGGTCCGGCTCTACCTGCTCGCGTCGAGCCAGGTGTGGCTGCCCAAGCGGTTCGACCGCAACACGATCAAGGACGCGACGGGCAAGTTCTTCAACGCGCTCAAGAACAGCTACGTATTCTTCGCCGGCTACGCCGGCGACTGGAAGCCCGGCGGCGCCCCGGCCGACCGGCCGCTGGTGGACCGCTGGCTGCTGAGCCGGCTGGACGCCACTGTCGAAGCGGTACACGCGGCCTGGGGCCAGTACGATCCCACTGCCGGCGTCCGCGCGCTCATGGAGTTCGTGGTGGACGACGTGAGCCAGTGGTACGTGCGGGCCAACCGAGCGCGGTTCTGGGCGGTGGACAGCGTGGCCGATCCCGCCGCGCTCGCCACGCTCCACGAGACCCTGCTCACCGTGAGCCGGCTGCTCGCGCCGGCCGCCCCCTTCACCAGCGACTGGCTGCACCGGGCGCTGGCGGGAACCTCCGTGCACCTCGCCCGGTTTCCCGAGACTGCGCGGCGTCAGGACCCGGCCCTCGAGGGCGCGATGGATGCAGTTCGCCGGCTGGCCTCGCTGGCGCACGGCGCCCGCCAGGAGCGCAAGCTGCCGGTGCGCCAGCCGCTCGCTCGGATGCAGGTCGCGGTGCCGGCAGCGGTGCGCGGCGCGGCGTTCGACGAGGTGCTCGAGCTGCTCCGGCTCGAGGTGAACGTCAAGGCGATCGACACCGTGAGCTCCGATACCGAGCTGGTCCGGCTGCGGGCGAGGCCCAACTTCCGCTCGCTGGGCAGGCGGTACGGCAAACGGACGCCGCAGATCGCCGCCGCGGCCGCCGGCCTCACGGCCGACCAGCTGCGCGGGCTCGAGGTGGGCCGGGAGGCGGCCCTCGAGCGGGACGGCGAGCGGATCACGTACCTGCCGGAGGACGTCGTGGTCGAGCGCGAGGTGGCGAGCGACTGGCTCGTCGCGAGCGCCGGGCCCTACGTCGTGGCGCTCGACCCTCGCCTGACCGACGAGCTCCGGCGCGAGGGCACCGCGCGCGAGGTCGTGAACCGGATCCAACGGCTCCGCAAGGAGGCAGGCTACGTGTACACCGATCGCATCGGGGTGTGGATGGACGGGGGAGCGCCGGTACTCGAGGCGGCCCGGGTGCACGCCGAGTTCATCCGCGGCGAGACGCTGGCCCGCCGGCTCGAGCTCGGCGCGCGGGCCCCGGCGCCCGATTTGGAACAGCAGGTGGACATCGATGGACACGGCGTGGTGGTAGGAGTGCAGCGCGACAGGGACGGCCGGGCCGGCAACGGCCCTCAACCCACGGATAGGGCATGAACAAGAAACAGTTGACACACCTCGAGAAGCGTCTCATGGAAGAGCGGGCCCGAGTCATGAAGGAGCTCGGGTACTACGACGAGTCCTTCAACGCGACGCTCCAGTCGGCCGACGGCGATCTGTCGTCCTACTCGTTCCACATGGCCGACCAGGGGACCGACGCCATGGAGCGCGAGAAGCAATTCCTCTTCGCCTCGCAGGAGGGCCGCTACCTCTGGCACGTCAACGAGGCGCTCCGCCGCCTGTACGGCACCCCGGACAAGTTCGGGCATTGCCACCAGTGCGGTCAGGAGATCAACTTCGAGCGGCTGGATGCGCTGCCGCACGCGCGGCTGTGCATCACCTGCAAGGAGAAAGAGGAAGATGGCAAGCGCCGCTGACGTCCTGTCGCCCGGCGCCGAGCGCCGGGTGTTCTGGACGGCGGCGGCGGGAACCGTGGTGCTCGACCTGATCACCAAGATCGTGGCCGAGGCCACCCTGCTGCGCACGCCGGGGATCTCCGTCGTGGGCGACTGGTTTCAGTTGCGGCTGGTCTACAACCAGGGCGCGGCCTTCGGCCTCCACGTGGGTCCGTATTCCCGCTGGATCTTCTTTACCGTGGCGCTGGTCGCCGTGTTCGTCCTGGCCCGGATGAGCCGGAGCGCGCCCGCGGGCGACCGCTTCCGCCAGCTTGCCCTCGGCCTCGTGGCCGGCGGCGCCGCGGGCAACCTCATCGATCGCATCCGGAGCAGCCGCGGCGTCGTGGACTTCCTCGACGTCGGCATCGGCGCCCTCCGGTGGCCTACCTTCAACGTCGCCGACATCGCCGTGAGCTGCGGCGCCATCGCGTTGGCGATCTCCCTCTGGCGGGAAGACGCCCGCCGCCCCGAACCGGAGTCCGCCTCGGCTGCCTGAGCTGAGCTTCACGGTCTGGGCCGAGGCTACCGAGCGCCTCGACCGATTCCTCGCCGACCAGCTTGGCCTCTCGCGCACCCAGGCCGCGCGGCTGGTCGCCGACAAGGCCGTGGACGTCGAAGGCACTCCCGCCCGCGCGTCGCGTCTGCTCGCCCGCGGCGAGCGCGTGACCGTGCGATTCCCCGATACCGAGCCGCCCCGCACCCTGCTCCCGGCCGCCATTCCGCTCACCGTCGTGTTTGAAGACGAGCACCTCGCGGTGATCGACAAGCCGGCTGGGCTCGTGGTGCATCCCGCGCCGGGGCACTGGGACGACACCCTGGTCAACGCGCTGGTCGCCCGCGGGACAACTCTCTCCGGTGGCGCCGAAGGGCGGCCTGGCATCGTCCACCGGCTGGACCGGGACACGTCCGGTCTCATGGTGGTCGCGAAGACCGATCTGGCCCATCGCCGGCTGGGCGCGGCCATCGCGGCGCGGCGGGTCCGGCGAACCTATGCGGCGCTCGCGTGGGGTCATCTCGATGCCAGCCCGACGGTGATCGAGGCGCCGCTCGCGCGCCACCCCACCGACCGCAAGCGCATGACGGTCACCTCGGCGGGTCGGGCGTCTCGGACCGACGCGTTCGTCGCGGGGCGATTCGGCGTCGCCGACCTGCTCCGCCTGGAGCTCCACACCGGCCGGACCCACCAGATCCGGGTCCATCTCGAGCATATCGGCCATCCGATCGTGGGCGATCCGGTCTACGC
>JBOHSB010000191.1:0-1807 GCA_050733015.1 Gemmatimonadales bacterium
CACGACCTTTATGCATCGTGGACCCGGCGCACCGACCCGGTCCACCTGCTGCGGGTCGGGCGGGCCTTTTCGGCCGTCTGGGGGATGGGACTCATAGCCGGGGCGCTCTTCTTCCATTCGTTCGCCAGCAGCAACGATACGCCGGTCGTGGTGCTCGCGCTGTCCATCGCGTCGGTCACCTACGGCCCGCTGCTCGGGACCTACATTCTGGCCGGGCGCTGGCCTCGCGCGCGCGGGCGCGACGTCGTGGGTGCGGTCGCGTTCACCGTCGTCGTGATGGTGATCGTCATCTTCGCCAGACGGCTGGCCGCCGCCCCTATGCTCTCGTGGCTCGAGCCGGTGGGACATCTGGCGTGGCCCTGGTACGTTCCCCTCGGCACGCTGCTGGCCGTCGGCAGCGGGATGCTCCTCAGTTATTTTCCCGCGCGGACACCGATCCCTTCATCCCCGGGCGGAACGTGACACGAATCCTCATCGGCGCCGACGTGGGCGGCACCAAGACGGCGGCGGCGGTTTCCGACGGAACCCGTATTGCCGGCCGGGCCGAAGGGCCAGGCGGTGCGGTGCGGCCAGGCCGCGCCCTCGCCTCCGCCGGCGTCATCGCGGAGGTCGTACGGCAGGCGCTGGCGGCGGCAGGCCGCCTCACCGGCGACGTGCTCGTCGTCGGCGCCGCCGGCGCTGGGCGCGAGCTCGAGCAGGAGGAGCTCCGGAAGGCGCTGCGGGGGGAGAACCTCGCGACGAAGCTCGTGGTCGTGACCGATATCGAGATCGCGCTCTCGGCGGCGTTCGCCGATGGGCCGGGGATCGTGGTGAGCGCCGGGACGGGCAGCGTTGCGGTAGGACGCGACCAGACCGGGGAGCGCCATCGAATCGGCGGATACGGGTGGCAGATGGGCGACGAAGGGAGCGGCTATGCGATCGGACGCGCGGCACTCGGCGCCGTGAGCCGTGCCTTCGACGGCCGGAGCCCGCGCACCGCGCTCAGCGATCGCATCCTCGCCGCCACGCGTAGCCCGGACTTCGACACCCTGGTGCGGTGGGCCGCCGGCGCGTCACCCGCCGAGGTGGCGGCCATCGCGCCCCATGTGCTCGCGGTGGCCGCGCAAGGCGATACGCTGGCCCAGGGCATCGCCGACTATGCCGCGCGCGAGCTGTCTCAGCTCGCGATCTGCCTGTTACCGATGATGGAGGTGGAGGGGAGGATCGGCGTGGCGATCACCGGCGGATTGCTCGGCGCGGACGGGCCGCTCCGGAAACGCGTGCTGGCGATCCTGGCCGAAGAGCCGGCGCTCGAGGCGCTGGAATCGCCCGTCGAGGCCGTGCTCGGCGCGCTCAGGCTGGCGGAGCGGGAGCCCGGCTAGGGGCGGCGTCGAATAGGGCCCCTGTTCGAGACGCTACCGCCTGCAGTGCCCCGGTCAGCGATTCGCCGCCGCGCGATTTCCCAGCCTGCTGTGCCTGATCCCGTAAAAGAAGTACAGCACCAGTCCCAGGAGCAGCCAGATGCCGAACCGCATCCAGGTCAGCTTGGGGAGCTGAAGCATCAGGTAGAGGCACGCCAGGATGGATATGATCGGCGTGAACGGCACCCACGGTGCCCGGAAGGGCCGCACCCGGTCGGGCTCGAGCCGCCGCAACACGATCACTCCCGCCGACACCAGCACGAACGCGAACAGCGTGCCGATGTTCGTCAGGTCGACCACCTCGGCGATGTTGGCGAACGCGGCGAACGTCGCCACGAAGAATCCCGTGATGATCGTCCCCACATACGGCGTCTTGAAGCGCGGGTGCACCTTGGCCAGGAACGGCG
>JBOHSB010000192.1:0-4673 GCA_050733015.1 Gemmatimonadales bacterium
ATCGAACCGCTCTTCGCCGTCGCCTTCATGCGCAACCAGGCCGGCGTGCTGATGCCGGACGTGAACGAGGATTTCGTCGCCATCGCGCGGCAGGAGGGCTGGTACTCCGAGGACCTGATGCGCCGCATCGCCGAGACCGGACACATCGGCTTCCCCGAGGTACCGGAGCAGTGGCAGCGCGTGTTCGTCACGGCCAACCACATCAAGCCCGAGTGGCACATCCGGATGCAGGCGGCGTTCCAGGAGTACAACGACAGCGCCATCTCGAAGACCTGCAACTTCGCCAACGACGCGAGCGAGGAGTACGTCGAGGAGATCTACCGCCTCGCCTACAGCCTCAACTGCAAGGGCGTGACCGTGTACCGCGACGGCAGCCGCGACATGCAGGTCTTGAGCACCGGCTCGACCGCCAGGAAGGTGCAGGAGCAGGCGACCTCGAGCGGGAAGGCCGAGGCGCGGGCGGACCTCGCGCAGCTGGCCGGCGTCGCCGCCGCCTCGGGCGACCGGGGCGCGCTGGCTGCCGTGTCCGAGCTCAAGGGCCAGCTCGCCGAGCTCGAGGCCGAGAACGATCGCCTGCGGCGCATGGTGCATGACCTCGAGGCGGAGAACCTCCAGCGGCGCCAGAAGCGCTCGCGGCCGGAGCTGCTCCGGGGCGCCACCCGCCGGCTCGAGACGCCGCTGGGGACGCTGTACGTCACCATCACCGAGGACGACCGCGGGCAGCCGTTCGAGGTGTTCATGAGCCTGGGCAAGGCGGGCGGCGCGCTCATGGCCGACGTCGAGGCGCTGGGCCGGCTGATCAGCCTGGCGCTCCGCTCCGGCATCCCCATGAAGGAGATCTACCGCCAGTTGCGCGGGATCAGCTCCGATCGCGTCATCGGCCTGGGACCGAACAAGATTCTGTCCGTGCCCGACGCCGTGGGCATCGCGATCGAGCGCTGGATGCAGGAGAAGCAGGGCATTCAGCAGGAGCTGCTGCCCGGGGGCGCCGCCACGGCGACCGACGAGTCGCCCGTGGTCGCGCAGCGGGTGGCGTACAACAGCACCGGCGGCGAGCAGATGGTGTTCGGGGGCCTGCAGGAGACCCTCTCGGGCGCCTGTCCCGACTGCGGCTCGCAGCTCGAGTTCGCCGAGGGGTGCATGAAGTGCCACGTGTGCGGCTTCAGCGAGTGCGGGTGAGCATCGCTTCCGTGCGCGCTGCTGGGGTCGATGGCGGTTCGTTGCCGGTCGTGGCCGGCCCGAACACTTCTTCTCCAGTGGCGCCACGGTCCCACCGCTGACGCAAGGTCGGGCATGAACCGGGGGAGCGGATGTGGCCATCCGCTCCCCCGGTTCGTTGTGCGGCTCGCAAGAAGCCGACGGCCCAAGAACACCGTGCCTCGCATCACACGCAGTGGTCACCGACCGGGGGTCAGTCGCTGGCATCGGGCGGATCAGGCGTCTATCATCGGCGGCAGGAGGGCGACGCCGTCAAGCTGGAGAACGCCCGTCAGAAAAAGCGGAACCTGCACCTCAGGAGGTCGGCAGAGATGAGTACGCGCACATACGGTATCACGCCGCCAGGATACCGGCTCCCGGCCGAGCTCAAGCTCGGCACGGTGCGCCTGCAGGTCGCCGACCTCGACCGCTCGCTCGAATGGTACCGCCGAGTGCCGGGCGTCGAGCTGCTGGAGCATCGCGACGGCGTCGCCCGGCTGGGAGCCAGGGGCGACTCCCGTCCGCTGATCGAGCTGCACGAGCGTCCGGGCGCGGTGCCGATGCCGCGACGAGGGCGCCTGGGCCTCTACCACTACGCCATCCTGCTCCCGGACCGGCCATCGCTCGGCCGATTCGTGCGACACCTCGCGGCGATCGGTGAGCGCGCCGGCATGTCGGACCATCTGGTGAGCGAGGCCATCTACCTCACCGATCCGGACGGCCTCGGGATCGAGGTCTACGCGGACCGGCCCCGGTCGCTCTGGCGACACGATGGGGGACAGCTGGTGATGGCGACCGATCCCCTGGATGTCGACGCCGTGCTACGGGCAGCCGGCGCCGAGCCGTGGTCGGGCCTTCCGGCCGGTACCGTCATCGGTCATGTGCATCTCTTCGTCGGCGATCTGGAGCGGGCCGCAGGGTTCTATCACGCGGGCCTGGGACTCGACAAGATCGTGTGGAGCTACCCCGGCGCGCTGTTCCTTTCGGCCGGGGGCTACCATCATCACCTCGGCACCAACACTTGGGCGGCCGGTGCTCAGCCGGCGGGTCCCGGCGATGCGCGCCTGCTCGAGTGGGAGATCCTGCTCCCCAGCGGCCAGGATGCCCTGGCGGCGCTCACCAGCCTCGAAGCGACCGGGGCGCCGGTCGTAACCGGTGTAGGGGAGGGAACTGCGACCGATCCCTGGGGCACCACAGTTCGAGTGCGCGGGAGTGCCTCGCGAGCGCGAGCTTCCGACGGCTCTCACCTACCGTAGCGACGCCTCTCGCCGCAGCTCCTAGCGGCCCCTGTACCAGTTGCTCCTTCCGCATGCTCTGACCGACTGCCTTCGCCGGCCGCGACTTGCCTGATCCATCGGACTCTCCGCCTCGAGGCCCCAGCGTCGATGTCGGGCAGGGGGTACGAGGGCCACGGGCTCCCCCCTGGTCTGGCGGCCCAGCGGACCCGGGACAACCGCCGCAGCGGGCGTCAATATGCAGATTTCGGCCTGGTGCATAGTGGCCCCAAACGTGAGCCATTTGTGCACTCTAGCGCGGACATAGTTCCTAATCATCCGCACTTTCCAGCACATTTGTCGGCCAAATGGTGCTCAAGTGGCACATTTTGGCTTACAGCACCTTGCGCGTAGGGGGGCCGTTCGGTACAATCTTGTCAGCCGCGCCACCGGGGCGCGGCCCCGAACCTCAACGCCAGGAACACCCAGGTGACCCATCCTCCCCTCCTGCTGGCGCTCCAGGACGCGGCGCCCGCCGTGGTTCCCGCGGACACGGCCTGGATGCTCGTCTCCACCGCGCTGGTGCTGCTCATGACGCCGGCGCTCGCGTTCTTCTACGGTGGCCTCGTCCGGTCCAAGAACTCGCTCAATACCATGATGATGAGCTTCGCCGCGCTCGGAGCCGTCGGCGTGGTCTGGGCCCTCCTGGCCTACAGCCTCGCCTTCTCCGAAGGGAACGCCTGGATCGGTGGCATCACCAACGCGCTGCTCGCTGGGGTCGGGACCGAGGCCAAGGGGACCATTCCCCACGTCCTGTTCATGGCGTACCAGGGTACGTTCGCCATCATCACCGCCGCGCTCATTTCGGGCGCCGTCGTGGAGCGGATGCGGTTCGGTCCCTACCTCGCGTTCATCGCCCTGTGGACCGTGTTCGTGTACGCGCCCGTGGCTCACTGGGTGTGGGGCGGCGGCTGGTTGATGAGCCGTGGCGTGCTCGACTTTGCGGGCGGCACGGTGGTGCACATCAATGCCGGTGTGTCGGCCCTGGTGGCCGCGCTGGTGCTGGGTGTGCGGAAGGACTACGGCCGCCAGGCCATTCTGCCGCACAACGTCCCGTTCGTGCTGCTCGGCGCCGGCCTGCTCTGGTTCGGCTGGTTCGGGTTCAACGGGGGGAGCGCGCTCGCGGCCAACGAGCTCGCCGCCGTGGCCTTCACCAACACCTTCCTCGCACCGATGGCCACCCTCGTAGTGTGGGTCCTGCTGGATTACTTCCGCACCGGACGCGCGACGGCCGTCGGCGGGGCAACCGGCATCGTGATCGGGCTCGTCGCCATCACGCCCGCGGCGGGGTTCATCAGCCCGGCGAGCGCCCTGGTGCTTGGCGCCCTGGCGGCGTTCCCCAGCTATTTCGCGATCGTCGTGCGCTCCCGCACCCGGCTGGACGATTCGCTGGACGTGTTCGCCGGACACGGCATCGGCGGCATCACCGGCGCGCTGCTCACCGGCGTCTTCGCCTCCAAGGCCTGGAACGCCGCCGGCAACGACGGCCTGCTCGCCGGCAACGCCGGCCAGCTGGCCACTCAGGCGCTGGGTGTCGTCAGTTCGATTGTGTACGCGGCGGTCGGCACGTTCGTCATTCTCAAGCTCATGGGTCTGGTGACCGCGCTGCGCGCGGTGCCGCGGGCGGAAGGCCTCGGGCTCGACCTTACCCAGCACGGCGAAGAGGCGTACGCCAACGGCGAGGGCTCGATCCTCGTCATGCCCGATGCGGTCGCGGTCGGCGCGCCCGCCCACGCCCTCACCCCGCAGCCCGCGGCCCGCTGAGGCCGGAGGACATTCGACATGAAGCTCATCGTGGCCATCATCCGGCCGGAGCGTCTCAACGAGGTGCTCGAGGCGCTGTATCGCGCCGAAGTGACCGGCCTCACCGTCTCGCGCGTGCTCGGGCACGGCGGCGAGACCGACCGGGTCGAGACCTACCGCGGGACAACCGTGAAGATGGAGCTGCAGGAGAAGGTCCGACTCGAGATCGGCGTGTCGGAGCCGTTCGTAGATGTGACCGTCAGGGCGATCCTCGCCTCGGCCCGCACCGGCGAGGTTGGGGACGGGAAGGTGTTCGTGCTGGACGTGAACCAGGTGCACCGCATCCGGACCGGCGAGCGGGACGAGCAGGCCGTGACGCCGGCCGAACCGGTGGAGGCCTAGGGCGCGCCGGATAGCCACGAGTCACCCAAGGGTCACCCTGAGCGAAGCGAAGGGGGC
>JBOHSB010000193.1:0-2395 GCA_050733015.1 Gemmatimonadales bacterium
CCTCGGTCCGCACCACGTTCCGCGCGAGCGCGGCGCGGAACCCGGCGGTGTCGGCCGGAACGGCCTCGCCAAGCCCCGGACCGCCCGCGGGCAGGAGCAGGAAATAGACGCGATTCCACGGCAGCGCTACACGCGTGAGGCCGGGACGCCGGCTGGCATAGTCCAGCAGGTCGGGGTCGCCGGTCTGCACGAGATCGGGGCCCTGGTCGATGGCGTCCCGCAGGTCCCCGCTCGTGGGCTGATCCTCCACCAGCGTCGCCGGGCCGCCCGGGGCGACCGCAAGCGCCCGCGCGGCGAAGACCGGCGGCAGCTCCCGCTCGGGTGCGGCGAATTCCACGACCAGCCGCCGATCATCGAGCGGCAGCACCGATTGGACGCCGGCCGCTCGGAGCGCGAGACCGGCGTCCGGGTCAGAACGCCACGTCGCGGCGAGCGCGGCGGCGGTCCAGTGGACGCGGTCCTCCGGCGCCGCGGAGGGAGGCGGCACGAGCTCGAGGGTCCAGAACCTGGCCGACGTGTCCGCGGACCAGCGGTTGGCGAGCCCGGGCCTGGGGTGGCCTTCGCAATCCAGCCGCACCGGCGCCACGCGGGTCGCGGCGAGGCGAGCGCGGGCGGCATCCGTGGGATCGTCGAACGCGGCAGTGATCGGCCGGACCGGGCCGGCGCTGTCGGTCATGATCAGGCAGGCGGTAGCGCGCGGGACGGCCACGGGTGAAGAGGAGGGCAAAGGGGGCGCGTGCGCACAGCCCGCCGACAGGAGGCCGAGCGCGAAGGAAAGCGCGCGCGGCAGCACGGGGCGCGTTCAGGGCTCCGAGACGACGAACGGACTGCCGCCGAGCTTGGCCTTGAGGCTGGACGCGGCGGTCTGGGCCGCCTCGCGCGTCGCGTACTCGCCGACCCTCACCTTGTAGAGACTGCCCTGCTGGACGGTCACCACGGTGAGTCCGAGGGGGCGAGCCTTCCGCGCCGCGTCCTCGGCCGACTTGCGCGACCCGACGGCGGCGATCTGCACCCGATAGACCGTGCGGGTGGGCTGGCTGGCAGCCGGCGCGCGCGGTGGCGATGCCGGTGCGGCGCCCGTCGGCGCCGGCGCAGGCACCGGGCTTGGAGCCGCGGCAGTGGCCGGTGGCGGCGGGGCAGGGCTGGGCGCCGCGCCGGCCCCAGGCTTGGTGGAATCGCGAGGCGCACTGTCTGCCAGCGCGGGCGCCTGGGCGGTGGCCGCGGAGTCGGGGCGCAGATCGCAGCGCTGGTACAGGTACCCGATCTGATTCTGCAGCTCGACGTCGTTCTGCGCCTTGGCCATCCCGTCGGCGAGCCAGCGGCAGGCCGCCTGCGGATTGTTGTTGTCGAAGTAGGTACGACCCGCCCAATAGGCCGCCTGCGCCATCAGCGGGGAAGCCGGGAAATCCACCCGCAGCCGCTCGAGGTTTCGCGCCGCGCCGTCGAAGTTGCGGGTGGCGTAGTCCATCTGGACCAGGCGGAGCAAGGCGTCGTCGGCCCAGTCGGAGGTGGCGTACTCGACCGTGACCCGCTGGAGCTGGCGCCGCATGTCGCCCGCCGAGTTGGCGACCATCGCCTGGGTGTAGAGGATCTGGGGGTACAGGGTGTCGCTGGGCGAGGTGGCGTCGAGGAGCCGCTGGACCGCGGCGCGCGCCGAGTCGCCCTGGCCTTCCTGCGCGGCGCGCACGGCGTCCACCAGGCGGCGGTCGGTCTGCGCGTGGAGGGGGGCGGCGCAGGCCGCCCCCAGCGCCAGCGTCCACCCGATCGCGATGAACCTCACGCGGCCTCCCTCCGCTCCACGGCGAGGCGCAGGACCAGGTGGGTGAGGATGCCGCCCTCGTCGGAGACGGTGGTGTTCTTGAGCGCCTGATCGGCATCCCGGGCGGCACGGAGCGCGTTCCTGATCCGCGCGGCGGGCCAGGCGGCGGCCCATCGGGCCCATCGGGCGCTTTCCTCTTTCCAGTCGGGGAGCCCGAAGACGCGAAGCTGGCGCAGCCGCTCGAGCACCAGCCGCTCGAGCTGGACGGCGCGCACGTGCCGGTCGTAGTGACTGCGCGCGAGCCCCACGCCGACGAGGCTGGTCCCGAGCAGCGAGATCAGGCGTACGGCAGTGACGCCCGACTGATCGAGCAGCGGACCGATCATTCGCGCGGCGCGCCCCGCGGCGCCGTCCAGCGCGGCATCGCGCCAGTCGTAGATCGTCTCACCGTGGCGGACGCCCACGAGCGCGCCCACCTGCTCGGCCGTGAGCGGCGGGTCCGGGGGCAGCGCGCGAAGCTTCTCCAGCTCGGCCGCCACGCCGCCGAGCTCGCCACCCGTCGCTGCGAGGAGGTGATCGGCGGCCGCGTCCTCGAGGGCCACGCCGAGTCGGGCGGCGCGCCGCAAGAGCCAGCGG
>JBOHSB010000194.1:0-11167 GCA_050733015.1 Gemmatimonadales bacterium
GGGTGGGCCTGGCCGCCCTCGGCATTACCCTGTTCGGCGGAGGCCCCACCAAGGTCGACTCCGTCGGGTTCGGTCTGGCGCTGCTCGCCGGCGGCTGCTGGGCGCTGTACGTTGTCTCGACGGCGGCCACGGGGCGCCGCTGGGCCGGCGTCGAGGGGCTGGCCCTCGCCAGCCCCATCGCCACGCTCGCGATCGCACCGTTCGCGGTGGTGGCGGCCGGCGAGCGGCTGCTCGAGCTTCGTCTGCTGGTGTTGGGGGCGCTGGTCGGCCTGTTGAGTTCGGTGGTCCCCTACAGCCTCGAGATGGTGGCGCTGCGCACCCTGCCGCCCCGGGTGTTCGGCATCTTGATGAGCCTGGAACCGGCCGCCGCTGCCCTCGCCGCCGCGGTCTTGCTCAGCGAGTGGCTCACGCCCCTGCAACTGCTGGCGATGGCGTGTGTGACGGCCGCGAGCATGGGCGCCGCCCGCACGGAGTCGGCCCCCGAGGCCCTCCCCCGCGACTAACGCCCACCGGGCCCAAACTTACGCCCCTCGGGCCGGGGAGGGCCGGCGTTCCGTTAAAGGCGGCACTCCCCGGTGCCCAACCAATGGAAGCGTTGATGTCTGTGTGCGCCGGCATGATCGCCTGCAGCTGATTTGCATTTCGTTAGGCGTCAGACGACCACTATTGTCAGGCTTGTCGGTTCCCGGCATGTAAGTATGTGGAGGCCCAATGGCCGTTTCCCTCGCGGGGCTCACGCTGCACGTCGCTGACGTTGACCGATCCGTTGAGTTTTATCGCCGGTTGCCGGGCGCGGCTGTGCTGTTCCATATCCCCGGCCAGTTCGCACTCCTGCGCCTCGGGCAGGGTCGACTCGGTCTGCTTGCGGACCGAGGTCGGCCCTTTCATGTGGAGCTCGAGGTTCCCGACCTGGATGCCGCCGCGGCCGCCCTGCGTGAGCTCGGTATCGACATTGACGGCCCCACGGAGCGGCGTTGGGGCGAGCGCGATGTGCTCGTGCAGGATCCTGATGGGAACCTGCTTGAATTCGCGGCCCCGCGAGGCACTGGCGCGCCCGATCCATAGCCAGTATCTCCTCGAGCCTGCCGCCTAACTCGCGTATTCCAGCCGGAGTGGGGCCGAGCTCCGCTCGGGCGGCACCTTCCGTGAGAAGCTAAGGAACAAAGTTTTGTGCGGGTACTAGGAGGAGGGCCTGCAGCTGATGCGCATTTCGTTAGGCCGACCACGCAGTGTCGTCCATGAGGAGGGTCCATGCCAACGCGGCCCACCGTCGTCTCGATCGGCATTGGGTTTCTTCTAGTGTCGACCCTCAGGTGCGGGGGAGATGAGAGCGGCCCCACCGAGCTCTCTGAATGCGCTGGCCCAGTCACACTGAGCGTAAGCACCGGCACGGAGCCGCGCTTCACCTGGACGCCCGCCTGCCGCCTCTTCCTGGTTCTCGTCGAGGATCCAAGCGGAGACGGAGATCAATGGGGTGTGCTCTCCGATAGCAGCAACAACATCGCCCCTGGGGTCAGGTACGGAGTGATTCCCTCAGGGGCCACGAAGGAGCTCCTAGCGCCAGTACCTTTAGTGGCGGGGCACTCCTACCACGCAACCGTCGCGCGCTTCACAGGGCCGGGGCACGAGGACGGGACCACAATTGGGCAGCGGGAATTCACGCCCTAGCCCTAGGGGGAGCGACGCGGTGCCGGGCGGCCTAACCCGCGTATGTAGCTGCCAGGCCCTAGGGGCGCGCCGGCCCGCTGGGGCACAGAGCTCCTTGCGCGGGCGGTGGAACGTAGGTTGGTCCGGGCGCGGGCTTAAGGGCCTGCAGCTGATGCGCATCTCGTTAGACCGCTTGCCAAGATCCGGGCTTGTCGAGATCGGAGAAGAACATGTCTGGCCAGGTCAAAGGCGTTCCTGACAACTCATCGGTCGTCATCCCGCGATTGGTGTGTCGGGACCCTGCGGCGGCGATCGACTTCTGCGCCGAGGCCCTTGGAGCCGTCGAGCTAAACCGGCGGCCAGGCCCAGACGGGACCGTCGCGCACGCATTGATGACGATTGGCCCAGCGATGATCATGATCGAAGGCGAGTGGCCTACGCTGCCAAGCCGCGCACCCTGTGCCGACGGCAGTTCACCAGTCGTGATCTTTGTCTATGTCCATGACGTGGACAAGACGGTGGAGCGGGCGATAGCCGCGGGGGCGCAGGTCTTGGTACCTCCGCAAGACCAGTTTTGGGGCGACCGCATCGCGTGGATCATGGACCCATCCGGTCACGTATGGACCATCGCGACGCGGATCGAAGAGACGACGGCACAGGAGCGAACGGACCGATGGTCGGCCTCCCTGGCCAATAAGGGGAATGCGTGAGATCACGCCAGCCATCGCGCAGCGCGGTCTAACCCGCAAATGCAGCCGACAGGCCGGAGTGGGCCGACCCTCCGTGCGGGCGCCGTGCTCCCAGGGGCCAAGCAGCGGAAGCGTTGATTGGTGCGGGCGCGAAGATGATTGCCTGCAGCCTGATTTGCATTCGTTAGGCGTTATGGGCGTCCTGCGACCGCAGCCATTAGGTTCGATTACCTCGGCCTCAGGAAAACATGAGAGCACTTGTCTTCCAACATTATGGCGGGCCTGATCAGGTCGCGTTTGCTGACCTTCCACTTCCAGTGCCCAAGCCGGACGAAATTCTCGTTCAGGTCCACGCTGCTGGCTTGAACCCGGTCGACAACAAGATCCGGAGTGGAAAGATGAAGGCCATCCTCCGGTTTCAATTACCGGCCACGCTGGGCAGCGATTTGGCGGGTGTAGTGGTGGAGGTGGGTGGTAGCGTCACCCGCTTCAAGCCGGGCGACGCTGTCTTCGCCAGCATCAACGAGCTGCGCATGGGCGCTCTCGCTGAGCTTGCGGTCGTAACCGAGAACGCCGCCGCGCTCAAACCGGCGAACCTGGACTTCGTGCAAGCGGCCTCCATCCCAATGGTCGGACTGACGGCGTGGCAAGCGCTTAAGGAGCGTGCACACGTCAAGCCCGGCCACAAGGTGTTCATCCCCGCAGGCGCTGGAGGTATTGGCACGTTCGCGATTCAGCTCGCGAAATACCTCGGAGCGAAAGTGGCGACGACGACCAGCGCAGGCAACGTGAATCTCGCGCGGAGCCTGGGAGCCGATGAGGTGATCGATTACCAGAAGCAGAACTTTGAGCATGTGCTGCGGGACTACGACGCCGTTCTGGACACCCTCGGGGGCGACTCGCTCGAGAACTCCTTCCAGATTCTGAGGCCCGAGGGCATCGTGGTCTCGATCGTCGGGCCACCTGACGCCGCGTTCGGTCGAACGCGGGGCATGAACGTCCTCATGCTGCTCGCGATGTGGTTGCTGAGCTATAAGATCCATCGCCTCGCCGCGAAACGAGGTGTCGAGTATTCATTCCTGCTCGTGAATCCAGACGGTAGCCAACTCGCAGAGATCGGCGACCTTTTCAAGGTGCGGAGCATTCGGCCCGTGATCGACAAGGTATTTTCTTTCGATCAAGCGAGGGAGGCGCTTGCATATCTCGAGAGGGGCCGAGCCAAGGGAAAGGTTGTGGTCCAGATGAAGTAACATGCGCAAGTCGTTAGGCCACAACGAATCTCTTCATGAGGTCGGGCATGCTGGTGCCCGTTGGAAGAGACGTTCATGGTGCGGCGGTCCTTCGCGAAGGTAGGCTGGGCGGTGGGCTTTCTGCTGGCCGGGGTGCCGCTGGCCGGCATCACGACGTTGTTTGTGTTGCCGTTCTGGCGGTGGGTGGAAGGCCGGCTGGCGATCGAGGCCGTAGGGCATTCGGGGCCGGCGGACTGGTCCTTCGAAGTCGTGTACGCGGTGTGGTTAGGTCTCGGTGCGATCCTCTGGTGTCGAAGACGCTCACGTGGTCCGCAAGCGGGTGCGCCAGTGGCCTAACCCGCAAAATGCAGCCCACAGGCCGGAGTGGGCCGACGCTCCCTAGCGGGCGCGTCGCTGCTCGAGGCCAGACTGCGGAAGCGTTGATTGGTGCGGGCGCGAGCCTGAGGGCCTGCACGCAATTCGTCAGGCGGACAGCTCAGAAATCGTTGTGAACCCATGCACGGACCGTCAGGAGGGTCTTGGTGGCGGAGCGCTCAATGGTCAGTTCAGACGGACGCATCTGGACCTTTCGTCCACGCTCGGAGGTTCGGAAGGATGAGACCGACACTCACGTGGTGCTACTGGCGGAATCTCTTGGCGAAACCAGGATAGTCTCCTGTCTGCGGGTGGAGTGGGAGAGCGCTACGACGGATCTGGCCGACCTGCTCGCCCGTTCCGTACCCGAAGGCGGCTCGCGTGGGGTGGGCCCATCGTCGCCTGGGCCCTCCGATCCAGAGCCCTTCTGACCAGAAGTCTGGCCGGCTGCCGCCTAACCCGCAAATGCAGCCGGCAAACGCGGGCGGAGAGCTGCTCGGCCCGCCCGCCCCTCCTAGCGGCAACAATGGACCATAGGTTTAGTCGCCAGGTCACGGCCCAGGGACGCGCGCGTCACAAGGTGTTCGGCCCTTTCCGCTGTGGGACGTCATGTGGGTTATCGACGTCCTTGGCGTTATGGCGTCAGTGGGCTTGGACTAGGGCTGCTCGTCAGTTGCGGGGCTGGATGGCGCCGGTCGGCAACGGTGAGTTCCGGCGAGTGGCCTCCGCGGGAGCAAGTGCAGGTGTGGAGCGGGGCCCGTTCGTATCAGTGGCATGCACTCATCGTGACGGCCGACTCCGTGACGGGGATTCCCTTCCACCAACCCGTAGCGTGTGCCCGCTGTCGAGGGGGTCTGGGCCGCGGTGCCGTGGATTCGGTCCGCGCGGGCCGGCCGGTCGCGGGCTTCCGGAAGACGTTCGGCTTGGTGATGGGGGGAGGGGTCGCCATCCTGGCCGTGTGTTGCCGATCGCTCGGGGGCGATTGAAGCCCGAGCGGGGCGCCGCCTAACCCGCGCATGCAGCCGACAGGCGGAATGGGCGCATAGCTCCGCCCGGGTAGCAAGCTCCTTGAGTGCGCTGTGGAACGTAGGTTTGTGCGGGGCGCGAGCTTGAGGGCCTGCAGCTGATGCGCATTTCGTTAGGCCGACGGCTCCGGGATCTCCGCCTCATCCTGGCGGTTCGCGATGGCGAGCAGAGCGTCTTCGATGAAGGTGACTACGGGATCGGGCGCCCCGGGTTGCGGGAGGGTGCTGGGGGTAAACAGCGGACGCGGGTCGGGTTTCGTCGTGTTAGGCATACACCAGTCTAACACCACTGGGTCGAGGGCGGTTCCAGGCTCTGCTGCTGCGGGCATCGCGATGGGCCGCGGCCTAACCCGCAAATGCTGCCGACCAGCTCGCCGCCGTCAGCCTCCGTGGCCGGGCGCCGCTCCGTTGAGGCACTGAGAAACGAACGCTTTCTCAGGTCGCTTGCAGCGGATGTGCATGTCGTTGGACAGCGCGCCAGACCATCCAGACACGCCGAGCGATCGATACTGCCGAAACATCCTCGAATGACCTTGGCGACTGTGCGACGGCTGGCGCTTGCCTTCCCCGGCGTGGAGGAAGGCGTGTCCTATGGTACGCCGGGCTTCAGAGTCCGAGGCAAGTTTCTGGCGCGGCTGTGGGAGGATGGGGAGACGCTCGTGGTCAAGTGCGGCGACGACGAGCGCGACTTCCGTATGAAGGCGGCGCCGGAGACGTTCTTCGTGACCGAGCACTACCGCGGCTACCCTACTGTCCTCGTGCGGCTGGGCCGGGTTCGCGAGGACGACTTGCAAGCTGTCCTTGAGGAGGCGTGGCGGCGACAGGCTCCCAAACGTCTCGTGAAGGAGTACGACCAACAGCGACGAGGCTGACGGGAGAGGGACGGTGAGGGCGCGCAGTCTAACCCGCAAATGCAGCCGACAGACGCGGGCTGGCCGAGGAGAAATGACTACCACGACCACACTGCCGGAACCATCGGTGCCTGTGATGCAGGGTATTTCGCTGCGTGCCGCAGTGTACGCTCTGGTGACCCCAGTCATTGTGGCGTTGGTGCTAGTGGCATGGAGCGGCGGGTACAGTGCCGGCGGGCGCCTCACAATGTCGAATGCGCGGCTCGCCCGAGGAATCGCCGTAGAAGGAGTACTGGTAGCGACGGTCGGGACCTGGCTGTGGCGTCAGGGTTGGCGCCCTCATCGGACAGCCACGCTGCCCTTCGCCGCGCGCGATCTGGCTCGTGGCGCGGGAGTGTGGCTAGCCGCGATTGGAGGCTATTGGGTCTGGGCACTTCTGTGCCTGAGGCTTGCTCCCACACTGACAGCCGTCGCCATGAGCACCCAGTTTACCGGCCGACCGTCTCTCGCCCTTGTCACGGCGCTCAGCTTGGGAAACGCGGTCTTTGAAGAGTTCCTCTGGCTGGGGCTTGGAATAGCGGTGTTGCGCCAGTACAGCGTGGGCCTAGCATGCGTTACAAGCATCGGACTGCGGACCCTCGTGCACGCATATCAGGGCCCGCTCGCTCTAGTGGCAGTCTTGCCGCTCGGGGTTGTGTTCACGGTCTACTACCTGCGCAGCCAGCGTCTGTGGCCGGTGGTACTGGCCCACGCGTTCCAGGATCTCTTGGTTCTGGGCTATCTGGCACTTCGAGGATCGGGGCGGGGCGCAGTCTAACCCGCAAGTCCAGCCGTCAGGCCGAAGCCACCCGGACTCCGCCCGAGCGGTGCCCGCCGTTGGCGGCCAGCGGAACGAACAATGGTGCGGGCACCGGCATGATGGCCTGCAGCTGATTTGCCAGTCGTTAGGTGGACGCCAAGTGGCAGGCTCCCACTGCGCCCCTGCAGCCACGCGGCTCGCTCGATCGAATCCTTGTGATTACGGCCGATGCCCGGAGCGAGAGTCATGTCATTGACCGCGGACTCTATGAAGGACAGGCGCCCGGCGACCTTGCCATGGAGAGTGTGCTCTATGGACGGATCGTGGTTCGCGGTAGCTACTTCCTCGTCAACCCTGATTCCCAGGTGACTCACGACCTGTTCTATGGGCCGATGCACCGCTCGGTTCAACGGGACTTCTCGGGTTGGCCGCGAGACAGTACCCACTTCGCGATTCAGGGTGACAACCTAGTCCTCGAGTACTACAGCTATCCGGCGGACGCGCCGGTCTTGACCGAACAGGCCTACACTCGCGTACGCTAAATCGGTGCGGGGTCTCGCGGCCTCCAGCGGAGGTGGCGGCAGGACTCCCAACGCGCGCCGCTCGGGAGAAGGTGAATGGACTTCTTGCTGGATGTGTGGCACGCGCTCGGCGGCATGCGTCGCGGACGCCGTTTCGGGCTGAGTCTGTGGGGATTGCCTCAACACCAACCCAAGTCAGTATAAGAAGGTTTCTATGAGCCCAAAGAAGGACACGCAGAAGTCCCCCAAGAGCACGACCACGATCAACAAGAAGTTCAAGGGTTTCACGGACGAGGAACGAGCCGCGATGAAGGAGCGCACCCAAGAGCTGAAGGCGGAAGCGCGCCGCGGCCCGCATGTGGAGAAGGCGGACGGGGAGAGCGACGTGCTCGCGAAGATCGCCGAGATGCCGAAACCAGATCGCGCCATGGCCGAGCGGCTCCATGCCATCATCAAAGCCAGCGCGCCAGCCCTCTCGCCGAGAACCTGGTACGGAATGCCCGCGTACGCCAAGGACGGCAATGTCGTCTGCTTCTTCCAAGGCGCGCACAAGTTCAAGGCGAGGTACGCGACGTTCGGCTTCAGCGACAAGGCGAACCTGGACGAAGGCACCGTCTGGCCGGTCGCCTTCGCGCTGAAGGAGTTGACCGCCGCCGAAGAGGCAAGGATCGGAGCGCTGGTGAAGAAAGCGGTGAGCTGAGTCGCAAGTTGAGCTCCCCCTTCTTGCTCGCCGGCGCCGAGGGAGTCACCTTGCGCTCATGGCCCGAACCGTCCTCGTAATTCACGGTGCTGGTGAGCCCCGACGGCGGCGAGGCAAAGTGTACTGGGAGCCGCTACTCGGCGATACACTGGGGCGGGGGTATCGCGTCCGGGCTCCACGTATGCCCCGGCCAGCGCACCCCCAGTACTGGACCTGGGCTCGCCGTATCGATGAACTGATCGGGAGCAGGCGCCGGCCTATTCTCGTGGGGCATTCCTTTGGGGCGTCGGTCCTTCTAAAGTATCTCTCGGAGACCGTGCGCCGGCCGGCTCTAGCCGGCCTCTTTCTGATCGCCACGCCATTCTGGGGGCCGGACTTCCCGGAGTTTGCGCTACCGCCCGATGTTGGGGTTCGCCTTCGTGACTTATCCCCGATCTGCCTGTACCACAGTAGGGACGACGCCGAGATCCCCTTCCAACATCTGGAGCGCTACCGGCGTATCCTCCCTCACGCCACGGTCCGGGTTCTGGATGGGCGCGGCCACGAGTTCAATCAGGCCCGGTTTCCGGAACTGGCGGCCGATGTTCGCGGCCTCGCGATGCGGCGCGCCGTCTAACCCGCGCCTGCAACGGCCAAACGCGTCCGGTGCAGCGGGGCTGAGTCGCTTTCAGCGGGATGTGCAAGTTATTAGGTAGATAGCGATCGCTGACCGGCCGGTCCGCCATTCGCCCAACGGCACGGAAAGCACCGGAGACGAACCCGCCCTAATCCGCTCTACCTCGAACAAGCACCCGTATGAGGGTGCCGTCGTGACCGCGAACCGCCTGAGTGGGACCGTTGATACCGGTACGGGGCGCTCCGGGACGTGGGCGTCAGTACGAGTGTCGGGTCCGTAGTTGCACGAGCAGGAACGGCTCGCACTGGCCGCCTAACCCGCAAATGCCGCGCTGACCGTGGTCTCCGATGCCAGGTCCGATAAGGAAAGCACTATGACGGTCCGATCCTGTATACCCGTGATTCCGAGCGCAGACTTGGACCAGACGCTCCGCCTGTGGGTCGCGGGTCTTGGCTTCAGCATGGAATCGGAAATGAGAGCAGAGGGTAGGCTCGTCTTCTGTGTGCTGCGCAAGGGCAACTTGTGCTTCATGGTAAATCAGCGGGCAGGCTCGCCGCTTACGCCGGATAATTACGAAGGCATCCGGCTGTATTGGGCCCCCTCGGACCTTCATGGGATGAGGCAACGGTTGCTACAGCTCGGGTTTGGGGTATCGGAGATCGTTGACAGAGACTACGGGCAAACCGAGTTCGTTCTTACTGACTGTGACGGTTATTCGCATTGCTTCGGCGTGCCGACTCGCGCATGAGGGGCCGGGGCGCTTCACCACTATTGACACCGTCGCCGCATCATGTGCAGGCCAGGTAATTACATTGATTCCCATCGTTCGCGACTGGAGCGCGCTTCATGGATGCCTTGACCGCTCTAACGATCATAGGCGTGGTTACCGTTGTGGGCGAGACAGTGATACGGGTCGCAAGAGCCAGGGCCGGAGGCGCTATGCGGATCCAGGCCCATCTCGATCAACTCCAGCAACAAGTCGACGATCAGGCTTCAACCTTGGCGGAGGTCCAGTCGCACTTTGCTGGTCAGGAGGCTCATGTCCGCGAACTCCAAGATCGCGTGGACTTTGCCGAGCGGCTGTTGACCCAAGCGCAGGATCGTTCGGCCCTGAGCCCCGGGGTTAGGCAGGGACCCGGTCCCGCCTGAAGAATGCGCGGCAGACACTCCATCTTCGCCTGGCTCCCTCGTGCTGGAAGGAACATCGAGTTATGAACACCCAACTTGTCGCCCGCAAGCGAAGCCCGGGCGTCAGGCCGGGCCAACCCTTATCACAGGACTGCCCGGATGAACAGCCGTCAATTCGTCGTCGCTAGAATCACCGAGCATGTCGAGCCGATCGAACGAGGAGAGCGGTACGAAGATCCATTGGCTGCCTTCCTGAATGAACATGGGCTCGGAGAAGTCACGGGGGGCGGCAGCCAGTTGAACGCGAACGGGGAAATCGAATTCGCCGACGTCGAGCTGGAGCTAGTAAACCTCGACGACGCCATCACCAAGCTGGTCCAGCAGCTGGAAGCGATGGGTGCGCCCTTCGGCTCTTCGATCCAGTTTGCCGCAGAATCCGGGCGCGAAGCCATACCATTCGGCAAGTATGAACAGCTAACGATCTACCTGGACGGCACGGGGTTGCCGCCCGACGTGTACGAGACCCTTGACTTCAATCGATTCTACGGGGAGGTCGACGAGGCTGCCCGCCGCGAGGCTGACGGCCAGGCAAGGTCAGTATGGACGGGATCCACCGAAACCGCTGTCCACCTAGCTGGCCCGAAAGCCGACGCTTTGGAACAGGTGGTCAATGCGATGTGGGACACGGCCCCCATCCTCCAGAACGCCCGGCTGGTGATGCGGTATTCAGACGCGCGAGCGTCCAGTGAAAGGCGATTGCCAATGCGCGAATCGAGCCCCGGTGCAGCCTGACCCGCAAAATGCAGGCGACCCGGCCTTTGCCCAGCAGCCCGCAACCACCGCCTCCCACGATACTGCCTGATACCATCGTGCAATGGACCCGGATCATGACCGCTGGTATCATGCCGCAGCAGGTCCGTCGCCCTGTCGCGTCCGTTTCAAGACGCCGTACCATGCTCCATCGGTAATGAAGTCAGGCCACCAAGCTTTGACAAAAGGGGAACTGGCGATGAACAGCAAACGCATGCGAGCGATTGCTTTGGTGACGGCACTCCTCACTGCCGTGGGCGCCAGCGCCTTGTCCGCCCAGGACAAGTACACCGTGAAGGTGCTGGGTGGGCTCGCGTTCTCCGAGTTCAGGGGATACGAGAACTGGCAGGTCGTCTCCACCAGTCAGGACGGCGGCCTGCTTGCTGCGATCCTCGCGAATCCCGTGATGATCGCCGCCTACCGGGCCGGCGTTCCTGGCAACGGCAAGCCATTCCCCGACGGCTCCAGGATGGCGAAGATCCACTGGAACCCGAAAAAGCTGGAGACGTTCCCCGCAGCAACAGTGCCGGGCACGCTGCACGACGTCGACTTCATGGTGAAGGACAGCAAGAGGTTCGCGGACAGCGGCGGGTGGGGATGGGCCGTGTTCGAGTATGAGGCCGCGGCCGGGAGGTTCAGGCCGGGCACCAAGGCCGACGCGCCGCCGCAGGGGAACGACGCCAAGTGTGGATTCGCGTGCCCCACGATCGTGAAGACTAGACACAACCTCTTCACGGACTCCGGGAGGCGCTGAGCGGGGAGCAGGAGTGTCCTCAC
>JBOHSB010000195.1:0-2020 GCA_050733015.1 Gemmatimonadales bacterium
CCCCGACTCCAGCTCTTCCCGGTGAACTAGTCGGGATTCAGGTATTCCCCCCACCGCCCGATCAGCTTCACCTCCGGCTCCAGCCGCACCTGGAACCTCGACTCGACCTCGACCTGGGCTCGGTCGATCAAGGCCCGCACGTCGGCCGCAGTGGCGTTGCCGGTGTTGACGAAGTAGTTCGCGTGCATGGGCGACACCTGGGCCCCGCCGACCCGCACGCCCTTGAGGCCGGCCGCCTCGATCAGCTGGCCCGAGGTGCGGGGACCCCCTTCCCGCTTCCAGCTCGGGCCGGACGGGTTCTGGAACACGCTGCCACAGCACGGCTGGTTGAACGGGGTACCGAGCTGGCGCCATTCGAACATCTCGGCGATCTGCTCGTCGAGCTGCGGTTGCGCCTCGGGTCGGAGGCGGACCGTGGTGTCGAGCACGATGCGCCCGTCCAGGCCGCTCCGGCGGTAGGTAAAGGGCACCTCGCTCCGCTCGAGGGTCTGGTCGTTCCCCGCCGCGTCCACCACCGTCACCCGCTCGACCACCTCGGCCCAGTCCCCGCCGTGGCAGCCCGCGTTCATGTACACGCCCCCGCCCACGGTGCCCGGCACGCCGACGAAGATGTGCAGCCCGGCGAACCCCGCGGCGGCCGTCTTTCTGGCCGCGAGCGGGGCCGGAAGTCCAGCGCCGATGGTCCAGCGCTCGCCGTCCCGGCTGAGGGCGTCGATCCCCTTCCCCAGGCGGATTACGAGCGCATCCAGGCCGTCGTCCGGCAACAGGATGTTGGAACCCAGCCCGACCGCGAACCAGGGGACGCCGGCCTCGTGCGCGGCGCGGAGCGCGATCCCCACGTCCTCCGGCGACGCGGGGAGCACGACTGTGGCCGGTCCGCCGATCCGATAGGTCGAGTACCGCGCCAGCGCCTCGTTTTCCCGGACTTCGCCGCGCACCTTCGCCCGGAGCGCCTGCGCGAAGGCCGGGGCGCGGGCCGTCAGCCGGTCCATTCGGGCGACATCTCGCGTGCCAGCGCGTGCCACTCCTGCAGCGGCCGCACGTCGCCGGCCCGGCTCCGGAGCGCGATGATCGCGTCGGACGCGGCGGAGGCCCCGGACAGGGTCGTGGTGTACGGGACCCGGTGCTGCAAGGCCGCGCGCCGGATGGCGTAGTCGTCCTGCTGGCTGAGCTTCCCGAGCGGGGTGTTGATGAGCAGCTGGATCCGGCCCGACACCAGGAGGTCGATGGCGTTCGGACGACCCTCGTGAACCTTGAGCACCCGCTCGGCCGGCACGCCACGCGCGCGGAGATAGCGCGCCGTGCCCTCGGTGGCGAACACCCGGAAGCCAAGCCCGTGGAACCGGCGGACGATGGGCACCACGGTGGCCTTGTCGTGGTCGTTGACGGTGACGAAGATCGAGCCCGACAGCGGGAGCGCGCCGTCGGCCGAGATCTGCGCCTTGGCGAACGCCATCCCGAACGAATCGGCGATGCCCATGACCTCGCCGGTGGAGCGCATCTCGGGCCCGAGGATCAGATCCACACCCTGCAGTTTGCTGAAGGGGAACACCGCCTCATTGACCGCCACGTACGGCTGCACCACGTCGTCGTGCAGGCCGAGGTCGTCCAGGGTGGCGCCGGTCATGATGGCGGCGGCCAGGCCCGCCAGTTGGACGCCCGTCGTCTTGGACACGAACGGCACCGTGCGGGATCCGCGCGGGTTCACCTCCAGCACGTACACGATGCCGTTCTTGATCGCGTACTGGACGTTCAGCAGTCCCACCACGCCCAGCCGCTCGGCGAAGGCGCGGGTGTGCCGGCGCATCTCCTCGACCTGGGGCTCGGTGATGAGGTAGGGCGGGAGGACGCAGGCCGAGTCGCCGGAGTGGATGCCCGCGTCCTCGATGTGCTGCATCACCCCGCCGATCACGCAGCGGGTGCCGTCGGCGATCGCGTCCACGTCGGCCTCGAACGCGTCCTCGAGGAAGCTGTCGATCAGCACCGGGTGCTCGGCGAGGGCCGCGCGCGGGGCGAACGC
>JBOHSB010000196.1:0-16800 GCA_050733015.1 Gemmatimonadales bacterium
ACCAGTGGGCCAACGTCGTGCGGTGGGAGCTGCGGACTCGGCTGTTCCTCCGCACCACCGAGTTTCTGTGGCAGGAGGGGCATACCGCCCACGCCACCGAGGCCGAGGCCGAGGCCGAGACCCGGCAGATGCTCAAGGTGTACCGCACGTTCATGGAGCAGTGGATGGCGATGCCGGTCCTGACCGGACGGAAGACCGACAGCGAGCGCTTCGCCGGTGCGCTCCGCACTTACAGCTGCGAAGCGCTCATGCAGGACAACAAGGCGCTCCAGGCCGGCACCAGCCACAATCTGGGCCAGAACTTCTCGCGGGCGTTCGAGGTGACCTTCCAGACCGCCAACGGGGACCTCGACCACGTGTGGAACACGTCGTGGGGCGTCTCGACCCGCCTGGTCGGCGCCCTCATCATGACGCACGGCGACGACGCCGGCCTGGTGTGCCCGCCGCGCCTGGCCCAGTACCAGGTGGTGATCGTCCCGATCTACCGGACCGACGAGGAGCGCGGAAACGTGCTCGAGGCCGCCGACCGCCTCCGGAAGGAGCTCGCGGCCGCGGGCGTGCGGGCCCACCTCGACGCGCGGGAGGGCATGAAGCCGGGCGCCAAGTACTACGAGTGGGAGGGGCGAGGCGTCCCGCTCCGGCTCGAGGTCGGGCCGCGCGACCTGGCGGCCGGCGCGGTGATGCTGGCCCGGCGGACCGGCGGCAAGAAGGAAGCCGTGCCGATGGCCGGCCTGGGGCCGCGAATCGTGCAGGAGACGGAGCGGATGCAGGCCGACCTGCTGGAGACTGCGCGTGCCCGGCGCGAGGCGAACAGTATCCGGGGCGCCACCAAGGACCAGTTCCTGGCCTACATGGAGGCGAACGGCGGGTTCGTCTACGCGGGTTTCTGCGGCCGTGGAGACTGCGAGGCCGAGATCAAGGAGCAGACCAAGGCCACCATCCGGGTGCTCCCCGACGAGGAGTTCCAGTCGCCGGAGCAGCCCAAGACCTGCATGTGGTGCGGGCGGCCCAGCACCTCCGAGGCAGTGTGGGCCAAGGCGTACTGACCGATACTAGGTTCGCCGAGGCCGGCCTCGACCGGCGGGACGGGGCGCTGGTCATGGCCGGCGTGTCGCTGGGCGACATCGCCCGCGCGGCGGGCACGCCGGTTTACGTGTACAACGCCGGCGCGATCCGCGAACGCTACCGCGCGCTCGACTCGGCGCTGGCCGCGCTGCCGCATCGCATCTGCTACGCCGTGAAGGCCAACAGCACGCTCGCGGTGCTGCGGCTGCTGCGCGACCTCGGAGCCGGCGCGGACATCGTGTCGGGTGGCGAGATGGCCCGCGCGTTGGCCGCCGGATTTCCGGCGGACCGGATCGTGTTCAGCGGCGTGGGCAAGGCGGCGGGCGAGCTGCGGGAGGCGGTACGGGCGCGGCTTGGCCACCTGAACGTGGAATCGGTGGAGGAGCTGCACCGCCTGGGGGACATCGCGGACGAGGAGCGCGCCGACGTGGCGGTCGGGATCCGGGTCAACCCGGACGTGACCACCGAGACCCACCCCTACATCTCCACCGGGAAGAGCGGCATCAAGTTCGGCGTGCCGGTGGACCAGGTGCCGGCGGCCGCGGACTTCATCGCCGCTCATCCGCGGTTGCGCCTCACGACGCTGGCCATGCACCTGGGAAGCCAGCTGTCGGACACCGATCCCTTCCGGCAAGGGATCGCCCGGCTGCTGGAGCTCGCGGCCCTGTTGCGGGCGGACGGCAGGCACGCGCTGGAAGTCCTGGACATCGGCGGCGGGCTTGGGATCCGCTACCATCACGAGCAGGCGATGGACCCGGACCGGTTCGCCGCGGCGGTGGCGCCCCTGCTGGCGCCGACCGGGTACACGGTCTATCTCGAGCCCGGCCGGTTCCTGGTGGGGAGCGCCGGGGTCCTGGTCACCGAGGTGCTGTATCGCAAGCATTCGGGCGGCAAGGAATTCATCGTGGTGGACGCGGGTATGAACGATCTGGTTCGGCCAAGTCACTACCAGGCCTACCACGAGATCGTCGCGGTGGACGCGGCCGACCGGCCATCCATCCGGGCCGACGTGGTGGGGCCGGTGTGCGAGACCGGCGACTTCCTCGCCCTCGACCGCGAGGTGCCCGACGTCGCGGCAGGCGATCACCTCGCGGTGCTGGGGGCGGGTGCCTACGGGTTCGTGATGGCGTCCAACTACAACTCGCGGCCCCGAGCGGCGGAGGTGGTGGTGGACGGCGATCGCTGGTGGGTGGCGCGAGCGCGGGAGACGGTGGAGCAGCTGTTCGAGGGCGAGCGGATGGGGCCGGGATGAGGCGGACCGAGCGGTTGAAGGGCAACGCAAGTGAGACCTGCACGACGACGAGATTCCATCCGACGACGGGGCACCACGCATGACGACCTCTGCCACCCTAGAGCACGGCAGTCGACCCACAGGAGCATCGCGACCAGTGCCTCAGCATCACGACGGCATCCTGATCATCGACTTCGGATCGCAGTACACCCAGCTCATCGCGCGACGAGTCCGCGAGGCCCACGTCTACTGCGAAATCCATCCGCCATCGCGGACCGTGCAGTGGATCCGCGACTGGCGGCCCAAGGGCATCATCCTGTCCGGCGGCCCCAACTCGGTGTACGGCGAGAGCGTTCCGACCGCCGACCCCGCGTTGCTCGAGCTGGGGACACCCGTGCTTGGCCTGTGCTACGGCATGCAGCTCCTGGCGCACTTGTCGGGCGGCAACGTGACGAGAGCCTCGCGCCGCGAGTACGGCCGGGCCAGCGTCAAGGTAGAGGGCGGACGCCTGTTCCGAGGCTTCGGGCTGGGCGAGGAGACGCCCGTCTGGATGAGCCACGGCGACCACGTGGACGTGGCACCGCCGGGGTATCGGGTCACCGCGTCGAGCGAGAACAGCCCGGTGGCCGCCTTCGAGCACGCCCAGCGGCCGCTGTTCGGGGTGCAGTTCCACCCCGAGGTGGCCCATACGCCCCGCGGCGGCGAGATCCTCAGCAATTTCCTGTTCGAGGTCTGCGGCGTCACGCCCGACTGGACCCCGGGCCACTTCGTGGAGAGCGAGGTCGACCGGATCCGAGACCTGGTCGGGCCCGACCAGCGGGTCATCTGCGGGCTGTCCGGCGGGGTGGACTCATCGGTGGCGGCGGTGCTGGTGCATCGCGCCGTCGGCGACCGGCTCACCTGCATCTTCGTGGACCACGGGCTGCTGCGCCTGCACGAGCGGGAGCAGGTCGAGGCCACCTTCCGCCGCCACCTGGGGATCGATCTCCGGGTGGTGGACGCGAGCGCCACGTTTCTCGAGCGGCTCGCCGGCGTGAGCGACCCCGAGGAGAAGCGCCGGCGCATCGGGCACACCTTCATCGACGTCTTCGAGCAGGAAGCCCGCTCGGTGGGAAACGACGTCGGCTTCCTGGTGCAGGGCACACTGTATCCGGACGTGATCGAATCGCTTTCGCCGCAGGGCGGTCCCTCGGTCACCATCAAGACCCATCACAATGTCGGCGGGTTGCCCGAGCGGCTGCCGTTCCGGCTGCTGGAGCCGTTGCGCGAGCTGTTCAAGGACGAGGTCCGGCAGGTGGGTCGCGAGCTGGGCCTGCCCGAGGAGATGGTCGGGCGGCACCCCTTTCCGGGGCCGGGGCTCGCCATCCGCATCATCGGCGAGGTGACCGCCGACGGCCTCGAGATCCTCCGGCGGGCGGACCACATCTACATCGAGGAGATCCGTGCGGCCGGCCTCTACGACGAGATCTGGCAGGCCTTCTCGGTGCTGCTTCCCATCCGCTCGGTCGGCGTGCAAGGCGACTTCCGCAGCTACGACCAGGTCATCGCGCTCCGCGCCGTCACCAGCCGCGACGGCATGACGGCCGACTGGTATCCATTCCCGCCCGAGGTCCTCGCCCGCATCTCGAACCGGATCGCGAACGAGGTGGATGGCGTGAACCGGGTGGTATACGACGTGAGCTCCAAGCCGCCCGCCACGATCGAATGGGAATGACCCGCCCCCGCGCGGTGACGCTCCGGTTCCTGGCCGAGCCGAGCCACGTCAATTTCGGCGGCAAGGTGCACGGTGGGGCGGTGATGAAGTGGATCGATCAGGTCGGGTACACCTGCGCGGCGGGGTGGACCGGCGAGTACTGCGTGACTATCTATGTCGGCGCCATTCACTTCATCCGGCCGATCATGGTCGGCGAGATCGTGGAATGCCGTTCGCTGGTGATCCATACCGGTCGGACCAGCCTGCACATCGCGGTCGACATCTACGCCCGGGATCCCAAGGCCATCGAGCTCAAGCGCACCGGCCACTGCGTCATCGTGTTCGTCGCGCTGGACGAGACGGGGCGGCCCCGGGCGGTGCCGCCGTGGACCCCGGCCAGCGAGACTGACCGGGCGCTCCAGGCGTACGCGCTCCGGCTGATCGAGCTTCGGAAGGTCATGGATACGGAGCTGGAGTCGCACCTGGCGGAGCTGGATCGGTCGACCGAGGGAGTCTGAGGATCATCGCAGGCGTACGGCCTTGAATTCCTCGGTCATGCGGTGTCGCGCCGCGCGCGGCAGCAGCAGCGCGGCGACGAAGGTGATGGCGGCGGCGATGGCCAGGTACGCGGCCGGAGCGAGCGCGATCCCGGTCCGCTCGACCAGCCAGGCTGCCACCATCGGCGTGGTGCCGCCGAGGGTGGCCAGGGCGATGTTGTAGCCCACCGAGAGCACGGTGCAGCGAACCCGCCACGGCGCGAGCTCGGCCATCGCCGCGGGCAGCACCGCCCCGTTGGCACCCACCAGCAGCGCCAGCCCCACCTGTCCCGCGAAGATGGACCACGCCGACCCGCGCAGCATCAATGCCATCAGGGGCCACGCCAGCAGCATCAGCGCCCCGGCGCCCCAGGCCATCACCGTCCGCCGGCCGATGCGATCGCTCAGACTGCCCGCGACCGGGATGATGAGCAACAGCAGCAGCATGGCGATCGTGTTGAGCTCGAGCGCCCGGCTCGCCGGCACACCCGCCACCTGCTGGAGCCAGGTGGACGAATACACGAACGTGGTATAGAACCCGACGCTGATGGCCGCGGTGAGGCCGACGAGGTGGGCCATTGTCCGCCAATGGGACTGGAACGCCTCGCCCAGCGGCGACGGGGACTCGGCCTGCTGGGGCACGCGCTCCACGTAATGGCGCCGGATCGCCAGCCCGCCGAGGGCGACACCGATCCCGAGGATGAACGGAATGCGCCACCCCCATGCGAGCACGGCGGCGGGCGAGAGCGTCGCGTTCACGATGGCGCCGGCCGCCGAGCCCAGCAGGGTGCCGGCCGAGGCCCCGAACGGCCCCCAACTCCCCATCCAGCCGCGATGGCCGGGTTGGGCCCCCTCCACCAGGAACACGGCCGAGGCCATGTACTCGCCGCCGACCGCGACGCCCTGCAGCATGCGCAGGAGCACCAGCAGGACCGGGGCGGCCAGCCCGATGGTCCTCGCGCCCGGCAGAATGCCGATCAGGAACGAGGGCAGGGCCATCGCCAGCACCGAGCCCATCAGCGCCTGCTTCCGGCCGTACCGATCGCCGATCCACCCGAACAGCGCGCCGCCCACCGGTCGCATGAGGAACCCCGCAGCGAAGGTGCCGAAGGCCGCGAGCAGGGACGCCGTGGGATTGTCACCCGGGAAGAAGTGATAGCCGATCTGGGTGGCGAAGAATCCGAAGAGAGCAAAGTCGTACCACTCGAGCATGTTGCCGACGACGCCGGCCAGGATGCCGCGGCGGACGGCCACGGGGGTGCGGAATTCCTGAGTGATGACGTGATCGGGTATGATCGCCGTTGCGGCCATGGGCAGGCCCACACAGAGGGTGGCACGGTTGTCGGGGAGCGGTCTAGGATACGGCGATGTCGGCCAGGCGGATAGAGCGGGACTGGCTCAGGCCCTATCGCTGGGGCTTGACCACCCGGATGGCGCGGCGGCGCACGTCGGCGGTTCCGTCGGGCGCGGTCACTCGGACCTCGACCACGTAGGTGCCGGGCTTGAGCTTCGCGAGCTGCAGTGTCCGGTGGGCGTGGATCACCGCCCCGGCCGCCGCCTCGTCCACCCGAAGCGTGACCACCGGCCGATCCTGAACCCGGTCGTCCCGGCCGACCCGGAACACGCCGATCTCGTGTCGATACGCCGCGCCTGCGCGTGTGCCGGCCGCCTCGTAATACAGCTGGACCTGGCTGCCGGCCAGGAACAGGTCGAAGGGCGTGAGCAGCACGGTGTCCGACGGCGTGGGCTGCCACCGTGCGCTTGCGGCGGGGATGCCCAGCGCGAGGTCGCTGAGCGACAGCCCCGGGCCTGCCGGGCGCACCGTGACGCTGTCCGTCGGCAGTACCACGCCGGCGTCGGCGCCCTGTTCGACCGCGCCCCGCCAGGCGAAGTGGCCGGCCGGCGTCGGCAGCGCGACCCGTCCGATGAGGTACCGGCCCCGAGCCAGCGCCCGGTCCAGCCGGAAGACCAGCGTCGTGTCCACGTGCGCCACCGCGTGCTCCGCGGCGTCGAGCAGCACCACGCGCGCGCGGATCGAGTAGCGGACGCCATCGACCTCCGGCGACGGGGTCGTCTCGGCCGGCCCGACCGCGAACACGAACTGCGCAAGCGGCCCCCCATGATCGGCTCCCACCGCCACCAGATCGGCGTAGGCAGTCAGGTGCCGGGCATATTGGAGCTCGTAGGAGTCGGTCGTGGTGCCGTAGGCGATACTGGCTCGGCCGATCCCCCGCTCACGGGCCCGGGCCCGCCGGGCGCCGTTGGGTCCCCAGTGGAGCATGCGCCCGTACAGCGGCGAGAGCGTCTGCCGGGACAGCAGCAGCTGGTCATCGGGCGCGCCCGCCGCGCCGCGCAGATCGAGCACGCTCTCGACCAGACGGTAGTCGTAGAGGTCGCCGCCGCCGGAGTCGTCGTAGCCCGCGCTGAAGTGGAAGAGGAGATCGCCGTCCGCCTGGCCGTAGCGCCAGGTCTCGTTAGGCATCAGCCCGAAGACGAACGGCTTGAGTCGGGTCGCCGGCTCCCCGTGGCGCACGTAGATGACGCCGCGATCGTCCAGCGCATCGCTGCCCGAGCGATAGGCGTCCTGGTCGCCGTAGAACCGGCGGGAGATGGTGAGCGCGAAATGGCGGCGCGCGTAGAGGAGGCGCCGGTAGTGCTCCCGCAGACGCTCGCCATCCTTCCGCAACGCGGCGCGGTCCCGATCGCCCCAGAACCGCTCGAGCCAGATCGTTCGCTCCGCGCCGTGCGTGGCGTCGAACCGCGCCAGGTCCGAGTTCGCCGCGATGGGTGCCAGGTCGGAGCGGTAGCCGGCCACCACGGCGGAATCAGCGGTCGCCGCTTCCGCGAAGTACAGCCGGTCTCCATCCGCCGATCCCGTGGCAAGCGCGGTCCGTGCGCACTCGAGGCGCGCCATGCCTCCCGCCCCCGAGTCCGCCCCGTCCGCCGCCCGCTCGAACACCGCGAGCGCCGAATCCGGCTGGTCGGTAGCCCGCTCCAGCCGCCCGCGAGCCAGGCGCAGCGCGGCCGGCGCCGTGGCCTGGGCCTGCTCCGACCGGCGAAGCGCGTCACGCGCCGGGACGTACAGTGCCGTGTCACGCAGTCCCAGGGCAAGATCCGCGAGGCCGAGGGCCGCAGGCAGGTAGTGCGGGTCGGCATCGAGCGCCCGGCGCTCGGCGTCGAGCGCGCGCTCGAGTGAGCCCGTGCCGACCCGGTTTCCCAGCGCCAGCGAGTCCGATCGCTCCCAGGCCGCCCGCCGGATCTCCGCCTGGGCCAGCAGATGCCACGCGACGGGCCAGGCGGGCGAGCCCCGCACCAGCCCGCGCAGCGCGTCCCGCGCGCCCCCGGCGTCCCCAGCGGCATGCAGCTCGGCCCGGCGCAGCGCCACGAGCGCGAGACGGATGGTGGTGGCGGGGTCGTTCCGGTGATCGAGGATGCGTTGGAGCCGACGGAGCGCGGCGGTGTCGTGAACGGTGGCGAGGGAGTCGCGGAAGCGGTCGAAGGCGGCGCGGTCCGAGGCGGCCTGGCCAGCGAGTACCGCGGGCAGGGCCAGCGCCAGCAGGGTCGGGAGCCACGCACGCACTGCCTACACTCCCTTCTCTCCCAGCAGCCGCAGGAACTCGTCGGCCGACTCGAGCTTGGCCAGCCGGTCGGGCACGTCGGGCTCCTTCGCGAGCTGCGCGATCTTTCCCAGCACTGGGAGATACTGGTTCGAGACCTCGAGCGGCGGCGCCACGATCAGAAAGAAATCGTGCACCGGCCGGCCGTCGATGGCCTGGTACTCCAGCCCGGCCGGGTGATGGCCGAACGCCAGCCGCAGGCGGTTCAGCACCGTCGAGCGGCAGTGGGGAATCGCGATCCCGCGTCCGACGCCCGTCGACCCCAGCGTCTCGCGCCGCTGCAGCATGCGGAGCAGGGTGTCGTTGGCGGCATCATCCAGGCGCAGCAGGCCGACGAGCTCGGTGAGGACCTCGTCCTTGGTGGCGCCGCGGAGCCCGAGCGAGATCGCCTCGGGCGCAAAGAAGTCGGAGAGGTGCATGGCGTGGCCGAGAACCTAGTGATGGCCACGCCGGTGAGTCAACGGCGTCGCGCCGGCCTTAGAGCGGAAGCCGGAGCACCAACGGATTCCGCAGCGCCTCGGGCGCGTCGATCGTGCCGTCCTCGCGGAACCGCTCCCACTGGCTGTTCGCGACGTAGTACAGCGTGCGGCCCACCACCACGCCGAGCGTCGGTTCCGCGTAATCGGGCCGCGCCCGCTCGAGCACCTCGGCCGACACGATGCGCCGGCCGTCCCCGCCGAGATGGAGACGCACGACCCGGTAGGGCGTCACACCGTTCTGCACGCCCACCAGGTCGCCGCCCACGTCGTACAGGCCGTCGATGCCGAGCGCGAGCACGCCGTCCGCGGTGGGAAGCAACTGGATCTCGCGGCTGGCCAGATCTACCCGCAGGATGCCGCGGGCGTAGTCGGCTACGTACATCGCGCGCTCGTCCCGGTCGAGCGCCATGCCCTGGGCAGAGAGGAGGAGAGGGGAGGTGAGGAACTGCTCCACGCTGTCGGCCCCGGCGCGGACCCGGTAGATCACCGGGGCGCGGCTGTCGCTCGCGTACACGTCACCGCCGCGGGAGAGCGTGACGTCGCCGAGCGCGTGGGGCGCTCCATCCTTCGGCAGGAGGTAGCGCGCTCGCAGGGCCCCGGTCGTGAGGTCGAAGGCGAACAGGCCCGAGCGTCCGGCGTCCGCCGTGTCGAAGCCCGCCATCTGCCTTACCGCCGTGGTGGCCACCCACAGCACGCCACGCGCCGAATCGGCGCGCATTCCCAGCGGGGCCCACAGCCCGTCGCGCGCCGATGCGACGAATTCGGCGACCCGGCCCGTCCGGTCGATCCGGAAGATCTTGCGGTGGTGCACGCTGCCCACGAAAAATGCGCCCGTGCCAGGATCGTACGCGATGCCCTCGGTCAGGAGATCGCGCTCGGGGAGCGTGAACGCGGCCTGGGAACGCATCACCGGCTCGGCGTTCCGGGCCAGCGTGCGGCGGATGGCCTCGAAGGGGGGGAGCGAGCGGAGGGGGGCGAGATCCGAGTCGGCCATGACGTCGGCGGTGTAGCCCAGACGGGCGAACCGGCGCAGCATGGCAAACGCGCCGGCGGTATCGCCCGACATCGCGCAGGCGGACGCGAGCGCGTAGGTCACGCCACCGTGGTCGGGGCGCAGGCGTTGAGCGTCCCGCGCGTGGGCCAGAAAGGCCGGCACGTCGTGCGCTTCGTAGGCCTTGACCGCCTGCTGGTAGGCGGCCCGGGACGCGAGCACGGGATCGTCCTGCGCGATGGCCGGTCGGGGCGCGACCCAACCGAGCGCCAGGGCCGGACCGAGTAAGTGTCGGAGCATCAAGCCACTACGCCGCCCCGTGCGGCGGGGTTCCATTGCCGTCCGTCCTCGCGCCAAGTATTTTGTCCCCATGCAGTTGCCCTATCCTTCCGCGCACGAGTTCCCGCTCATCCTGGCCCCGATGGCCGGGGTGTCCGAGGCTCCCTTTCGCCAGATCTGTCGGCGGATGGGCGCCGATGTCGTCCTGTCCGAGTTCCTTTCGTCCGAGGCGATCCGTCGACGTATCCGGAACACGCTCGAGGGCGCGGAGTTCGAGCCGGTCGAGCGCCCGATCGGCATTCAGATCTATGGCGCCGATCCCAATGGGATGGCGGAGGCGGCCGGACTCATCACGGAGCACTACCGGCCGGAGTTCATCGACATCAATTTCGGCTGCCCGGTCAAGAAGGTGGTGCAGCGGAACGGCGGCTCCGGGTGCCTGCGCGACCTGGACCTTGTGGCGCGGATCATCCGCGCGGTCATCGGGGCGACCCACCTGCCGGTCACGGTGAAGACCCGAAGCGGATGGAACGACGAAGTCCGCGATCCGGTCGGGATCGCGCTTCGGATGCAGGACGCGGGGGCGCTGGCGTTCACTCTGCACGCCCGGACCCGCACCCAAATGTTCTCGGGCAGGGCCAACTGGGACGAGATCGCGCGGGTAGTGGAGGCGCTCGACATCCCCGTGATCGGGAATGGAGACGTCCTGACAGCGGAGGACGTCGTCCGGATGCGGAGGCACACGCGCTGTGCCGGGATCATGGTGGGCCGCGGCGCGTTCGGCAACCCGTGGCTGTTCCGCGACGGCCGGGCGCTGCTCGACGGCCGCGCCGCGCCGCCGCCGGCCGGCGCCGGTGAGCGGTTCCGGGTCGCGCTGGAGCACGCCCGCCTGGCGCTCCGGCTCCAGGGCGACACTCGCAAGACCGTGATCGAGTTCCGCAAGCACCTCGGCTGGTATACCAAGGGCCTGCACGGCGCGAGCGAGCTGCGCCAGCGCCTGTTCCAGATCGAGTCGATCGCCGAAGCCGAAGCGATCTTCCTCGAGTATCTCGATCCGGTCGCCGCAGTGGCGTGAAAGCCGAGCAGCTCGAGGCCCTCCTCGCCGACGTCGCCGCCGGCCGTCTCGCGCCCGGCGCCGCGCTCGATCGTTTGCGGCACCTCCCGTTCGAAGACCTCCCGTTCGCCCGCATCGACCATCACCGCGCCCTGCGCCAGGGACAGCCCGAGGTCGTGTTCTGTGAGGGCAAGTCGCTGGAGCAGGTGGTCGCGATCTGCGAGCGGCTCGAGGCCGCCAACGGGAGCTTCCTCGGCACCCGCGCGAGCGAGCCGGTGGCATCGGCGCTCGGGGCTCGCTATCCACGGCTGCGCTGGAGCCCGGCGGGTCGCACCGTGTGGCTCCCCGCGGAGGACGCGGCGCCTCCGACGGCGGGTCCGGCGCTGGTGGTCTCCGCCGGGACGAGTGACCTTCCGGTCGCCGAGGAGGCCGCTACCGTCGCCGAGGCGTTCGGCGTGTGCGTTGAGCGGCTGATGGACGTGGGCGTCGCGGGACTCCATCGGGTCCTCGCGGCGGGCGACGCGCTCCAGCGCGCGCGGGTCGTGATCGTGGTGGCGGGGATGGAAGGCGCGCTGCCGAGCGTGGTCGGGGGCCTGATTGCGGCGCCGGTGATCGCCGTGCCCACCAGCATAGGATACGGCGCGTCGTTCGGCGGCCTGGCGGCGCTGCTCGGCATGCTCAATTCGTGTGCTGCCGGCGTCACGGTCGTCAACATCGACAACGGCTTCGGGGCCGCGGCCGCGGCGGCGCGGATCTGCCGGCCGTGAGCTCCCGGACCGTCCTCAAGCGCGCCGAGCCTCCGCTCGTCTGGATCGACATGGTCCAGCCGACGGAGGCGGAGCTGGAGGAGGTGGCGAAGACCTACAGCCTCCAGCCCACCTCGGTAAACGACTGCCTCGACCCCGCGCACCTGCCCAAGTTCGAGCAATTCGAGAACGTCGTCTTCGTCATCATCCGCGCCTTCGACGAACGCTCCGATCGCACCGGTGCCACCGTCCAGGAGCTGACGCGCAAGGTCGCCATCTTCTCCGGCCAATCGTTCCTGATCACCATCCACCGGACCGAACAGGCGTGGCTGTCCGGCCTCGAGTCGAAGTTCGAGACCGAACAGGCCGGACGTCCGGGCAAGGAAGGCCTTCAGGCCTACGTACTGAGCCAGGTGCTCAACGCGGCGCTGGACACCTATCTGCCGCCCATGGAGGCGGTCGAGAGCCGGCTCGACGCCTTCGAAGAGCTGGTGTTCGGCGGGGGCGAGGCGGACGGCCGCGCATTCACGGAGAATCTGCGCGACATCCACATCCTGAAGCGCCAGGTGACGCTCATCAAACGATTGCTCTGGCGCACCCTGGACGTGGTGCAGCGGATGACGCCGCCTACCGGACGGGCCTCCGCGCTGTTCCGGGACGTCCAGGAGAACGTCGAGAGCTATCACTTCTACGCCGACGAGCTGCTCGACGACGCCAACACGATCCTCAATGTCCAGCTGGCCCTGGCCGCCCACCGCACCGGCGAAGTGATGCGCATCCTCACGGTGTTCTCGGTGTTCTTCCTCCCGCTCACGTTCCTCGTGGGCGTCTACGGCATGAACTTCGACTTCATGCCCGAGTTGCGCTCGCCGTGGGGCTACCCGGTCGTGCTCGCAGCCATGGGCGGCATCGTGCTGGTGATCTATCTCTGGTTCCGCCGCCGCGGGTGGCTCCGCGAGTGATCCTCGCGGCGGTCGTCCTCGCGGCGCTCGCGGGCGCCGGGGTGGGATGGGCGCTGGGTCGCCGGCGCGCGGGGCTGGCCATCGCACCGGAGGTCGGACCGCACCTGCTGCCGGATCCTGCGCTCGAATGGCTGCGGCGCGCCTATGGCGCCCTGGGGGTGTGGGTCGCGGAGCTCGATCCCAGGGAGGAAGGACCGAGAGCCGAGCGGATCGTGGACGCGGAACGGCTCAGCGTGACCCAGATCGTGGCGGTGGACCGGCGGCTCGAGCGCGCGCGGGACCAGGAACAGAGCGGCGCCGAGCGCATGGACAGCGGCACCCTGGTGTTCCACGCCGCCGCCGGCACGGCCGTGGCGGTGCTCCTGCCCCCGGACTTCGATGCCACCCGGCTCGCTCCGGTGGAGGCCGATCTCCGTCGGCTGCTCGAGGGTGCCCGCCGGCGGCCGCAGATCGTGGCGCTGGCCCAGGCCCAGACGCAGGAGGCGTCGCTCGAGTCGGTCGGCAGCGTCGGCCTTCGGCTGGCGTACCAGCTGGAGCGCTCGCTCGACGCGCAGGTGATCGTCGCCGCGAAGGAGGCCGAGGCCGAGCACCCCGACCCCGGCCCCGGCGCGCTCCCGCCGCTGGCGCCGGTCCGGATCGTCGGCGTCTCGGGCCGGGGCGACCGGCGCCTGCTCGATGCCGTGGTGCCCGAGATCAGCGATATCGCCCGGGTGGCCCGCGGCGAGGTGGGACAGCTCTCGATGCAGGGGGATCCCCTCGGCGGCGCGGTGCCCGACCGGCGCCAGCGTCCCGGCGCCGTGATCGTGCTGCCCATCCTGGTCGGCGACGAGGCCTTCGGTGCAGTGGCCATCTGGCCGCCCGGCGGCCGGGAGCCGATCGGCGCCGCGCTGGCCGAGCTGACCGAGGCACTGGCCAACGCGGGCCCGCGGCTGGCCCGGGCGCTCGAGGCCGACAAACGCGCGGCAGACGCGGTCTCGGACCGCCTGACGGGGCTCGCCAACCGGCGCAAGTTCGACGAGCTGATCGGCCAGGCCGAGCCGCGGGGCCCACGCGCGGGCGCGCTGGTCTACGCCGACCTCGATCGCTTCAAGCTGCTCAACGACACCCTGGGTCATCCGGCCGGCGACGCCGCCCTCATTCACTTCGCCCGCATCATCCAGAGCCAGATCCGCGGCGGCGACGTCGCGGCGCGGATCGGGGGCGAGGAGTTCGCGGTGTGGCTGCCGAAGGCCGACCTGGAGACCGGCGCGCGGATCGCGGAGCGGATCCGCATCCGCCTGGGCACGACGCCGTGGGACTGGAACGGACGGGTATGGCCGCTCAGCGCGTCGTTCGGCGTGGCCGCGTGCCCCGAGACGGGCGCCACTCTCAAGCTGCTGCCCGCACAGGCGGACGCGGCGCTGTACGTGGCGAAGAACAGCGGGAGGAATCGGGTGGAGCGGGCGGGGCGGTGAGGGGGATCGGCGGACGATAGGGCGGGATAGGGCGATAGGACGGTCAGACGGTCGGAACTCTCAGGCGGTCGGGACGGTTCGGAGGGCGGTGCGCGGCCAGGGCGGATAATTGGCCAAGCTGGCGGCCCTGGCCAATGTAGATCCCCGCGGCGGTTGCGGGCGGACGTTCGGGCACCGGATCGCGGGTGCAAAGGACGCTTCCGTGGGCTATATTTCCATTACCTTCGGGGGCGACTGGCTTCGACGGGTTTGTTGAAGGAATTGCAGCGTGCCCAGGTCCAGAGTCCTGGTAAAACCGTCTGGAACGCTTCAACTGCCAACTCAAACCTGGCACTGGCCGCGTAAGCTGAGCTAACGCTCGCTTGACGTGCCTTCGGCTGGAGGAGCCCGCCCGGAGCGCCTCCTGTCGAATCGCAAACCTGGGCTGGCCGGACGCGTCGCTCCGACGCAGACGGTGAGATCGGTCAGGAGATAGGCCAAGGGACGGTCGGCGTGGCACCGGCCCGAGGCGACGGCATGAAGCCAGGCCTACGCACGTAGACGCGGTTCTGAATGCTCACTCGGACCAGGGTTCGATTCCCTGCGCCTCCATCACACGACGGGCCCCGCGGCCATGGCCGCGGGGCCCGTTCGCATCTCGGCCCGCCCGAGCCTCACTCGTTCGAGGCCAGCCGATCGGCGCAGAAGTACCCCTCCGCCGTCGAGCCCGCTCCGCCGCTCGACCACGTCCCCGCGAAGCTCTCGGGCGTGATGCTACGCACGCTCAGCGCGAAGTACCCGCCGTCGTAGCGGACCACGCCCCGCCGGTTGGCGTCGGCGCCGAGCCGGAGCATGATCTCGCTAGCGGCATCCGGGCGGGCGGGACGGCGCTCGATGACCAGCACGCCGGGCGCCTCCGGATCCTCCGCGGAGAGACTGCCGGTGCGGACCGCGCCGAGCGCCGCCGGGTCGAGGTCGGTGGTGCCCGACAGAGGAACGGTGCTGGTGGTGTCGCGGATCCCGAGCACGACCACTTCCCGCGGCATCGAATCGTCCACCGGCCGAAGCCGCAGCGCGCCATCCACCGAGCGGCCGGCGTTGGCGTCGGACGTGGCCGTAAGGTGCAGCCGGTAGTTCCCGGCAAGCCCGGTGGCGGTGGCGCTGCGGGGCAGGGTGCCGGTCGTCGGACGGCAGGGATTCACGGCTGGCTGCGCCTCCGGGTGCGCCGGGTGACACGCCAGGGCCCCGGCCAGGACCAGCGCAGCATGGCGCGCGCGCCGGCTCACGGCTGGACGATCTGCATGACTCGCCCGCGCTCGTCCACGACCCGGATGGGGAGGTGGAGGAGGTCGTTCTTGAGCGCGATCCGCGGCCCGCGGGCGAACGCCCGCAGACCGGGCGCCAGCGTGTAGGGATCCGCACCCGCCAGGTTCACCGTGTAGCCCAGGTCGGCCATCGAGGCGACCGAGACCCGACTCAGCGGATTGGTGCTGGCGTCCACGAAGCCGGTCATCAGCTCGTTGCCGAAAACCGACTCCCGCCAATGGGCGTCCGCGGTGCCCGCGCCGCCCGTATCCTCCACCGGCACCTTGGCGCTCGCGTTGTAAGTAGACCCACCCACCGCGTTGAAGGCCGAGATGGCCTGCGCGCCCGTGAAGTGCGGATCGGTGCCGCCCGTGAGGGACGGGTCGGCGAGGAGGTTCTTGTCGGTCCAGATGGTCCCATACCCCAGGACGTGTCCCATCTCGTGCAGGATGACCGTCTGCAGCAGGCCGCTGCTCTCGAGCACGTCGAGATCGGCGGTGTCGAACTTCATGATGCCGAGCACCGGGAGACGGCTCCCGGTCCGGACGAAGCAGGGGCCCGCCGCGCCGAGCACGTTGCCGGCGCCGTCGATCGGCTCCAGCGTGACCAAGATGAGTACGTCGTCGACCGACCGGCTCAGCGCGGGCGAGTTGGTGCCGCACTGGCCCGCCATCGCCGAGAGCTGGACGTTGGGCACGTCGCCCACGATGAGCCCTTCCCAGCGGTGCCGGGCCTTCTCGAACGCTTCGCCCTGGGCGGCGGTCGTGTCGGTGAGGAACTGGAGCTCGATGGAGAACGGCGAGACACCTGTCTCGGTAAACGACGTCGTGAGCGTAGTATTGGCGATCTGGGCGGTGACCGGGATCGGCCCCGAGCCGAGGATCATGAGCGACGTGGCCGTGCGGCCGTCGGCGCCGGTGACCCCGGTGGGCGAGCCGAGGCTGGCGAGCTGAGGATCGGCCGTGAAGCCGATAGTGACTCCTTGGATGGGGTGGCCGGTAGCGTCGTTGACCTGGATGGTGAGCGGCGTCGTGACCGTCTGGCCGACGTTGGCCGTCTGCTGATCGCCGGTGACCTTCTGGAGCTGGGTGGGCGACTGCGTGACCGTGACGCCGACCGACGTGTTCACCGATCCGGCGGTGGCCGTGATATGCGCGCTGCCGGCGCCGGCCGCCGACACCAGGCCGCTGCCGGTCACCGTGGCGACGGCAGTGTTGTCGGACGTCCAGGTGACCGACGGCGAGCCGATCGTGCCGCCGTCCTGGTCGGTGACGACCGGGGTGAGCTGCTGGGTCTTGCCCACCGCGTCGAGCGTGACGGTGGTAGGCGTGACCGAGATGGCGCTGGGAACCTTGGTGTCGGTCGCTCCGCCGCCGCAGCCCCAGAGGAGGAGGGCACCGAGGAGGGGC
>JBOHSB010000197.1:0-2042 GCA_050733015.1 Gemmatimonadales bacterium
AGGGCAAGAGCGTGGTCAACTCGATCAGCCTCAAGGAGGGCGAGGAGGAGTTCGTCCGCCAGGCAACGCTGGTGCGCCGCTACGGCGCCGCGGTGATCGTCATGGCCTTCGACGAGCAGGGCCAGGCGGACACCGTCGAGCGCAAGGTGGCAATCTGCACCCGCTGCTACCGCATCCTGACCCAGCGCGTGGGGTTTCCGGCCGAAGACATCATCTTCGACCCGAACATCTTCGCGATCGGCACCGGCATCGAGGAGCACAACGGCTACGCGGTGGCCTACATTGAGGCCATCCGTCGTATCAAGGCGACACTCCCGCACGTACAGGTGAGCGGCGGGGTGAGCAACGTCTCATTCTCGTTCCGCGGAAACGATCCGGTCCGCGAGGCGATCCACGCGGTGTTCCTCTACCACGCCATCGAGGCCGGGATGGACCTGGGGATCGTGAACGCCGGCCAGCTTCCCATCTACGCCGACATCCCGCCCGACCTGCTGGGGCTGGTGGAGGACGTGGTTCTCAACCGCCGCGCCGACGCCACCGACCGGCTGCTCGCCGTCGCCGACCAGGTGAAGGGACAGCTCGGCGCGCAGGCCGCAGATCTCGCCTGGCGCGAGGCGCCGGTGCAGGAGCGACTGACCCACGCGCTGGTCGAGGGGATCGCGGACTACATCGTCGAGGACACCGAGGAGGCCCGCCGCCAGGTCGTCCGGCCCATCGAGGTGATCGAGGGGCCGCTCATGGCCGGCATGAACGTCGTGGGTGACCTGTTCGGGGCCGGGAAGATGTTCCTGCCGCAGGTGGTGAAGAGCGCGCGGGTGATGAAGAAGGCCGTGGCCCACCTGGTCCCTTATATCGAGGCCGAGCGGGAGACGAGCGCGGTGGCGCAGAAGAACGGGCGGGTCCTGCTGGCTACGGTGAAGGGCGACGTGCACGACATCGGCAAGAACATCGTGGGTGTGGTCCTGCAGTGCAACAACTACGAGGTGATCGACCTCGGCGTCATGGTGCCGGCGGCCAAGATCCTGGAGACCGCCCGCCGGGAGGGCGTGGACATCGTGGGGCTAAGCGGGCTCATCACCCCGTCGCTCGAGGAGATGGCCTTCGTGGCGGGTGAGCTCGAGCGCGAGGGGTTCCGCATCCCGCTGCTGATCGGCGGGGCCACGACGTCGCGGGTCCACACCGCGGTGAAGATCGAGCCCAACTACAAGGGCCCCACCGTGCACGTGCTCGACGCGTCGCGGGCGGTGAGCGTGGCGGGCAGCCTGCTCAGCCAGACCCTGCGCGACGGGTTCGTGGCCGACGTGCGCCAGGAGTACGAAGCGGTCCGGATCCAACGCAGCCAACGCCCGGCGGACGAGCGGCGGCAGCCCCTGGCCGCCGCCCGACGGAACCGGCTGGCCGTGGACTGGAGCGGGGCGGCGCCGCCGGCGCCCTGCTCGACCGGACTCACGGCGCTCGACGACTACCCGCTCGAGGACCTGGTCCCTCACATCGACTGGACGCCGTTCTTCCAGACCTGGGAGCTGCCCGGCCACTACCCCGACATCCTGAGCGATCCCAAGGTCGGCGCCGCGGCGACGGGATTGTTCCGGGACGCGCAGGCGCTGCTCGACCGCATCGTGCGCGAGCGGCGGCTCGGGGCCCGTGGCGTGTTCGGCGTCTTCCACGCCAACGCGGTGGGTGACGACATCGAGCTCTACGCCGACGAGGACCGCGCCGAGCAGCTCGCGGTGATCCACACGCTCCGCCAGCAGATGGTCAAGCCGCCCGGCCGGCCCAACCTCGCGCTGGCGGACTTCGTGGCGCCCCGGGAGTCGGGCGTCGCCGACTACGTCGGCGCCTTCGCCGTCACGGCCGGCGGCGGGCTCCAACCGCTGGTGGCCGGGTTCGAGGCGGAGCACGACGACTACAGCGCCATCCTGGCGAAGGCGCTCGCCGACCGGCTGGCCGAGGCGTTCGCCGAGCAGCTCCACCAGCAGGCGCGGATCGCGTGGGGCTACCAGGACGCGCCGTTGCCGAACGAGGAGCTCGTGGCCGAGGAG
>JBOHSB010000198.1:0-10411 GCA_050733015.1 Gemmatimonadales bacterium
GTGCAGCTCGTCGATGAACAGGATGACGGTGCCGGCGGCGCTCTCGATCTCCTTGAGCAGCGCCTTCAAGCGATCTTCGAACTCGCCGCGATACTTGGTGCCCGCGACCATGGCGCCGAGATCGAGCGCGAGCACCCGCTTGTCTTTCAAGCCCTCGGGCACGTCGCCGTTGACGATGCGCCGCGCCAGGCCCTCGACGATCGCGGTCTTGCCGACGCCGGGCTCGCCAATGAGCACCGGGTTGTTCTTGGTGCGGCGGGAGAGCACCTGGACCACCCGGCGGATCTCCTCGTCCCGGCCGATGACCGGATCGAGCTTCCCGCGCCGAGCCTGCTCGGTGAGGTTCCGGGTGTAGCGCTCGAGCGCTTGGTACTTCTCCTCGGGCGACTGGTCGGTGACGCGGTGCGAGCCCCGAACGTCCTCGAGCGCGCGCCGGAGCTCGTCCACCGACAGGCTCTGCGCGCTCAACAGGCCCCGGAGTGCGGTGCCCTTCTCCTCCGCCATGGCGATCAGCAGGTGCTCGGTCGAGACGTAGCTGTCGCCCAGCTTGGAGGCGTCGGCATCAGCGCGGTCGAAGATGCGCTGCAGCTCGCGGCTCAGCGACGGCTCCGCGGTTCCGCCCTCCTGGCGCGGGAAGCGGTCGAGCTCGCGCTCGACGGCCTGGCCCAGGCCGGTCACGTTGAGCCCGGCCTTCTGGAGCAGCGGCTGCACCACGCCCTCCGGCTGCTCGAGGAGCGCGGCGAGCAGGTGGGCGTCGTTGACGACGGGATTGCCGCGGCGGCGGGCGAGGTCGCCGGCGTCGCGGAAGGCTTCCTGGGCTTTGATCGTGAGGCGGTCGGGTCTGATCATGTTCCTGGCTCGAAGGTCATCGTTGGCGTGAGGCCGGGCGCTGGTGTGTGTTGGCCTCGAAGTTGTTCACCACGGAAGTGGTGAGCCCTCTCGGCATCCGTCTCGAGTCCGGCCGACGCAGGGCAATGGGCATACCCTAGATCCCTGCCACATTGGCAGCGACAAGCAAGCGAGGGACAGCCCGGCGGGCCGCCCCTCTCAGTGCTGGCTGGTCACCTTCTTCTGCGCGATCATCTTGCGGGTGAAGCGCTCACCGTCGACGGTCAACTGGTAGTAGTACACGCCCGATGTCGCCTCGCCGCGACCATCCAGATACTTCCCATCCCAGAACGCATGGTACTCACCGCACCTGAGCCGAAGGCTATCCAGTCGTTCCGCGCCGGGCCGGGGACCCGAGCCGTTGGTGAGCACGGGAATCGCCACTACCTGGACCAGCACGTTGTAGATCTTCAAGCTGACGACCGGTTGATGCCCTCGTGCGCAGACCTCCTGGGAAATCAGAAACGGAATCGTCGTCGTCGGAAAGAACGGATTGGGGTAGTTTTCCTTCAGCTCGATGCGAGGCGGTGCCACATTCGCCTGCGCCGCCACCGGGGTTCCGAATGCCACCAGCAGCCCGAACCACCACCCCGGCCACGCCATGCGGACCATGGGTGCTCCTCATCAGACGGAAAGTGGAACGGTAGGCACCTCCAGGGGGAAGACCACGCCTCGTTGGATCACCAGCCTTAAAACTCCCGCCCAACCCCCGACGTGTCAAGCGTTTCGGAGCCTGCGCGCGTCACCCACCCGCTCGGTGATGCCCTTGGCGTCGGCCCATTCCAGCAGTGGAATCAGGTACTTACGGCTGATGCCGAGCCGGTCGCGCAAGGCGGCGGGAGCGATCGCGCTCTCGCGGCCGAGCTCGGTCAGCGTGGCCGTGAACCGCTCGAGCGCCGGGCGGGCGTAGTAGCGCTCCCGCTCGACCGCCTCGACCTTCCCCGCCTGCGCTGCCAGGCGCAGGATCGCGCCCACGTCGTGCCGCCCGGTCTGCTGCTCGAGCTCGCCCAGGGTGGGCGGGCTCAGGCCGGCTTCCTCCAGGATCCGGACGACGCGATCGATTTCCGCATCGCCGCCCTCGACGCGGGGGACGAAGCCGGACAGGGTCGCGACGCCGTCGGCGACTCGAATGCGGCCGGCCGAAGCCAGGTCGGCGACTGCGCGCTCGGCCAAAGCCTCCGGGGCCCGCAGGCCCCGTCGAAGGGTCTCGAGCGACAGGCCCCGGTCGCTCGGCCGGGCGCGATGGTAGGCCTTGAGCAGACTCACGCCGCGCGTCCCGAGGTCGGCGAGCGTGCTCTCGCGCACCCACAGGTCTCCCACCTGGCGGACGCCGGCCGCCGCCCGGGCGATCCCGGCCGACTCCGCAGGCGCGCAGCCCACCAGGACCGGCAGCTCGGCGGCGGTGATGCCGCCCGGCCGCCGCTCGAGCAGTGCCGCGAAGCGGGTTGCGGCGTCCTCCGAAGCCAGCCCTGCGGGCCAGGCCGCCCGCCGCCGCGGCGGCGACGGGTCGAGCACCCGCCCGCCACCGATAGTGGTGACCGGACTGTAGCTCCGGAGCACGAGCCGATCGCCGCCACGGGCCACCAGCGGATTCTCCAACGTCAGCCGGGCCAGTCCCCTGCCCCCGGGCTCGATGGGCGTCCGGGGATGCACCCGGGCCATGACCTCGGCGGTTCCCAGGTGGACCCGCACGCGCGCGCGAGCGGTGAGGGGGCGGGGCGCGTCGGGCTCCAGGCTCAGCTCGGCGTCGATGGCCTGCGCCGGCAGCCACGGCGAATCCGCCGAGACTAGCCAGGCGCCCCGCTGCGCCTGGTCGCGCTGGATCCCGGCGATGCCGACCGCGGTGCGCGCGCCCGGCTCGCTCTGCTCGAGGGACACGCCGTAGCTCTCGATCGAGCGCACCCGCCCGGACGGACCCGACGGCAGCAGGCGTACGGCATCGCCCACGGAAAGGCGCCCCGACCACGCGGTGCCGGTCACCACGGTCCCGACGCCGGCGACGGAGAACGCCCGGTCCACCGGCAGGCGGAACAGATCGGCGGCCCGGTGGGGCTTGACCGTCGCCGCGTGAGCCGCCAGCCGCGCGCGAAGCTCGTCGAGGCCGCTTCCGGTCTTGGCGGACACCGCCACCGGCGGGTCGAACCGGACGGTGGACCGTGCCATCCGGTCGGCCACCTCGGCCAGCACGAGGTCGATCCAGTCGGGGTCGACCAGGTCGGCCTTAGTCACGACGGGAATGCCTGCCGCGACGCCGAGCTGCTCCAGCACCGCGAGGTGCTCGACCGTCTGCGGCATGATCCCCTCGTCCGCGGCGATGACCAGCAGCGCGAGGTCGATGCCCGAGGCCCCGGCTACCATGGTGCGCACGAAGTCCTCGTGGCCCGGCACATCCACGACCCCGGCCGTGCGCCCGTCGCCGAGCGGGAGCGGGGCGAAGTTGAGGTCGATGGTGATGCCGCGCCGTCGCTCCTCCGCGAGGCGGTCCATCGCCTGCCCGGTGAGCGCCGCCACCAAGGCCGATTTCCCGTGGTCGATGTGACCCGCGGTGCCGATGATCACGCGGGCACCCAGGGGCGCTGCTGCCAGAACTCCAGCGCCGGCAGCTCCGCGCCTTCGGCCAGGTGATGGTGGACGTACCTGGCCAACAGGCGCCGGTGTGCGGTGGCGTGTCGCGCGTCGAGCCGCGGAAGCGCGGCGCCGGGATCGAGCAGCGCCACCAGGTCGGCGCGGGCCTCGGGTGGCAGCCGGGTGGCGCCCTGCTCCGCGGCGCACGCGGCGCAGAGGGCGCCGCCTTCGCGGGGGCTGAACGGCAGCGCGCCGTCCTCGGGCAGGCGGACGCCGTCGCGGACGCACTCGTCGAGCGACGGCTCGAACCCCAGCACGCTCACCAGCTGCCAGAGCAGCCGCAAGCCGAGCGCCTCCGCGTCATCGGCCGGCGTCCGCTCGAGCGCGGCGAGCGCGTCACGGAACAGGTCGTAGCTCTCGGGGTGCGGGTCGGCCGGGGCGAACCGGAGCATCACCTCGGCGAGGGCGGACGCGGTGGCGTAGCGCCCGAGATCCGCCGCCAGCGCCACATACAGGTGCTGCAGGTCGAACGCGGTGAGCACGTGGAGCTCGCGATACTCCTTGGCCAGGTACTGCGCCTGCCCCTCGCTCAGCACCTGCAGCGCGGCGCCGTACCGGCTCCTCGGGCGCATCGCGCCCTTGGCGATGGCGCTCTGCACGCCATGCTCGCGGGTCGCGAGCCGGACGATCTTCGAGGTTTCACTGTAGCGGAGCGCGGACAGGATGATCGCCTGGGTGGTGATCAGCGGCATGCCGGAATATAGACCCCGGGCGCTCCTGCCTCTCCGCTCGGTCATCAATGCGGCGGGATCTGCACCGTGGTCGCCCCCGACGCGCATTCCCCCAGCGTGATGGTACGGATCTCCGCCAGGGTGGCGTCGAACACGTGCGCCACGCCCGGCTGGCCGCCCGAGCACGGACCGCTCTCGATAGCATAGAGCCGGCCCTTGCTGTCCGCCGCCACGGCGGAGTTGCCCGGGACCGGGAGCCCGTGCCCGGCGCCGAGCACCACCTTGTTGCTGTCGAGATCGAACTCCATCGCGCCCTCGCTGAACGAGCTCACGAACAGGTGCGAGCCGCCGTCCGACGCGAGATTGCCCGGCCCGGTCCCGAACCCGGCGTGGCTCGCGATCTCGGTGCGGGCCAGCGGATCCACGACCGACAGCCGCCCCTCGCCGGAGAAGTAGTCGCCGGTATTCATGACGTAGAGCAGTCCGTCCGGGCCGACCTCGGCGAAGCCCGCGTTGCCGGGGCCGGTGAGCGGGATCGAGTCGCCGCCGGTGGCGCGCGCGTTGGTGCCGGGGTCGATGACGGTGAGCCAGCTCGGGCCCACGGGCGCGAAGTTCTCGAGGTTGCCGTTCAGCACGAACACCTTGCCGCGGGTGAAGATCAGGCCCTGCGGGAAGGTGCCCACCTCGACGCCGGCGGTCGCGCCGGTGAGATAGTTCACCCGCGACACCGTGTTGAGGTTGGGATTGCCGACGTAGGCGATCGAGTCGTCCACGATGGTCGAGCCGGTCGCGCCCGAGTTCGCCGGCAGCGGGATGATGCGCGCCACGGTCGCGGACAGCAGGTCCACCACGGCGACGGCGTTGTCCAGCCCCAGCGGCACGATCGCGATGGACTTGCGCGCGGACACGCCCGTCGGCGTCGGCGTCGTGCCGCCGAGCGGCACCGAGACCACCTGGCCGGTGTTCTCCACCGGCACGATGCTCAACGTGTTCGCGGTGCTGTTGACCACGAGGAGCACTTCGGTCGGGTCGGGAAGCGGCGCGTTGGTATCGGCGCAGCCGAGCGCCAGGAGCGCCGCGGCCGCCGTGGCCAGGGAGCGAAGCCGGATCATGGTGCCACCATGGTGAGGGTGAAGGCGATGGTGCGGCCGGCCGTGGGATAGCCGGCCAGGAATTCGGCGCGCGCGTCGGTCAGATCACGCACTTCCGCGCGCAGGGCCAGCCCGCCGCCGAGGCGGCGCTCGAGCCCCGCATCAAGCAGCGAGAACGCGTCGCGCGGGTTGGTGCCGGCGCTGTTGGGGAAGCGCCGGCCGATGTGATGCCATCGGAGCTCGGCGGTCCAGGCGCCGGGCGACCACAGCGCAGTGGCATCGTAGGTGACCCGCGGACGGTAGAGCACCTGCGCGCCCGACGGGATATCGTAGGTCACGGCGGCGTAGGTGGCGCTGCCGCTCAATCGCAGCTCGCGCCAGGGCAGCCACTCCGCCGTGACCTCCCCGCCGCGCCGGACCACGTCGAAGTTTCTCGGGCTCCAGATGAAGCGGAAATCCGGCGCCCAGACGATCATGTCCGCCACCCGCCCGGCGAAGAGCCGGAGCCCCACCGTGGTACCGGCCGCCAGCTCCCGGCGAACGCCGCCGGCCACTTCCCAGCGGACCCGCTCGGGTCGGAGGTCGGAGTTGAGGCGCACGCCGACGCCTTCGCGAAAGAACAGATCGGCCAGCACCGGCGGCGTGACCGCGCTGCCGACGCCGAGCGTGACCGAGGTGCGACGATGGAGCCATCCGCCGTCCAGCCGCACGGTGGCGCGGGGAGTGGTCGCGCCGGTCCAGGCGTCGAGCCGGACGGCGGGCGCGACACTCCACTCTCCCCGGCTCACGCGTCCCTCGGCGCGCAGTGCCGCCTGCGTGAACGACGAGCCGGATTGAACCCCATCTCCCGCGAACCGGTCGCCGCGCGCTTCCGCGGCGAACCCCACGTCGCCCGGCCAGCGGCCGACGGACACCGGCCAGTGCCGGCCGACCTCCAACGTGCCGCCGATCCCGTGGGTGTAGCTGTCGTAAGCCGCGCCGGTCGGGGGCGCGGGATCCCGGGCCCGGGTCTCGAGCCACTGGAGGGAGCCGGCGATGGCCACTGGCCCCACACGCCTCGCGCCGAGCAGTACCGACCGATCCTCACCCTGCGCGTCGGGCGTAGGGTTGGTGGTGGTCCCCGGCAGGCCGCGGTCGGCGAGCGATGCGCGCAGCACCAGCTCCACCGGCCCGGCGTAGCTGAGCGCGGCCGCGTACTGTCCGCCGCCGGCGTTGAGGCGGGTCGATTCTCCACCGCCGCGCACGACCGGCACCGTGTAGGGGAAGTCGTCGGCCAGGCGCTCGCCGGACGCGCTCACCGTGAGCCCGGCCGCCGAGCCGCCGAGCCGGGCGCCGAGCGCCCCATGGCTCCCCGCCCACGTGGACCCCTCGGGCCGCACATCGCGCCGCGTCTCCACCACGAGCACGCCGGCCACCGCGCGACTGCCGGCCCGCACCGTCTGGGCTCCGGGCAGGAGTGTGACCGCGGCGACTTCCCGGCTCGAGATCCGGCTCAGATCCGCCCGGCCCGTGAGCGGGTCGTTGATCGGGAAGCCGTCCACCAGCACCAGCACCTCGTCGGGTCCGCCGCCCCGGACCTGCGGAGCGGCCGGGCCGTTCCCCGCCCGGCGCACGACTACACCTTCCCAGCCGTCGAGGGCGCGGGCCAGATCACCGCCACGGCGGACCAGGTCCTGGCCTTGGATGGCGATCGCATCGGGCACGGTGGTGACCGTGACGCTGTCGAGCCGTACCGGCACCGGCTCGAGCGCCAGCGACACGGTCTGCTCGAGGCCGGGAACCAGCTCGACGACCTGGCGAAGCGGGGCGTACCCGATGCGGCGCACCCGGAGCTCGAGGCGGCCGGGCGGCACGCTGCCGAAGGCGAACGCTCCATCCGCGCCGCTCGACGCCAACAGCTCGCCGGCCCTGATCTCGGCGTTCGGCACCGGCGCCAGGGAAACGGCGTCGAGCACCCGGCCCGTGATCCGCGCCGGCCCCTGCGCGGCGACCGGGGCGGCCAGGACGGCCAGGACGGCGAGCGCGAGCGCCGTCTTCATTCGGCCGCCTCCCCCCGACGGAGCGGCACGACCTGGGGCGAGCCGTCGCGCCACGGAGTGACCGCGACCGGCCATTGAAACACGCCGGCGAGCGTGTCCTTCCGGAGCACCTCGCGCGGCGGACCTTCGGCCACCACGCGCCCCTCGTTCAGCAGCACGATCCGGTCGGCGAATCGGGCCGCCAGGTTGAGCTGGTGGGTGATGACCAGGCCGGACAGCCCGTGATCGACCAGGCCGCGGATGAGCTCGAGGATCTCCATCTCGTGGCGCACGTCCAGCGACGCGGTGGGCTCGTCCAGCAGCAGCGCGGAGGGCTCCTGCGCCAGCGCGCGCGCGAGCCGCACCCGCTGCCACTCGCCGCCCGACAGGGTATCCGTGGTGCGTGCCTGCAGCGCCAGGGCGTCGCAGCGCTCGAGCGCGGACGCGACCGCCGCGCGATCCTCCGTCCGCGGCGCGCCGAGCGGGCCGAGGCGCGCGTAGCGCCCGAGCATGACCGTTTCGTCTACCCGCAAGGGAAACACGATGCCCTCGCGCTGCGGCACGACGCCGAGCACGCGCGCCAGCTCCGCCCGCCGCCATTGCGCGAGCGGGCGACCCTGGATCCGAACCGACCCGGCCGCGAGCGGCACGAGGCCCGTCACGGCGCGCACCAGCGTCGTCTTGCCGCTCCCGTTGGGACCGGCCACGGCCACGAGCTCGCCGTCGCCGACCCGCACGCTCACGCCGGCGAGGGCGAGCCTGCCGGTGCCGACGTACCGCACCTCGAGCCCTGCGGCGTCGAGGATCATGTGAGCGTCCGCCGGAGCAGCAGCGCGAACAGGGGGACGCCGACCAGCGCGGTGATCACGCCCACCGGCAGCTCGAGCGGCCGGACCACGGTGCGGGACACCACGTCGGACAGCACCAGGAAGCCGCCGCCCGCGAGGAACACCAGGGGCAGGAGCGAGCGATGGAGTGGGCGGGACACGGTGCGAACCGCGTGCGGGACCACCAGGCCGACGAACCCGATGATGCCGCAGGCGGCGACGCTCGCGGCGGTCAGCAGAGCGGTCGAGGCGTACACCAGCCGGCGGGTGCGGTCCACGTCGGCGCCCAGGTGGTGGGCGGGCTCCTCGCCCAGGGCGATGAGATCCAGGCTCCGCGCGCTGGCGCCGATCAGGCCGAGCGGCAGCACCGCGTAGGCCGCGAAGACGGCCAGCGTCTGCCACGAAGCCGAGCCGAAGCCGCCCAGCAGCCACAGGAAGGCGTTCCGGATGCCGGCCGACGGCGAGAGCACGATGATGGCACTCATGAGCGCGCCCGCGAAGGAGCCCACCACGACGCCCGAGAGCAGCAGGACTCGGGGGTCGAGCCGTCGGCCGGCCACCAGGCTCAGGCGATACACCAGCGCCACGGCCGCCACGGCGCCGGCGAAGGCGGCGATGGGGACGGCCCACGCCCCGGCCGCCCGGGTGGCGATCGCGATCACCGCGCCCAGACCCGCGCCGCCCGACAGCCCCAGGAGGTAGGGCTCGGCGAGCGGGTTCCGGATCATGGCCTGCAGGGCGGCGCCGCAGACCGCCAGGCTCCCGCCGACGCAGAAGGCCAGCAGCACGCGCGGGGCGCGCAGGTCGCGGACGATGACGGCCGAGCTGGCGTCGCCGTGCCAGAGACCGGCCCACACCTCTGCCGGCGCGAGCGGCACCGTGCCCGTCGCGAGCCCGAGCCCGAGCGTCACGAGCACGGCGAGCAGCAGCAGCCCGGTCCGGGCCCGCATCACCCTGCCCTCCGCAACCTGGCGCTGAGCTCGCGGATTGCAGCCGGCGCCCGCGGGCTCGGCCGGTTGAACTCGGAGCCGGTAACCGGCAGGAACTTCCGCTCGCGCACCGCGCGCACGGCCTGCCACTCGGGCCGGCTGGCAAACGCGACCGGGCCGGCGGTGGTGGTGAGAATGAGATCGGGATCGCGCGACGCGACCGCCTCGATGCTCACGGTCCCGGCACTCGAGGCCACGTCCTCGAACAGGTTGACCCCGCCGGCCCGTCGGACCAGGTCGTCGAGGAAGCTGCCCCGGCCGATCGTCATCGGCGGCTGTTCCCAGACCAGCAGCAGCACCGTGGGCCGCGGGCCGGCCGGTACCACGGTCGCGCCGGCCAACGCGGTGTCGAACACGGCGGCCACCGAATCGGCGGCCGCGGTGTGTCCGGTAACCCGGCCAAGCAGCCGTCCGATCCGGTCCACGTCCGCGAGCCTGTCGGTGTTGAGCCGGAGCGCCGGAATGCCGAGCGTCCTGAGGCGGGCCGCGATGGCCGCGTTCTGCGCGGAGTTGTAGAGCAGCACGAGATCGGGGCGGCTGGCGAGCACCGCCTCGACGTTGGGAGCGATGCCATCGCCCAGATTCGGGACGGCCGCCGCGGCTGCCGGATAGTCGCACCACTCGGTCCGCCCGACGACCGACGAGCCGGCTCCGATGGCGAACAGCAGCTCGGTGGTGGCGGGAATGAGCGACACGATGCGGTGCGGCGGGCCGGCGACCGCGACCGTGTCGCCGGCGTCGTCCACGACGCCGCCGCTTCGGGCGGCGGGTGCGGCCGGGCGGCACGCGGACAGCGCGAGGAGGAGCGCCCAGGAGGCGCGGCGGAGGAGACCAAGGCCGGAAATAGAAATCGCCCGTCCCCGAGGGTGGTGGACGGGCGATGCGGAACGCCAACCAGGCGGTCGACACGCCACCAACCCTCCCCCGAGGGTATGCATGGTGGCGCGAACGGAGAGGTCTCCTGGCTTCGGGCCTTCGCTCGCCTTCCCGGTTGCCCAGTGGCGTTGGGAGCGAAGATCGACCGTCGAGGTCGTGCCCGTTACAGTGGCGGGGCCGCACCGGTATTGCACCGGTTTCCGAGCGTCCCCATTCGCGTACTACGATTGTTGGACGGGGTCAAACGTAGGGACCGGGCCCTCGTGCCGCAAGAGTGCGCTCGAGCCGCGCCTTGAGCGCCGACCGCTCCTCGGTATATCGCAGCCATTCGTCGGGCGGCACCTCGGTCTCCCGGCCGCCGTACCTGGCATCGAGCGCTGCGATCGCGTCGAGCAGATGCGCGGGCGCGCCGGCGCCGGCGACCGC
>JBOHSB010000199.1:0-10335 GCA_050733015.1 Gemmatimonadales bacterium
GCGGTCGCCGGCCGCCCGTTGGTGCTCCTGGCCGACGAGCCGACCGGCAACCTGGACGCCCGGACCGGCGCCACGATCATCGATCTCATGACCGAGCTCAACCGGGACCTCGCCACGACGCTGGTACTGGTCACGCACGACCTCGATCTCGCGTCGAGGGCGCGGCGCACCATCCGGCTGGCGGACGGAGCCATCATCGCCGACACCGCGGCGTGATCCGCTTCGTGCTGCGGATGGCGGGGCGCGAGATCCGCGCGGCCCCTCGAAGGCTCCTGCTGCTCACCGGCTCGGTCGCCATCGGCGTCGCGGCCCTGGTGGCGATCGCCTCCTTCACCGACAACGTGCGCGATTCCGTTCACGGACAGGCGCGCGGCCTCCTCGGCGCCGACTTCGCGTTGTCGGGCCGGCAGCCGCTTCCACCGGCGGCGGAGCGGGTGCTCGACACGCTCCGGGCACGAGGCGGCCGCGTGGCCCGGCTGACCAACTTCGGCGGCATGGCGTACGTGCCGCGCACCAGCGGGACGCGACTGGTGCAGGTCGCCGCGGTCGAGCCCGGCTACCCGTTCTATGGCGAGCTTCGGACCCAGCCGGCGGCCGCATGGAGCGAGCTCCAGGCCGGCGGCCGGGTCGTGGTCGACCCGTCGCTGCTCACTGCCCTGGCCGCGCGCCAGGGCGACACGCTGGCGCTCGGCGAGGCCCGGTTCATCATCGCCGGCGCGGTCACCAACGCGCCGGTGAACGTCGGGTTCCGCGCCGCGCTGGGGCCGCGCATCTACATCGCGGCCCGCGATCTGGCCGCGACCCGCCTGCTCGGCTTCGGCTCCCGGGCGGAGTACGAGGCGTACGTCCGTCTGCCGACCGACCAGTCGCCCGAGCTCCTCGCCCAGCGCTACGGGCCAGAGCTCCGCGCGGTCCGGGTCGGGGTCCGCACGGTGTCGGAGGATCAGCGCAACTTGAACGATGCGCTGGGGAGGCTCACCGGCTACCTCGGCCTCGTCGGGCTCATCGCCCTGCTGCTGGGCGGCATCGGGGTGGCGAGCGCGGTGGTCGTGTTCATCCGCCAGCGGCTCGATACCATCGCGGTGCTCCGCTGTCTGGGCGCGACCGCCACGCTGGTGCTGGCGGTCTACGCCGCCGAGGCGGCGGCGATGGGGCTCGCGGGCGGGGCGATCGGCGCGGCGGCCGGGCTCCTCGCCCAGCGCCTGCTGCCGGCGTTGCTGGCCGGGCTGCTGCCGGTGGACGTGAAGCCCGCGCTCTCGCTCGGCGCCATCGCGACCGGCGTCGGGGCTGGGCTCGGCGTGGCGCTGATCTTCGCGTCCATCCCGTTGTTCGCCGTGCGGCGGGTGCCCCCACTCGCCGCGCTCCGCCGGGACGTCGAGCCCGAGCGCCGCCGCCTGGATCCCTGGCAGCTCGGCGCGGCGGGTGTCCTGGCCGCGAGCACCGTGGCGCTGGCAGCGCACCAGGTCGGGAGCTGGCGCCAAGGCGCGATCTTTTCCGGCGGCGTCGCGGCGGCGCTCCTCGTGCTGTGGGTGGCGTCGTGGGCGGCCATCCGGCTGACACGCCGCTGGCTCCCCGGCGGCTGGCCCTACCCGTGGCGGCAAGGCCTGGCCAACCTGCACCGCCCCGCCAACCAGACGGCCACGGTCGTACTCTCCATCGGATTCGGCGCGTTCCTGCTCGGCACGCTGTTCCTGGTCCAGTACAACCTGCTTCGGATCCTGCAGCTGACCGGCGGCCCCGAGCGCCCCAACCTGGTGCTGTTCGACATTCAGTCCGACCAGGTGACCGCGGTCGAGCAGGAGCTCCGCGCGGGGGGATATCGCGCCACCGGACCGGTGCCGATCGTGCCGATGCGGATCCAGTCGCTCAAGGGCCGGAAGGTGATGGTGGCGCGCGCGGACTCTGCCGACGACGGTGCCAGCCCGGGCCCGGGCAACTGGGCCGTCCGGCGCGAGTATCGCTCGACTTACCGCGATACGCTGGTGGCATCGGAGCGCCTGGTGGCGGGCCGCTGGTGGACCCGCGGCGCGGGCGCCACCGAGGTCTCGATCGAGCGCGACGTGGCCCGCGAGCTCGGCCTGGGCGTCGGTGACGAGATCGTGTGGGACGTGCAGGGCGTGCCGCTCACCACCCGGATCGCCAGCGTCCGCGAGGTTGATTGGGCCCGGTTCGAGCCCAACTTCTTCGTGGTCTTCGCCCCCGGCGCGCTGGAGTCGGCGCCGCAGACGGCGCTGCTGATGACCCGGGTGTCATCCGCCGCCGAGCGCGGCGCACTGCAGCGGCGGATCGCCGAGCGGCTGCCCAACGTCACCAGCCTCGACCTGTCGAACGTGCAGGCCACCCTGGAGCGCCTGATCGACCGCGTCGTGCTGGCTATCCGCTTCATGGCGCTGTTCACGCTCGGCACAGGCGCGCTGGTGCTGATCGGCGCGCTCGCCACCAGCCGGTTCCAGCGCATCCGGGAGGGCGCCCTGCTCCGCACCCTCGGCGCCACACGCGCGCAGCTGTGGCGCGTGGTGCTGGCGGAATACGTGTCGCTCGGCGCCGTGGCCGCGCTGGTCGCGCTCGTGCTCGCCGGGACGGCCGGCTGGGCGCTGACCCGGTTCGTGTTCGACGGCAGGTTCACCCTGCCGGTGCTGCCGTTCGCGGCGCTGGGTGCGAGCGTCGTCGGCCTCACCGTGGCCGTCGGCCTCGCCAACAGCCGGGACGTGCTCCGGCGTCCTCCGCTCGAGGTGCTGCGAGGGGACTAGGAGCGCCGAGGTGTCAGGCTTTACAACCTGCCGCTTTCGACCTATGACTTACCACCGACGATCCCGGCGCACGCACGTCTCACGACTTCCAACCGAGCCCTCCGCATGCTCAGCATCGATCTGACCGGTAAGCGCGCCCTCGTGGCCGGCGTTTCCGACGACGGCGGCTTCGGCTTCGCCATCGCCAAGGCCCTGGCCGAGGCCGGCGCGACCGTTTGCGTGGGCAGCTGGCCGCCGGCGCTGGGCATTTTCACCAAGCTGCTCGAGCGGGGGAAGATGGACGCGTCCATGCAGCTGAGCGGGGGACGCAAGCTCGAGTTCGAGCGGATCTATCCGCTCGACGCGGCGTTCGACACGCTGGAGGACGCTCCGGCCGAGATCCGCGAGAACAAGCGCTACAAGGAGCAGGGCGACTTCAGCATTCGAGGCATGACGGATCGCCTCCGCCGGGACTTCGGCGACCGCGCCCTCGACATCGTGGTCCACAGTCTGGCCAACGGTCCGGAGGTCAAGTCGCCGCTGGTGGACACCAGCCGCCAGGGCTACCTCGCCGCGGTGAGCGTCAGCGCGTACAGCAACATCAGCCTGGTACGGCACCTCTCGCCACTGCTCCGGCCCGGCGGTGCGTTCCTTTCGCTCACCTACCTGGCCGGTGAGCGGGTGATTCCCGGATACGGCGGCGGCATGTCGTCGGCCAAGGCGGCGCTCGAGGCGGACACGCGTACCCTGGCGTTCGAGGCGGGACGCCGCTGGGGCGTCCGCGTGAACGCCATCTCCGCCGGGCCCTATGCCTCCCGCGCAGCGTCGGCCATCGGCTTCATCGACACCATGATCACGTACGCCGCCGCGAATTCGCCGCTTCCCCGGCCCATCGACGCCGCGGACGTAGGGCACACGGCCGCCTTCCTCTGCTGCCCGCTCGCGGCGGCGATCACGGGGAGCGTGGTCTACGTGGACAACGGATTTCACGCGATGGGGATGGCGGTGGGAGGGGGAACGGTTTAGGACGGTGGAGCGATTGAGGCCGAGAGGGCGATAGCACGAACGGGCGAGAGGACGGACGATTGAATGGATCGCGGTCCGCGGACGGGACCGCGAGACCAACTGTCATCCCGAGCGCATCGAGGGATCTACTCCGCCGAGCCGGACGGTGGCCGGGTTCCGGAATCCCGAAGTAGATCCCTCGCTGCGCTCGGGATGACGGTTTTCCCCTCGACGCGCCGCTCGTCCTATTTCCCGTTCGTCCTATCGTCCGATCGTCCGATCGGCCTATCGTCCATTCGTCCCATCGCCCTATCGTCGGATCTCATCAACTGGTCGCTTCCACCGGTGGGGTGGGCCATATTATACACGCCCGTCCGTCCCGGCAGGTAGCTCGCCAGCCTTCCCGAGAGTGGACCGATGTCCGACGAGTTGCTGACCCACGCCGACGGCGCCCTGCACCGTCTCACCCTCAATCGCCCGGCCCGTCGAAACGCGTTGACGCCGACGCTCGCCCGTGCGCTCGCGCAGGCACTCGACGAGGTCGAGGAATCGGGCGTGGCCGAGCTGGTGGTGCTGCGGGGTGCAGCGGGCCACTTTTCGGCCGGCCTCGACCTCCACTGGCTCCGGAGCCTGGGCGAGATCCCGGCGATCGCCGAGCTGCAGCGCGGGCTGGGCGACTTTCAGGCAGCCGTGCTCGCGGTGGTCCGCTGCCCGGTGCCGGTGCTCGCCGTGGTCGAGGGCACGGCGGCCGGGTTCGGCCTCGATCTCGCCCTCGCCTGCGACCTCAGGATCGCATCGCGCGACGCCACCTTCACCTCGGCGTTCGCCAGGATGGGGCTCATCCCCGACGGCGGCTCCACCTTCACGCTGCCGAGACTGGTCGGCATCGGCCCGGCGCTCCGGCTGCTGCTGGCCGGGGAGACCATCGACGCGGCGCGCGCGCTGGCCATCGGTCTGGTGGACGAGGTCGCGGACCCGGCCCAGCTGGACGCGGAGGTCGCGGCCCTGGCCACGAGGCTCACGGCCGGCGCCACCACCAGCGTCCGCGCCATCAAGCGGTTGGTGCGGGCGCAGGAAGTCGGGGCTCTCGAGCAGGTGCTGGCGACGGAGGGCGCGGCGCAGCTTCAGGCGCTTCAGGGTTCGGAATTCCGCCAACGGCTCGCGGCGTTTACGGCCAGGGTCGCCGCACGCGCGGAGGGGGCATGAGCCCGGCCGGCGAGGCCGGGTCCAGCGACATCACCATTTTCCGGCCCGATATGCTCGCCGGCCGGGTCGCGCTCGTCACCGGCGGCGGGACGGGGATCGGACTGGGCATTGCCTCGTGTCTGGCCGATGCCGGCGCTACGGTCGCCATCGCCAGCCGGAAACCGGAGCACCTCGAGCCGGCGGCCGCGCAGCTCCGCGCGCGCGGCGCGAGGGTCACCGCCGTCGAGACCAACGTTCGCGAGCCCGAGGCGGTGGCCCGGATGGTCGACCGGGTGACCTCCGAGCACGGCCGCCTGGACATCCTGGTGAACAACGCGGCCGGGAATTTCTACGCGCCCTCGTCGGGCCTCTCGCCCAACGCGTGGCGTGCGGTGGTGGAGACCGACCTCTACGGCAGCTTCTATTGCGCCCAGGCGGTCCATCCCGTCATGAAGGCCCAGGGCGGTGGACGGATCATCTCGATCTCGATGACGCTGCACTATCGCGGCTGGCCGCTCATGGCCCACGCCACCGCGGCCAAGGCGGGCGTGGACGCGCTGACCCGCACGCTCGCGCTCGAGTGGGCGCCCGACCGCATCACGGTCAACGCGGTGGCTCCGGGCCCGATCCCGACCGAAGGCGTGAAGCGCGCCTTCACGCCGCCGGATGGCCGCGCCCCCGACGTGTTCCGCATGGAGCAGTACGTCGACCAGGCGATCCCGCTCGGCCGGTGGGGAACGCCGAAAGACGTGGGACGAATGGTGGCCTTTCTCGCCGGGCCGGCGGGCGACTGGATTACCGGCGCGATCTTCGTGGTGGACGGCGGCTCATGGCTCGCGGGCGGGAGGAGCTGAGATGTTCCTGGGACACTATGGCGCCGCGCTGGCGCTCAAGCGGGTGGAGCCCAAGGTCTCCCTCGGCACGCTGTTCGTGGCGGCGCAGCTGGTCGACCTCTTGTGGGGCGCCTTTCTGGTGCTGGGCTGGGAGCACGTTCGCATCCTGCCGGACGACAATCCCCTGCTCGTGCTTCAGTTCTACGACTATCCCATCTCGCACAGCCTGGTGGGCGCGCTGGGCTGGGGGGTCGCGGCCGCCGCGATCTACTACTCCTGGCCCACGCGGGACACGACGCGGCACTGGCAGGCCGCGGCCCTGGTGGGCGCGGCGGTCGCGTCCCACTGGCTGCTCGACTTCGTGGTGCACCTGCCCGACCTGCCGCTCGCGGGGAACGACTCGCCCAAGCTGGGCTTGGGGCTGTGGCGCCACTTCGGCATCAGCGTAGCGCTCGAGCTCCTCGTCCTGGCCGCTGGTGCGATCGTCTATGCCCGCGGACGCTCGCGGCGCCATCCGCTCCGGCCCGCGCGGCTGGGCCTGGTGCTGGCGCTTCTGGTCGGCGTGTACGCGGCCTCCCTGTTTGGCCCGCCGCCGCCAAGCATCACCGCCATCGGCCTGGGCGATGTCGGCTTCCTGCTCCTCATGGGCGCGCTCGGAGCGTGGGCGGATCGACCCGCCACGCCGGCCGAGCTGGCCCCCATCCGGTGAGGTAGTCAGGGTGGACCAGCTCTTCTTCCGCCTGGGGGCCGCATCCGGATTCGTGGCCGTCGCCGCCGGTGCGTTCGGCGCCCACGCACTCCGTGCCCGACTCTCGGCGGACCTGATCGGCGTGTTCGAGACCGCGGCCCGGTACCAGATGTATCACGCCCTGGCGCTCATGGCGGTGGCGTGGGCGGCTGCGCGGTGGCCGGGCGCCTTGCCCCAGTGGGCGGGCTGGCTCTTTGTCGCGGGCACGGTGCTGTTCTCGGGCAGCCTCTACGCGCTCGCGCTCTCCGGCATCCGCTGGCTGGGCGCGATCACGCCGCTAGGCGGTGCGGCGTTCCTCGCCGGATGGCTCTGTCTCGCGCTGGCGGTCCGCCGCGGGTGAGCGAGACAGTGTCGAACCCCGGGGCGATGGGCTGAGATACGGGGGCGGGAGAGACGGTTGTGAGAGGCGAGTGGAGGGAGGTGCAGTGAAGCGCGGTGCAGTGCAGCGAGGTGCAGTGGAGCGAGGTCCAGTCGAGCGAGGTCCCGTGGAGCGTGGCACCGGCGTGACCGCCGACGACTATCGATCGCTGCTGGGCCGGCTCGATGAGTGGTTCGCTCGCGGCCGGTGCGCCGCCTCGGGGTGCGTACCCTGCCGTGGCGGCTGCATGGCCTGCTGCCACGGCCCCTTCGACATCTCCGCCGCCGATGCGGAGCTGGTGACCGACGCCGTGGGCCATCTGCCCGCCGCCGAGCGGGATATGGTGGTCGCCCGCGCGACGGCGCTGCTGGATCGGATGTGCGCGATCGAGCCCGGCTGGACCGCGCCGTACGACGTCGCCACGATCGGTGAGCAGCGGTTCGACCGCCTTACGGACGCGTTGGCCGAGGAGCCCTGTCCACTGCTCGACGACACGGGCCGCTGCCGCATCTACGCCGACCGGCCCCTGGTCTGCCGCCTGGTTGGCCTAGGCATGGCAACACCCGACGGCCGCGTCATCGAGAACGCCTGCCCCATCCAGGACCGATTCCCGGGCTACCCCGAATTGCCGCCGGTCCCGTTCGCGCTGGAAGAGTTCGAGGTGGAGGAGATGGAATGCCTGCGTGCCGCCGCCCGACGCCGCTTTGGTGACGTCGAGAGGTGGGCGTTCGAGACCACGATCGCGGCCGCGGTAGTGGAGGATTACAGGGCGGCCAAGGATCACAGCGCAAACGAGTGAGGCCCTGCATACCGCCAGACCGTCCTATCGCCCGTTCGCCCTATCGTCCTCTCGCCCTACCGATTCTCCCTCGCCCAAAGCAGAAACAACACTCCGATCACCAGGAACATGTACAGGTTGCCCGGCACCCACATGAGCAGCCCGCCGAGCTGCTGGTCGTCCAGCGGTGACAGCCCCCACGTGCGCGGCGCGACCGCGTACCAGGGGTAGAGCACGCTGCCGCTCAGCGTGATCAGCGCGCCAACGAGCTGCATCGGAATGCCCACCAGGAACAGGTACAGCATGGCGAGCCCGTAGCCCAGCCGGGGCAACACCTCGGGCACGGGGCTCATGACCGGCCACCACATCAGCGTCGCCGTCGCCATGAACATCAGGTGGGTGGCGATGTGCACGTTGTGGTTCCGCATCATGAGGTCGTAGTACTGCGACAGGTGCCAGACAGCAATGGTGACCGTGAAGATCGCCGCGGCCACCACCGGATGGGTCAGCACGCGCGCCACCCGTCGGATTGCGGCGGGCCGCACCAGCGGCTCGACCAGCCACCCCGGCAGGCCGAGGAGCAGCAGCGGCGGGAACATCAGCGTCAGCACCAGGTGCTGCGCCATGTGGACCGAGAAGAGGTAGTAGTCGCTGAGGTCGTGGACCGGGCCGTTGAGGGCGCCGAGCAGCAGGAGCAGCGAGCCGAAGAAGCACGCCACCCTCCCGGCCGGCGCCGGTGGCAGCCCGCGGGCCCGTCTCCAGGGGCCGATCCCGTAAACGTAGAGGGCACCGAGAAGCCCGGTGCCCACGAGTACGCTGGGATGCAGCGACCAGGCCCACGCGTACGGTCCGGTCGGTCGCGTCCGCTCGTCGAGGAGCGGCGCGAACGGCAGCAGGGTCACCCGCCCTTCGCGAACGCGAAGTGGTACGCCTCGAGGACGATGAGGGCCAGGATGATCACCGTGGCGATGATCAGCGGGAACACGAAGACGCCGGTGAACAGCCGGCTATCCTGTTTGAGGTGCATGTAGAACATCGCCACGAGCGCGAACTTGAGCGCGGACAGCGCCAGCAGGAGCGGCACGAAGAACGGCTGCAGCGCGTGACCGGTCATCCCGGAATGCTCACCGTAGGTGAACTCGTAGAGCCCGACTTCGAGCGCGGTGAGCACGAACAGCACGACGCCGATCTTGACGTATACGCCGGAGCTCGGATGGGTGTGTTCGGCCGGCTGAGAACCGTGGGCGTCCATGCGAATTCCTTACTTGATCAGGTAGACGACGGGGAAGATCACGATCCAGACCACGTCGACGAAGTGCCAGTAGAGCGCCGCGATCTCGAGATTGAGTGACTTCGCCGGCGGGATTTTGCCGCGGAAGGCCTCGATCCAGAGCGTAGCCAGCCAGATCACGCCCAGGGTGACGTGGGTGCCGTGGAAGCCGGTCAGCGTGAAGAAGCTGGCGCCGAACAGGTTGGTCTTGAGCGTGAGGCCCTTGTGCACGAAATGCGTGAACTCGTACACCTGCATGCCGACGAAGAAGAAGCCGCAGCACAGGGTGGCGCCGAGCCACAGCAACAGTCCGCTCCGGTTACCCCGCTGCGCATTCGCCAGCGCCAGCACCACGAAGAGCGAGCTGAACAGCAGCAGCGCGGTGCCCACCGTGACCAGCGGGATCTCGATGATCGGCTCGAACACCTGGCCGGCGGGCGACTTCCAGACCTCGTGCGGGAACGGCCCCGGCCCCGAGAGCCAGGTCTCCTTGTGCACGAGGTAGTTGGAGATCAGGGTGGCGAAGAACAGGCACTCGGACCCGATGAAGGTCCAGATCGCCACCTTCCGGCTGTCGAGCCCGGTCGAGGTTTCGAGATGCGCAGCGGCTGCGTGGTCGGACAAAGTCGGCTCCTTGGAGCAGTCGTGAGTGGTGAGTCGGGAGTCGCCAGTCGACTCACCCCGCGGGCTCGAAGGCCCAGTTGAACACCCCGAAGAACAGGATCGCCGCGCCCGCGATGATGCCCCACGGGCCGATATGGGGCTCGAGGATCACGCCGATCATCAGGCCCACCACGCCGAGCGCCGCGACCAGCGGCCAGTACGACGGATGGGGCAGATGAATCCCCTGGCCGCTCACCCGCGGCGGCTCCGGCAGCTTGCCGCCCCGCGCCCGCTTGGCCTCCCACAGGGCGTCCCGCCCGTGCACGGTCGGAATCTCCGCGAAGTTCCACTCCTGCGGCGGCGACGGGATGGACCACTCCAGGGTGGCGCCGTTCCACGGATCCGCCGGCGCGTTCCGCGGACCGCGCCACGTCTTGAAGATGTTGATCAGGAAGACGAAGAACGAGAACGCCAGGATCAAGGAGCCGATCGTCTCGATCCGATTGAGCGTCTCGAACCCCAGCCCCTCGGGATAGGTGTACACCCGGCGCGGCATCCCGTTGAGCCCGAGGATGTGCATGGGGAAGAAGATCAGGTTGAAGCCGAGCAGCATCAGCCAGAAGTGCACCTTGCCCAGCGTCTCGTCGAGCATGCGGCCGAACATCTTGGGCCACCAATAGTAGGCACCCGCCGTGAGCCCGAAGATGCTGCCGCCGAACAGCACGTAGTGGAAATGCGCCACGATGAAGTAGGTGTCGTTCTGCTGCAGATCGGCCGGCGGCGAGGCGTGCATGACGCCCGAGAGCCCGCCGATGATGAACATCGC
>JBOHSB010000200.1:0-3613 GCA_050733015.1 Gemmatimonadales bacterium
TGCATGCCCCGTTCGTGTTTGGGCGCAAGCGAGTAGAGCGTTTTCTTATCGCCCGTTCGCCCTATCGCCCTATCGTTTACGAAGTCGGCGCCGGGCCCGTCTGCTGCAGCACTTTCTTCCGATCGTCCACGACCTTGGCCGCCTGGCGAAGGGCGTCGAGGTAGCTCCGGACCCGGTCCTGGCGCGCGAGGTTGATCATCCTCGGGCGGTAGCTGTCGAGCTCCTTCAGGAAAGCGGCCGAGTCGGCCTTGGTGTGCTCCAGCACCTTGAGCACGTAGATGCCCTGCTTGGTGTCGAGCAGGCCGCTCGTCTTCCCGACGTCGAGCCCGAACGACGCGCCGACTACGACGGGATCATCCACCGGCGGGTTCACCCGGGGGAACGGCCCGAATTCCTTGTAGGGCAGCTTCATCGAATCCGCCACCGCCTGCAGCGACCCGCCCGCCTGGACCCGCTTCAGGAACGCGCGTGCGATCTCCCGCCCGCGCTCCTGCTTCTTCTCGGCCCGTGCCTGGTGGGCGACCACGTCGCGAATGCGCCCGATCGGCGGCACCCCCGCCGGCTGCAGACTGTCCGCCCGGAAGACGTAGTAGGCCAGCGACGTCTCGATCACCGAGCTGGTCTGGCCCTGCTTGGCCGTGGATGCCCAGACGCCGGCGTCGGGCACGACCAGGTTGCCGACCTGGACCTTGGTCCCCTCCTGCACCGGGCCCGTCTTCCCGATGGGCAGATGAAGCGCCCGCGCGACGGTGTCGAGCGCCGCGGGATCGGCCTTGTCGGCGGCGAGCTTCTCGAGACTGTCGGCCTGCGCATCGAGCAGGTCACGATGGGCGCCGGCCACCTCGATCGGAATGAGGATGTGGCGCCCCTTGACCTTGTCGCCCTTCCGGCTGGTGACCTCGATGATGTGGAAGCCGAACTGTGAGAGCACCGGCGGGGACAGGGTGTTGAGCGGCAGCTTGAAGGCGGCCGAGTCGAAGGCCGGGTCCATCGTGCCCTTGGTCCACTCGCCGAGGTCGCCGCCGTGCGCGGCGCTCGCGCTGTCGGTGGACTCGCGCCGGGCCACGTCCGCGAACGGGGCGCCGCCGGCGATCTCCGCCCGGGCCGAGTCGACCCGAGCCCGCGCGGCCGCGGTGTCGGCGGCCGTGGTAAACCGGGGCAGCGCGACGAAGCTCAGATAGCTGGTCGCCGGGCGATCGAAGTCGTCGAGATGCGCCTTGTAGTACGCGTTGATCTCCGCGTCACTCAGGGTGACCGCCGAATCCGGCACGATGTTGCGGGCGACGATGGCGGTCAGACCGATCTTCACCTGCTCGTGCTCGTCCCGGTACTGCTCCCAGAGGGCGGGATCGGAGAGGTAGATGTCGGCGGTGACGACGCGCAGGAGCTTGGAGCGCTCGAGCTGGTCGCGGTACTGGGCCTCCAGCGACGGCAGATACTGCTGGGCCACGCTCGAAGTGAGCCAGCGCTGATACTTGGCCAGATCGAACTGGCTGTCGGTCTGGAACTCGGGAATCTTCTGAAACTCCGGCGGAGGCGAGTTGTGCATGGCCTCCGCGATCTCGTCCTGGGTCACCGTGATGCCCCGGCGCTTGTACTCCGCGTCGAGCACGGTGTTCTGGACGAACTGCTCCCAGACCTGATCCCGAATCTGCTGATAGTCCTCGAGCCCGAGCGCGCCCGGCGCCTCGCGCTGGCGCGCGTCGATGCTCTGCTGGACGACGGACTGGTAGGTCCGGGCATCGATGCTGCGGCCGTTGACCTTGCCGACCGCGGTCTTGGTGAGCAGGCCGGTGTTGCCGGTGATGCCGCTCAGGTCCACGACCAGCCAGGCGAAGAACGTGAGGGCGACGACCACCATCAGTGGCTTGGCCGCGTTGCGAAAGGCTTGCATAGACCGGGTGACTCCGGACCGAAAGAGAAAAGAGCCCTAAGCTTAAGCGCGTGAACGCTGAACCTCAAGGCGGCCCACGCGTTAGCAGTTGACAGCGCGGGGGTGGATCGCTACTCTCCCGAGACCTCCTGCAACGACTTAGCCGTCTTCCTCCCATGCCGACTCGAACCTCGACCAGCGGACGCCGATGGCACTAAGCGAGATCGAGAAGCTGGAGCGTCGGTACACCGAGAATCCCCAGGGCCTGACCTTCGCTCCGCTCGCCGAGGTCCATCGCAAGAACGGCGACGTGGCCCGCGCGCTCGAGCTGCTCCGAGCTGGCCTCACGCTCCATCCCGACTACATCCCCGCGAGCATCGTGCTCGGCCGGTGCCACCTGGACCTGGGCGAGCTTCCGGCGGCCGAGGCGGCCTTTGCCCACGTCCTCGCGCTCGACGGCGAGAACGTCATCGCGCTCAAGGCGCTGGCCGATATCACCGAGCGGCAATACCGGTTCGACGAGTCGGAGCGCTGGCTCCGCACCCTGATCGCCGTCGACCGCAGCAACGACGAGGCCCGCGACCAGTTGGGGCGGGTCGAGGCCTCGCGCCGGCAGGCCGGAGTGGCCTCGTCGGCGTCGCCGGACGCCGCCGGCGCCCTGGTTGTGGATCAAGAGCCGTCCGTCACCGGCGGGGATGAGCACCGTGCGGCCGATTCGGCCACGCCGGCCATAATCCTTCCGCCACAGCCGGAGCCGCCCCAGGATCCGATGCTGGGCTGGGTCGAGGGATCGGGGAGCGCCGCGGCGGCCGAGGCCGCGCCGCTCGAGCTCGAGGAGCTCGATCTCGCCAGCAACGACGCGGCTCCCCCGACCGGCATGGAGATCGAGCAGCCGGTCACGCTCGAGGAGCCGGTCGAGCCGCTGTCGGGGCTGGTGGGCCGCGACGATCAGTCGCAAGGCTCGGATCTGCACGTGAGGCCGGACGAGTGGCAGGTGGAGACCGCCGAAGACATCGTGCTGGAAAGCGCGGGCGGCAGCGAATTCCAGGTCGCCAACGCCGCCGAAGAGTTGCTCTCGGCGCCGTTGCTGCACCAGCCGGAGCCGCTCTTTTCCCCGCGACCGCCGGTCGAACGGGAAGAAGTCACCGCCGAGTCGCCGGTAGATACCAGCGAGGCGGCAGCGGAGGCCAAAGAGGAGCCGACTCGGGCCACAGAGCCCGGGCCGATGGCGGAACCGGCCGAGCCGCAGGCGGTCGGGCTCACCGACGCGGCCAGCGCTGACCCGGGCCCGGCAAGCGCCGGCACCAAGGAGGAGACACCGGCCGAAGCCCTGGCGTGGGCCCCCACGAGCTGGGCGCCGCCGGTGGCCGACCCGCCGCGGCGCTCGGAGCCCGACCTCGTAGTGACCGAATCCATGGCGGAGCTGCTCCTGCAGCAGGGGCACACGACGGAAGCGCTCACGGTATATCGACACCTGGAAGAGCGTACCGCCGACGAGCGCTTCCGTGAGAAGGTCGCGGAGATCGAGCGCATGAGGGCCCCCGCGGCCCCGACACCCACAGCCGAACCCGTGGCGGCGAGCGCCCCCGGGGCGGCCGAGGCGGCTGTGCCGACCCCGTCCTACTCCGTCCAGCAGACCCACGGTCAGTCGGTCCAGGCGTTTCTCCGCGGGGTGCTGGGCGCGCGGCCGCCGGCCCAGCAGGCGGCCCCGGCCGCGCATTCGGAGGCGCCGCGCGCGGC
>JBOHSB010000201.1:0-4662 GCA_050733015.1 Gemmatimonadales bacterium
GCCCGCGGGCGCCCGGGCAGCCGGGCCCTGGCCAGCGCGGAGGCCAAGATCGACTCGCTCAACGGCTGGCACGCCGACTCGATCGTCCTCACGCCGTCCGAGGTGGCCTCGTTGATGGGGCGCGGACTCTCACCCGCGTTCCGCAAGGAGCTGGATTCGCTGCAGGTCGAGCTGCTCGACGATGCGGTGCGGGTCCGTGCGCGGCTTCGCACCGCCCGTCTTCCTCGCGAGATGGTGGGCCCGCTGGCGTCGGTGCTTCAGCCCCACGAGCCGGTGGAGGCCACCGGCCCGCTGCGTGTCACGGGGCCGGGCGTCGGCGAGTGGGCGGTGCGCTCGGTCCAGATTCGCGATTTCCCCGTGCCCGCCTCCACGGTTCGCACCCTGGTCTCGCTCACCCTCGGCGATTCGACCCGCAGCACCGTCCCGTGGAAAGTCCCCGCCGGCGTGCGCGCGGTCCGCGTGCGGCCCACCGGCGCCACCTTGTATGGAGCCCCGCGCTCATGAGCCAACGGGTCCTCATCGTCGATGACGAGGCCGGCATCCGCCAGGCGCTCAAGCAGGTGCTGGAGTACGAGAGCCTGGAGGTCCGAGTAGCCGCGTCCGGGGGCGAGGCCATCACCCTGTACACCGAGTTCCGGCCGCATCTCGTCTTTCTGGACGTGAAGATGGCGGGACTCGATGGCCTGGAGACCCTCACGCGGCTCCGTGACCTCGATTCACGGGCCCAGATCGTCATGATCTCGGGCCACGGGACCATCGCCACCGCGGTCGAGGCCACCCAGCGGGGCGCGTTCGACTTCCTGGAGAAGCCGCTCGACACCGATCGCCTGCTGCTGACCGTGCGCAATGCGCTGGCCCACGGCGAGCTGGTGGGCGAGAACGCGCGGCTGCGCGAGGCGACCGAAAGCCGCTATCAGATGGTCGGCGCGAGCCCCGCGCTGGAAGGCGTGCGTGAACTCATCGCCAAGGTCGGCCCGACCTCGGCGCGGGTCCTGATCACCGGCGAGAACGGCACCGGGAAGGAGCTGGTAGCGCGGGCATTGCACGAGGCCTCGCCGCGGCGCGACTGCGCCTTCGTCGAGGTCAACTGCGCGGCCATCCCTTCGGAGCTCATCGAGAGCGAGCTGTTCGGCCACATGAAGGGCTCCTTCACCGGCGCGTTCGCCGATCGGGCGGGGAAGTTCGAGCAGGCCGATGGCGGGACCCTCTTCCTCGACGAGGTCGGGGACATGTCCCTGTCGGCGCAGGCCAAGCTGCTGCGGGTCCTGCAGGAGGGGGTCGTGACCCGGATCGGTGGCGCGAAGACCATCCAGGTGGATGTGCGGGTGCTCGCCGCCACCAATAAGGACCTCGAAGGCGAGATTGCCGAGCAGCGGTTTCGTGAGGATCTGCTGTATCGCCTCAACGTGGTGCCGATCGAGGTGCCGGCACTGCGGGATCGCCTCGCGGACGTGCCTGCGCTGGTGGCGCATTTCGCCGAGCGGCTCGCGGCGAGCGCCGGCGTGCCGGGGAAGAAGTTCTCCGACGAGGCGGTGGCGCGGCTCCAGGCCCGCGGCTGGCCTGGCAATATCCGGGAGCTCCGGAACGCGGTCGAGCGGGCCCTGATCCTGGCGTCGGGCAAGGTGGTCACCGGCGGCGACATCGAGCGGCTGCTCCCCACGGGGGAGGGCATGGTTCCGGTGGTGAGCGCGGGGGGCGGCGGACCCAGCTTCGAGGACTTCAAGCAGGACGCCGAGAAGAACTTCCTGGCCCAGCAGCTGCGGCTGCACGACTGGAACGTGTCGGAGACGGCGCGGGCGCTGAAAATGCCTCGCTCCAACCTGTACAAGAAGATCGAGCGATACGGCCTCACCCGGGAGTCGACGACATGAGCGACCAGCCGAGGGATTGGGACCGCGAGCTTGCCGACATCGATCGGCTGATGGCCAAGCAGGGCGGGGCCCCGACCGGCGGGGCGGCGCCGGTGCCGGCCGCTCCGCGTGCCCCCGTCCCGACCGGCGCAGCGCCGGCCCGCCGCCGGTCGGTGGCGCTCACCTGGTTCTGGGTGGGCCTGGCGCTGGCCCTGGCCGCGGCGCTCGCGATCTGGCCGTACCAGCGCGCGTGCGGACTGCAGCTGTTCTTCTACCTCGGCGCGGCGGGTATCACCGGTCTGGTCGGCCTGCTCGGCGCGCTCGCCAGCTGGTCGCACCGGCGCGGGTTCGCCCACGTCGTGTCGCTGGTCGTGATCCTGTGGTCGGCGGTGGTCGCGCTGCGTGAGACGCTGCCGCGAGTGGGTTACGCCAAGGCGAGCCGGACCTGGACGTGCCAGGCCGCGCCCGCCCCCGCGGGACAGGCGGGCGCCCCGGTCGCACCGTCACCGGCGCTGCCCTCGGCCGGCCAGTCCGCGCCGGCACAGCCTTCAACCCCCCTACCCGCCGCCCAACCCGCGCCGGCTCAGGCGCCGAGCGGGCAACCCTCGGCCACGCAGCCGCCGCCGGCCGAACCGTAGCGGCGCGCGGATACCTCGTTCACCTCAGCTCGGAATCCTATGGCCAAGACGTTTCGCAATTTCATCGGCGGCGAGTGGGTAGCGCCCCGCAACGGCGCCCATTTCGAGAATCGCAACCCGGCGGACACCGGGGATCTGATCGGGCGATTCCCCGATTCCGACGCGACGGATCTCGAGGCGGCCGTGCGCTCGGCCAAGCGCGGGTTCGCGCTGTGGTCGCGCACACCCGCGCCCGCGCGAGGCGACGTGTTGCGCCGGGTGGGCGATCTGCTGGTCGAGCGGAAGGAAGCCATCGCCGATGCGATGACCCGGGAGATGGGCAAGGTGCTGGCGGAAACCCGCGGCGATGTCCAGGAGGGTATCGACACGGCGTACTACGCCGCCACCGAAGGACGCCGCCTGTTCGGCCATACCGTGCCGTCCGAGCTGCAGTCGAAATGGGCCATGAGCTTCCGCCGGCCCATCGGCGTGGTCGGGCTGATCACGCCGTTCAACTTTCCGATGGCCATCCCGACCTGGAAGATGTTCCCCGCGCTGCTGTGTGGGAACGCGGTGATCATCAAGCCGTCCGAGGACGTCCCCCACACGGTCCATCTCCTGGTCGAGATCCTGCTCGAGGCTGGGCTCCCGCCCGAGGTGGTCCAGCTGGTCCACGGGCGCGGCGAGACGGTCGGCAAGGCGCTGGTCGAGCACCCCGGGGTGCCGGTGATCTCGTTTACCGGCTCCACCGAGACCGGCTCGATCATCGGCGAGACCTGCGGGCGGATGCACAAGCGCCTGTCGCTCGAGATGGGCGGCAAGAACGCGATGATCGTCATGGACGACGCCGACCTGGACCTGGCGCTCGAGGGCGTCCTGTGGGGCGCGTTCGGCACCACCGGGCAGCGCTGCACCGCCACCAGCCGCCTGCTGCTCCACAAGAAGATCCACGACCGCTTCTTGCGCCGCCTGGTCGACGCGGCCGAGGACCTCCGGCTGGGTGACGGTCGCGCCGACAAGACCGACGTCGGCCCGCTCATTCACGAGAGCTCGCGGGAGAAGGTGGAGCGCTACGTCGAGATCGGCCGAGGGCAGGGGGCCGAGCTGGTGACCGGGGGCTCGGCGCCGCGGGGCAAGCTGGCCCGGGGCTGGTTCTTCCGGCCCACCGTCTTCGCCGGGGTCCGGGCCGGCACGCGGCTCGAGCAGGAGGAGATCTTCGGGCCGGTCCTGAGCGTGGTCCGCGTGGGCTCGTTCGACGAGGCCGTACGGGTCAACAATGGGGTGCGGTACGGGCTCTCCAGCAGCCTCTATAGCGGCGATGTGAACCTCGCCTTCCGCGCGCTTCAAGAGCTGGACAACGGCATCACCTACGTCAACGCGCCGACCATCGGGGCGGAGGCGCACCTGCCGTTCGGCGGCGTGAAGGCCACCGGCAACGGCCACCGCGAGGGCGGCTGGGAAGTGTTCGAGTTCTACTCCGAGACCAAGGTCGGGTACGTCGACTACTCGGGCAAGCTGCAGCGCGCGCAGATCGACACCTACGACGTGTAGCGCGCCGCTGCCCGCGGGTGATGGATGACCGCTTGTGTCCCGACGACGCGCCGGACCGGTTGCGCACCGCTTACACGGAGAGTAAGGTTCGTGAGGTACGTCTTCCAGCTACGGTCCTTCCGGTGTGGTGATGAGGTCGGTCACGTGAACGCCGCGCCGCTGCACAAGTCCCGCCCCGTTTCCATTCGAGGTTGAGTCGCATGCGTCCAATGCAGGTGGGTGCCGGCAGGCGGGGTCCCTCCTTCGATGAGGGATCGCTGGACCAGTATCTCCGGGAGATCAGCAAGTACCCGCTGATCCCACAGGAGGAGGAGGTCAGCCTGGCCCAGCGCATCCGCGTCGGGGACGGCGAGGCCCTCGACAAGCTCGTCCGCAGCAATCTCCGCTTCGTCGTGTCCGTCGCCAAGAAGTATCAGAACCAGGGCGTGTCCCTGGCCGACCTGATCAACGAGGGCAACCTCGGCCTCATCCGGGCCGCGCACAAGTTCGACGAGACCAAGGGCATCAAGTTCATCTCCTACGCGGTGTGGTGGATTCGCCAGGCCATCCTCGCGTCGCTGGCGCGGCACGGCCGCACCGTGCGCGTCCCGCTCAACCGCACGGCCGACCTGTCCAAAATCGTCCGGACGGCCGAGGCGCTGCGG
>JBOHSB010000202.1:0-27356 GCA_050733015.1 Gemmatimonadales bacterium
ATGGGTCACCTCGCCGGCGAAGCAGCGCAGCACATGGGCGATGGCGTCGACCTCGCGGATATTGGCCAGGAACTGGTTGCCCAGGCCCTCGCCCTCGCTCGCCCCTTTGACCAGCCCCGCGATGTCCACGAATTCCACCGTGGCCGGGACCGTGCGTTCGGGGCTCACGATCCCGGCGAGAACGTCCAGCCGGGCGTCGGGGACCTGGACGATGCCGGTATTCGGCTCGATGGTCGCGAACGGATAGTTGGCCACCAGCGCCCTGGCGGACGTGAGGGCGTTGAAGAGGGTGGACTTGCCGACGTTAGGGAGACCGACGATGCCGAGACGGAGCATATGCGGGCCGTAGGCCAGGTCGTGGGTTGGTCGCGGGGAGTCGTGGCGCCGGTTCGGGCGCCGCCGCGCGTTAGTCTAGGCGAGACGAGCGTGCCATCGCGATCGACTCACCGGTTGAAGCGGCTCATCGCGCGCTCGACGCCGTCGGCCATCCAGCACTCCACGGCCTCGGCCATCGGTTCGAGCAGGTCCTCGATCGCGCGGCGCTCCTCCGGCTCGAGCGGCGCCAGGACGAAATCGGCAAGGTCCTCGAGCCCCGGCGGCACCGGCCCGACGCCGATCCGAAGGCGGGCATAGTCCTGCCGCTCCAGGGCGGCCTCGACGCTCTTGAGCCCGTTGTGGCCGCCGGCCGAGCCTGCGCCACGGAGCCGGAACCGGCCGACCGGCAAGGCCACGTCGTCCGACAGCACCAGCAGATGACTGGCCGGATCGAAGTCCGAAACATCACGGAGCGGCGCGAGGGCCGCGCCGCTCCGGTTCATGTACGTCTGGGGCTTGATCACCCGCAGCGCTCGGCCATCCCAGGAGCCCTCCGCCTGACGCGCGCGCTCGGCGCGCGTGAACGGACCCAACCGCCAGCGGGCCGCGAGGTGATCGGCCAATCGAAACCCGGCATTGTGCCGGGTTTCGTCGTACTCGGGGCCGGGGTTTCCCAGCCCAACGATGGCGTACAGGGCTCAGGCCTTCTCTTCGGCCTCGCCCTCGGCCTCGGCCTTCGGCTTCCGGATCAGCTCCGGCTCGGCCGTGACGACCTCTTCCGGCACCGCCACGACTGGAGCCTCCTCGGCCCGCGGCGCCACGACCGTGCAGATCGGGGTGTCGGGATCGTTGAGGACCTTCGCGTTGGGCACCTGAAGGTCGCGCACGAAGAGCGAGTGGCCGATGGTGAGCGCGGTGACGTCGAGATCCACATGCTCCGGGATGTTGGCCGGTAACACTTCGATCTCGAGCTCGCGGAGCACGTGGTCCAGCACGCCGCCGAAGTTGCGCACGCCGTCCGGGACGCCGATCAGCCGGACGGGCACCTGCAGGGTGATCTCCTCGTCGCTCCGCACCTCGTAGAGATCGAGGTGGATGATCTCGGCGGGCCGGAGCGAGTCGCGCTGGATCTCGCGGATCAGCGCCTTGACCGGCGCGCGACCGTCTACGGTGACGTCGAGAATCGCGGTGGCGGCGCTGATGCCGACCAGCGTCTTCTTGAGGGTCGCGGTTTCGACCGTGACCGACTCGGCCTCGCGGCCATGGCCGTAGATAACGGCCGGCACCTTGCCCTCACGGCGAAGGCTGCGGGCCGCGCCCTTGCCGGTCACCGTGCGGGAAGAGACCTGGAGGTTTGCCTGTTGTGCCATGGTCCGCGCCCTTGAATGGGTTCAGCGTCAGTCGAACAGCGAGCTCACCGATTGGTCGCTGTGGGTATAGCCGATCGCCTTGGCCAGGAGGCCCGCGATCGAAAGCACCTTCAGCCGGTCGAACCGGCGCTCGGCCGGGATCGCGATGGTGTTGGTCACCGCCACTTCCTTGACCGGCGACGCCATCAGCCGATCCACCGCCGGCCCCGACAGCAGCGCGTGGGTGGCGCAACAGTACACGTCTCGCGCCCCCAGCCGCTTGAGCGCGGTGACCGCCTCCGCCATGGTGCCCGCGGTGTCGATCATGTCGTCGGGGATGAGGCAGTCCCGGTCGCTCACCTCGCCGACGACGTTGAGCACCTCCGCCACGTTGGCCGACGGGCGGCGCTTGTCGATGATCGCCAGCGATGCGTTCAAGCGCTTGGCGAATCCCCGGGCCATCTTGGCCGAGCCCACGTCGGGGGCCACGACCACCGGGTCGTGCAGCTGCTTCTGGCGGAAGTGGCTCACGAACACCGGCGCCGCATACAGGTGGTCGACCGGCAGGTCGAAGAACCCCTGCAGCTGGTGCTGGTGGAAGTCCATCGCCAGCACCCGATCGGCTCCCGCCATCGACACCATGTTCGCCATCAGCTTGGCGCTGATGGCCACCCGCGGCTGGTCTTTCCGGTCCTGCCGGGCGTACCCGAAGTACGGAATGACCGAGGTCACCCGCGCCGCGCTGGCCCGCCGGGCCGCGTCCATGAGGAGCAAGAGCTCGATCATGTTCTCGGCCGGCGGATTGGTCGGTTGGATGATGTAAACGTCCCGACCCCGCACATTCTCGTCGATCTTGACGAACAGCTCGCCGTCGGCGAACCGGCGGAGCGTGACCTGGCACAGCGGCTGCCCAAGGTGGGCGGCCACCTCCTCGGACAGCGCACGATTGGCCGAGCCGCTCAGGAGCAGCATCTGGCTGCGGGACAGCGAGAGGTCCGTCATAATTACAGCCCGCAAACATAGTTAGCACCCGCCGGGCACGTCAACGGGGCCCAAGCCCAAGACGTGAGGCCCCTCGACGAGGAGGCCTCGCGGAATGACATTAATTGCAGGCCGTATGGTGATAATGCCACACCTGGTGCTCGGCCGCCCCGCTGTCGGATTTTTGGCATTCAATCACTAGGCTCTTGTGGGCATTGGTGTTCCGCGGCAGGGGTGTGTTGAGGTTGTTGACACCCCCTACTTGGCACGGGTCTGGCTTTCCCGGGGGCCGGTCGAACCACGCACCGCGGCCGTGATCCCATGCAACAACACTCTCATCCTGGGGCTTGGAACCAACACTATGCGCGCCTCGCGAGTCATGACAATCATTGCCGGGACTGCCTGGCTCGCCGCCTGTGGCGGCGGTGGCACCGATTCCTCGAACACGGCACCGACCGCCACCTACACGGTCGACTGCACCGACCTGGACTGCACGTTCACCGACGCCAGCAGCGATACCGACGGCCAGGTCTCGTCGGTCGCGTGGGACTTCGGCGATCCGACGACCGGCGCGTCCAACTCTGCGAGCGGAAACGCCCTCTCGCAGGCGTCGCACACGTTCTCGGGCGCGGGGACTTACTCGGTCAGACTCACCGCGACCGACAACGACGGTGCAACCAACTCCAAGACCACGCAGGTCATCGTGACGGCGGGCTCGCCGGGCGGACCGACCGCCGCGTTCGATGTGGCGTGTGGGGGCCTGACCTGCACCATTACCAACACCAGCACCGCCTCGGGCGCGGTGACCACCTGGGCCTGGACCTTCGGCGACGGTCAGACCAGCACCGCTCAGGATCCGGGCGAGGTGACTTACGACGTGAGCACCCCGACCACCTACACCATTACGCTGGTGGTGACCTCGGACGGGCTGTCGAGCCAGGCCACCCATCAGGTACGGGTCCAGCCGGGCGCCACGCTGACCTGTAACGGCGCTGACTGCACCCTGGGCATCGACCAGAAGGCGACGGTGGTCGTGACCCTCACGTCCAGCGACTGCCAAGCGCACGGCAACACGTTCGTCATCACGGCACCGGCCGTGGACACCTTGTTCACCGACGGCTGCTTCGCACCGGTCTCGCCGGCCCCCGGCAGCTCGTTCCAGCTCAACAGCGGCGCCGCCTACGACGCGGGCACGCAGCTCGCCGCCGAGGTGCTGACCGGCGTCACCGGTGCGACCAATGCGCAGCTGCAGGTCACCGGCAACTTCGCCAGCGGCTGGACCCTCTCGTTCGACGACGGGTTCGTCGGCCCGGGCGAGCCGGACTTCAACGACCTGGTCATCACGGTCAAAGCGACACCGGTGCCGTAACGGCCTAACCGATCGAGGTGCATGGAGTGCAGACGCCGCCGGACGGGCCTCCCGTCCGGCGGCGTTGTCTTTTATCGGCACTCGAGATTGGGCCGGCAAGTGTGCGGCCGGAACTTGGTGTTCCGGCGGCGTCGGTTTCCCCTTCAGCGGCCACGCATGCCTTCGGGCTTCGTCACGGCGCCGAGACCGGCGTAGGCGTGATGTGGTCGCCGATGGTTCCGTCACCCGTTTGCCCGTCGGAGTTGGCGCCCCAACAGTAGGCCTCGTCCTTGACGGTCTTGCCGCAGGTGGCCGAGGAACCCGCGGTGAGCTGGCGGAAGCTGAGTCCTCCCACCACGGCGACGGGCGTGAGCCGCGTGGTGGTCGTGCCGTCGCCGAGCTCGCCCCGGCTGTTGCTCCCCCAACAGTAGGCCTGGTGACCACGAGTCTCACCGCAGGTGTTGTAGCTGCCTGCCGTGACCCGAGTAAAGAGCAATCCACCACCGACCGCCCTCGGGGTGAATCTCAGGATCGTCTTGCCATTGCCGAGCTGGCCTTGGGCGGCGCTGCCCCAACAGAAGGCCCGATCGTTGAGCGTAACGGCGCAGGTGTAGTCGAGGCCGGCGTCGATCTGATCGAACAGGTGGCTGCCGGCGACCGGTGTGGGCCGCAGCCGGCCCGCCTTGGAGTTGTCCACACCGAGCTCTCCGTTGGTGTTGTTCCCCCAGCAATAGGCGTGGAAGTCGGTGGTCACGCCGCAGGTATGGGTCAACCCGAGGGTGAGCTGTCGCCAATGGAGGGTGAGGGCGACCAAAACGGGGGTAAGACGTGTCGTTCGGGTACCATCGCCGAGCTCGCCATCGTCGTTTAGGCCCCAGCAGTACGCGAGGTTGTCAGGATCCGTAATCCCGCAGGTGTGCACACCACCCGACTCCACCCAGCGGAATCGATGTCCTCCGGCCACCGCCACCGGAGTCGACCGCGGGATAGTGGTCCCGTCGCCCAGGGCGCCCGTGTTGTTGTCGCCCCAACAGTACGCCGCGAAGTCCGTGGTGGCCCCGCACGAAATGGCCGCCCCCGCGTTCACCTGCCGAAACGCAAGTCCGCCGCCCACAGCTGTTGGAGTAAGGCGCCGGGTTCCGGTCCCGTTTCCCAGCTGACCATAGCTGTTGTCGCCCCAGCAGAAGGCCCGGTTGTCGACGGTCACTGCGCAAACATCCAGAAGCCCGGCACTCAACTGGAAAAAAACCGCGGGCGCCGAGGCCTGAGTGACAGCACGAGCCTCACCATCGCTCCCCGGCCCAGTCAGGGTTCGATCCTGATCACTGCAGGCGATGAGAGCTGACAGCAATGTGATGGAGAGAGGTCCGGCGCGGAGGGCGGAGCGGTGTGCCTTGAGGTCAGGGCCCATGCATCGGTTTCTTCCCAAGAGGTGATGGACGGGGCGTGACCTCGTCGAGGGGGCCGCCGACACCCAAACTTGGGGCAATGCTTCAAGCGGATATCAAGCGTGGGAAGGGAGGAGCCTTGGCCCTGGGAGTATTGGCCCTGGTGGATTCGAACCACCATTAACGGATCCAAAGTCCGCTGTCCTGCCGTTGGACGAAGGGCCAGTCGCGAGCGCAGGTAGAAGCTACCTAGAAAAGAAGCATCGCGGGGTCCGCCCGCGCCTTTTCGACCCTAGGAGCCGGCCGGTTCTGAAGCAGCCGAGTTTGGCGTGGGTGCTGCGGCAGGGTTATCGTTTTGTGGGGCAAGCGCCACTGCCGCGGAGGCTGACCGCACCTAAGTCGTTGAGTTACAACGCGCTTTCCGATGCCTGGCGAGCTCGGGCGCGGCCTGGAATCTGCAGCAGACGCTCTCGCAACGTGGCTTCCTGACGTGGGTTACGACCCCGAAACCTATAGACGTAAGGTGCATGGATAAGACTCGGCTCACCTATCTGCGCCCCGGCGCACTCCTCCTCGCGCTGGCGGCAACCCTTCGTTGCAGCGGCGACAACGTGCAGCCGAATACCCCTTCGGCCATCGCCATGGCCGACGGGAACGGCCAGACCGCCGGCATCGGGGAAGCCCTGGCGAATCCCCTCGTCGTGGTGGTCACCGACCAGTCGGGCAATCCCGTCGAGGGCGTCACCGTCGCATGGGATGCCGACGGCTCGGGCTCGGTGTCCGCCGGATCCACCCAGACGGGCTCTGACGGCCACGCCTCGGTCCAGCGGACGTTGGGGTCTCAGGCCGGCGAACAGACCACCACGGCGGCGGTCAGCGGCCTCGACGGCTCACCGGTCACTTTCATCTCCATCGCCACCGATGGTCAGAGCCCCAGCCTCGCGGTGGCGACCCAACCATCCAGCACCGCCGCGAGCGGCGTGGCCTTCGCGAGCCAGCCGGTGGTGCAGCTCAAAGCGCCGGACGGGAGCGACAAGGCCCAGGCCGGGGTGGCGGTGACGGCGTCGCTGGCGAGCGGCACGGGCACGCTCGACGGCACCGTGACCGAGCAGACCAACGCCAGCGGCACCGCTGCGTTCGGCGACCTCAGCATCACCGGGGCCGCGGGGACGTACACCCTCCGCTTCGCGGCCGCCGGCGTGATTCCGGCGATCTCCTCCGGTATCACCATCTCGGGCGGCACCGGCAACTCGATCCTGCTCACAACCAATCCTCCGACCTCGGCGCTGGACGGCGAGGTGTTCGATCCGACGGTGCAGCCGGTGGTGCAGGTCAAGGACGGCGGCGGTAACCCGGCTCCGGGCGTCGGCGTGACCGCCAGTGTGGCGTCGGGCCCGGGCACGCTCGAAGGAACCGCTGCTGCGACGACCGACGCGCAGGGCTTCGCGAGGTTCGGCGACCTGGGCATCAGCGGCCCGGGCAGCACGACGCTGGCCTTCGGGACCGGCAGCGTCAGCGTCACCGCGTCGCCGGTGAACGTGACCGCGTTGCCGTCCGAGGCGACGACCGGCAAGTGGGGGCCGCTGGTGCAGTGGCCAATCGTGCCGCTCCACATCCACCTGCTGCCGACGGGGAAGGTGCTGGGCTGGGGGAAGTACGAGGACGGCGGCGTCATGGGAACCCACGGCACGATTCCGCGCCTGTGGGACCCCGCCACGGGGCAGTTCCGCGGCATCGCGGCGGACACGATGCTGTTCTGCTCCGGGCACACGTTGATGGCGGACGGACGGCTGATGGTCTCCGGCGGCCACAAGGACGACGACACCGGCATCGACATCACCAACATCTTCGACCCGACCAGCGAGACCTGGGTCGCGGGCGTGCCCAAGATGGCGTTCGGCCGGTGGTACCCCACCGTGACCATCCTGGCCGACGGACGCCTGCTCACAATGGCCGGCCGGGACTCGGCCAGCAGGGTGGTGACCACGCCGGAGATCTGGGAGAACGGCCAGTGGGTCCAACTGCCGGGCGCCGGCACGTTCAACGTCCCGTATTACCCGCGCAACTTCCAGGACCCCAAGATCCCGACGCGCATCTTCATGGCCGGCGAGCGGATCACGTCTCGCTGGTTCGACGTGGACGCAACCACAGGGACCAAGCGAGGAAGGTGGACCGCGGGCCCGAGCCACATCTGGAAATTCAATCGGGATTACGGCACGGCGGCGATGTACGACGCGGGCAAGATCCTCTACACCGGCGGGGGCGGCAACGCCACCTGGATGCAGTCGCCGGACGCGAAGAGCGGCACGCCGACCAACATCGCCGAGAAGATCGACCTCAACGCGGGGTCGCCGGCGTGGACCAGCGCGGGCACCATGGCGTTCCGGCGCCGGCACCTGAACTCCACGATTCTGCCGGATGGCACGGTCCTGATCACGGGAGGGACGACCGGGGGCGGGTTCGTCGACATCAACCCGGCCGACGCCGCCCGGGCGGCCGAGCTGTGGGATCCGAAGACCAATCAGTGGCAGACGCTGGCGTCAAACAGCGTGATGCGGGTGTACCACTCGGTCTCGCTGCTGATGCCTGACGGCACCGTGCTTCACGGTGCCAGCGGTAATGCCTTGGCCGGAGGCGGCAATCCCGTCCCGGTGCCGGACGAGGCCAACCACGAGATCTTCTCGCCGCCCTACCTGTTCAAGGGCGTCCGCCCGACGATCGGGAGCGCCCCGGCAACGGTGAGCTATGGACAGACGTTCCTGGTGCAAACCGCCAACGCGGCGCAGGTCACCGATGTCCGCTGGATCCGGCTGGGCTCCGTGACCCACGCGTTCGACATGAGCGCCCGCGCCAACACGTTGACCTTTACCCGCACCGACACCGGCGTCAACGTCACCGCCCCGGCCAGTCCCAACCTCGCCCCGCCCGGGCACTACCTCCTGTTCATCCTCAACCGGAACGGCGTGCCGTCAGTTGGTAAAATCGTTCAGGTCGGCTAGGCCGGTCTCGATCGTTCGCTTCGGCGTCCGACACGTCGTAGCCGTAGCGCAGCAGGTCGGCTCGAAGCAGGTTCGAGAGCATGAGGACTTGTTCCGGGCTCAGGTCCTTCCGGTACCGGGTGGTCATGTCGGTGATCCTGGCGGACCGCACGTGACGCTCGAAGGCCGGTGCCCACTCGAGCTCGGCGAAGTCCGTGACCCGCCGGCTGACCTCTAGCGGATCGGCGCAGTAGTCCTCGTATCTCACCTCCAGGAACCGCTCCGGATCGATGCGGGCTCGGGCGATCTCGATGGCCCGGGTGTGCAGCCGCCACTGAATCCCGGCCAGCGCGATAAACGACCGGCCACTCGCCTCCCAGGCCGCCTGATCCTCGGGCGAGAGCGGACCGTAACGCCAGCTCGCCGGACCGTACCAGCCGCGCCATTGCCACTCATTGATGTGCAGATAGGAGCTGGCGACCGCCCGGCCGTCCCGCACGATGTGGACGAACTTCGCGTCCGGGAACACCTCGTTCAGGAAGCCGATGCGGGACCAGCCAGTCAGCTTGATCAGGATGCGATCGCGCTGGCGGGTGAGCATCCGCCCGAACACGCGGTGGAGCTGGCGGCGCACTCGGGGGGTGACGTCGGCCGCGACCAAATCGCGGCCGGGTTCGGCAAAGCCGTACGCGTGCGCGTACCAGAACCCGTAGTTTTCACCCGGCTTGATCCGCTTGCCGAACAGGCGTCGGACCAGCGGATTGCCCGCCGCCGTCACCGCCCAGCGGTTCCACTCCGGATGGGAGGGAAACTGCTCCGCGAAGCCCGACAGCCACATGAGCTGCGGATGCACGCCCAGCAAACGATGGAACGCGGTCGAGCCGCACCGTCCGGTTCCGACGATGAATATTGGCTTGGCCACCGGCAGGTTCTCTGTCTTGGTCTCCACTATTCATCTCCCTTCGTTCAGTGGCGAACAGCGCCCTTAGATATCTGCGCGCCGATAGGCGTCGAGAGTCGCTTGCGCGGCCAGCTCCCAGCGGAAGGCGCGGACCCGCTGATACCCGAGAGATCGGAGGCGCTCCGCTTCCTGGGGCAAGGTGGCGCGCTCGAGTCCGCCCTCGATGCTGGCCGCGTCGAACGGGTCCACGATCACGGCGGCCCCACCGGCGATTTCCGGGGCCGACCCCGTGCTGGAGGTCACCACCGGCGTGCCGCAGGCCATGGCCTCGATGATCGGGAGGCCGAACCCCTCGTAGATGCCGGGATACACGAAGGCAACGGCCCCCGCGTACAGCCGGCGGAGCTCGGTCTTGTCGACGTATCCGAGCACCGTCACCCCGTCGGGAAGGCTGCGGTCCCGGGCGAAATCCTGGTCCAGCGAATGCCCGGTGATCAACAGGCGGTAGCCCGCGGCCCGCCCGCCGCGCCCGCGCCACGTGAGGAACGCCTCGACGAGCCGGCGGGTATTCTTTCGGGGCGAGATTCCGCCCACCGCCAAAAGGTACGGCGCGTCGGCCGAAGGCGCCGCACCGGCCGGCGCCCCCGCCTCCGCGGGCGCAAACGCCGGGTCGAGGCCGTGGTAGACCACGTCGATCTTGGCGGCGGGGACCCCGGCGCGGCGCATGAGGTCGTCCGCGGTGTAGCGGGAGACCGCGATGAGTCGGTCGGCCCGCCGGATGGCCCAGGGTACCAGCATGCTGTACATCAGCCGCACCCGCGGGGCATAGAGTTCCGGATGAGCCTGCCAGCCCAGGTCGTGCACGGTAAGTACGCTGCGGACGCTTCGGCTGAGCGCGAAGGGCAGGAACCCGTCCATGCCGTGGTAGAGGATGGCCTTGTCATCCGGCATTCCCTTGAGGCACCCCCAGTGGTCGAACCACAGCTTCCACAAGACGGCCCGCGGTGACCCGGCCTCGACCTCGGGCCGGCGGGCAGGGATGACCTCGCGGATACCGGGCACGTCGAGTCCGGTCGGTGCCCAGGTGAGCGTGGTGATCCCGAGCTCCCCGGTGGCCGCCAGGGCCCGCAGCAGCTCCTCCATGTAGATCTCGATGCCGGTATGAGGCCCGGTGAGGTTCCGGACGTTCACCACCAGCTCCGGGGCCGTCATGCCGCGGCCCGCTCCAGCACCGCGAGCGTCTCCCGAGCGCAGCGCCCCCATCGAAACGGGTCGCTTCGCGCCCGACCGGCGTCGATGAGCCGCGCGCGCGTGGCCCCATCGTCGAGCACGCGCTCGATGCCGGCAGCGATGCTGTCCACCGATTCGGGATCGACCAGCACCGCGGCGTTCTCGGCCAGCTCCTTGGTGCCGTAGCGGTCGGCCGTGACGACCGGACATCCGGCTGCCATGGCCTCGAGGACCGGTAGCCCGCACGACTCGAACAGCGAAGGCAGCAGGAGCGCATCAGCCATCTCGTACACGGCGGCGAGGTCCTCCTGCTCGATCCACCCGGGGCGGCGAACCCAGGCCGAAATGCCGAGCGCCTCGGGCTCCAGCAACTCCCGCTCCGAAAGAAACCGGTTCTCCCCGCCGGCCACCACCAGCGGAATGCCGCGATCCGGCCCGACGCGGGCGTAGGCCCGGACCAGCCGGGTGAAATTCTTGGGCGGGTAGATGGCCCCGGCGTAGAGCAGGAAGCGGGCGGGGAGCTGGTACCGCTGTCGCACCTGCTCGAGGTCGGCTCGGTCGAGCCGCCGACGGAACACATCGTCCACGCCAGAATAGACCGTCACCACCCGATCCGGCGAGACGGGGAGGTACTGCAGCACGTGCTGCCGGGTGACCTCGGAGACTGCAATGATCGCTGCGGCCCGGCGGGCGTACCGCGGCACGAGGAACCGGTGGCTGAGCCGGTCCATAAACCGGGATGCCCAGGGCATCACGTACCAGTCGAGCCCGTGGCACACCCAGACGGCCGGGCAGCCGGCGTTGAGCGGGATCGAGTACTTGGGATTGAACAGGACGTCGATCCCGTGCCGGCGCACCGCGCGGGGGACGGCGAGCTGATCCCAGGCGAAGACCGAGCCGGCGTCGAGGGCGTGCTCCTCCACGCGCGGGCGGCCGCTGTTGGTGCCGAGCAGAGCCGGATTGCGATACAACAGCACGAACTCATGTGCATTGTCGAGCTCGAGCATGGCGTCGAGCAGCCGCCGGGTGTACACCCGCACGCCGCCGTGGTGCTGGTCGAAGTGGCGCAGCATGACGCCGATCCGCACGTCGTGTCCCCCAGTCGCAGCATTCGCGCCCGGACTCCGCTCCACCCCGGGCCCCCGTACACCGATACCGCATCGAAAAATGGTCACATCGCCGGGCGAGGTACGCCATGCCGCTGTCGCCCCCTGTGGGCCGTGGAGCGTCGTGCCGCCGGGCGCGGCGGTACCGCCTTCGCCCTGGTGCCGGGCACTACCTGGTTTTCGGATCAGATTGTCTGCCGTCCGCCAAGCTACACGGTTTCCAATGGCCGAGGCTAGCGTCCCCGGCGACCCGGCTCCGGTGACGTCGATCACAGTCGGTCCGCCGCGTAGGCAGCTTCGGGGGACTCGACAGGATCGAGCCACACCATAAGTTGGCTCATCTCCGTTGCCGATTTCTCGAAGTGCCGAGTGAGGTGTCGATGACGCGTCGCGGTCTGGCGTTCGTCTCGGGGCGTCCGCTCGCGCTGGTGGGAGGCGCCCTGGCGCTCGTGGTGGTGGCCTGCTCGGAGGAACGCGCGGGCACGGGGCCCCGGACATCGGAAGCCCCGCCGACCGACCCGGAGATTGGCAACGCGGCCCCGCTCAACCTCACGTACGTCTGCGGCAACCGGTTCGTGATCACCAACGCGCGCCCGGTGCCGATCACGGTTACCTACCGTGTGGCGGGCACCGGGGAAGAGGGGGCGGCGGACCTCGGGGCCGCCCCGCGCATGGACCCGGCCCTCACCGAGCGGACCATCGAGGTGCGCACGGCCGGCGCGGTACAGCTTTTCCTCAACGGCCGGCTGGTCGTCGCGCGGGAAAACCAAGGCGCTCCGTGCTCGGCGGCGGGCCTCGCGCCCGCGGTGGCGAGCCTGACCGGGCCCGAAGCGGGACAGTGGTCCGCGCCGTTCAGCTGGCCGATCGTGGCCATCCACCTGGTCCTGCTGGCGGACCAGAGAGTGCTCGCGGTGGGGCGGCTGGGCACGCCCCAAGTCTGGGATCCGGTGTCCGGCGAGTTCACCGCCGTGCCGCCTCCGGCGTGGCTCTTCTGTGCGGGCCAGGCCATCCTGCCGGACGGCCGGGTTCTCTTCGCCGGCGGGCACATCGATTACGACTTCGGTCTCCCCAACACTACCCTGTTCAGCCCCGGCAGCAACACCTGGACGTCGAGCACACCCATGGCCCGCGGACGCTGGTATCCGTCGGTGACGACCCTGGGCAACGGAGACGTCGTGGTTCTCGCCGGTCGGGACCAGGAGAGCGAGGAAGTGACGGTGCCGGAAGTCTGGAGCAACGGGACCATCCGGCAGCTCACCGGAGCGTCCAAGACGCTGCCCTACTACCCGCGCGCATTCCTGACCTCGAAGGGCACGGTGTTCGTCGCGGGATCGGCGGTGTTCACCCGCTACCTCACGACTACCGGCGCGGGCACCTGGAAGAGCGGCCCCAAGCACCTGTATGCCAGTCCCCGCGACTACGGGTCCGCGGTCATGTACGAGCAGGGGAAGGTCCTGTACGCGGGGGGATCGCGCACGACCAATACGGCCGAGGTCATCGACCTCGACGCCGCGGCCCCGGCCTGGAAGTGGACCGGCTCGATGTCCGTGCCCCGGCGGCATCTCAACCTCACCGCGCTCCCGACCGGCGAGGTATTGGCGACCGGCGGAGTGGGAGGAACCAAGTTCAACGATCCAACGAAGGCAGTATACACGACGGAGCTGTGGAGCCCGACCACAGGCCAGTGGACGACCCTGTCGAGCAATGCCGTCATGCGGGACTACCATGGTACCGCGCTGCTGATGCCGGACGGGCGCGTGCTCGTCGCAGGCGGCAGCGAATCCGCGGGAACATCCAATCAGAAGAACGCGGAGATCTTCTCGCCGCCGTACCTGTTCCGGGGCGACCGGCCCACCATCGAGGACGCGCCCGCGACCCTCCAGTACGGGCAGTCCTTCCGGGTCTCGACGGCCGACGCCGGGTCGATCGCCAAGGTCAGTCTGATCCGCCTGGGCGCCGTCACCCATGCGTTCGACCAGAACACCAGGCGGCTGCGGCTCAATTTTTCGGCGGACGCCACCGGGCTGACGGTGACCGCGCCGAGCAACGGCAACGTGGCGCCGCCGGGACACTACATGCTGTTCATCCTGAACGGCTCGGACGTACCGTCGGTCGCCCGGATCATCAAGCTCAACTAGGCGGGGGCGAGGCGAGGGTCTCGACGGCATCGAGGCGGCCGTGTTTCCCGCCCAGAGCCGACCGGGCATCGTCGCGGTCGCGGCCGGAGCGGTAGACGGCAAAAAGGCTCGCTCCCGAGCCGCTCATCCGGCAGACCAGCGGCCGGGTCCGCACCAGCGCCTCGAACGCCGCGCGAACCTCGGGGACGCGCGCAAACACGGCCGATTCGAAGTCGTTTCCCGCCATCCTTCCGATGTCGCCCCAGCGCGACAGCGCATCGAGGTCCAGTGCGACGGCACCCCGCCGTCCGGATGTTTGTCGGGCCGCATCGACCCAGCCGTACGCCTCCGCGGTGCCGATGCCCAAAGGAGGCGTGACCAGGAGGACCGGCGCGAGGGGCAACGGCGGCAAGGCGAGGAGCCGCTCGCCGCGGCCCCAGGCGAGCGCCAAGGGCACCCCGGCCAGAAAGAAAGGGACGTCGCTCCCAAGCCGCCCGGCAAACTGCAGCAGCTCGTGGCGGGGCACGGCATGACCGGCGAGTCGGTTCACGCCGACGAGGGCGGCCGCGGCATCGCTCGATCCGCCGCCGAGACCGCCTCGCACAGGGATGCGCTTCTCGAGGACCAGGTGGACACCGAACCGATGCCCGGTCGCCTCGAGGACCATGGCAGCCGCGCGAACGGCGAGGTTCTGCTCCGGCGGCCCCACGTCCTCGCCAGCCACCTCGATGGATATTTCCCGCCCGCCGCGGCGCTCAGCCGTCAGCGTGTCGGCCAGGCTCACGAGGCAGAACAACGTCTCGATGCCGTGGTAGCCGTCCGCCTCTCTCGCCAGCACCCTCAGAAACAGGTTCAGCTTGGCGTGCGCCTGGACGGTGACAGCGTCGTCACTCATGAGGGCCCAGGCGCCCGGAGGTCGCTGAGCGCGACCGGCGTGCGGGCGAGCGACCAGGCCCCGAGCAGCACGATCGGAAGAAACGTGGTGGCGTGGTAGGCGATGGCATAGGAGGATGCCAGGCCGGCCGGCACCTGAAACAGCGCCAGTGCGGCCACGATGGCGGCCTCGAACTGACCGAGAAAGCCTGGCGTGAGCTGCACCGAGATGCCGAACACCAGAATGCCCTGCAACAGCAGCGCGCCGAGAAAGCCCACCGGAATGTCGAAGGCCTTGAACGCCACGTAGAAGGCCAGCGCGTTCACCAGCCAGATCACGATGGACCAGAGGATGGTGCCGGCGAGGAGCGCGGGCGACCGGAGCGCCGCGAGCCCGTGGCGGATACCCTCGATCAGGTTCACGATCCGGTCGGCCAGCCGCCCGGTCGGGAGCAGGCGCCGCACCACCCGCTCGGCAGCGACCGGAAAGGCCACGACCAGCAGCGCCGCGACAAGCGCCGCGGCGCCCAGAAGGCCGGAGGCCTGCGCGGCATGGCGAAGTGACACGCCGCCGACCGCCACGTCAGGCGGCAGGTCGGAGGCCAGCAGCGAGATGCTGAGCAGGGCGACGACGGTCAAGCCGTCGAATACCCGTTCGACCGCGACCGACGAGAGCACCGTGCTGAACCGGGCGCCCGCCAGGCGGGCGGCGGCCAGCAGGCGCACGAGCTCTCCGGCGCGAAAGGGCAGGATGTTGTTGGCCATAAACCCGATGGCGATCGCGTGCCAGAGCGGGGCGGCGGGGAGGGGATGCCCGTCGGCGTCCCGGAGCAGCAGTTGCCAGCGCACCAGACGGAGCGGATAGGTGAGCGTCGCGAGAACCACGGCGAGGAGCAGTGGCGCGACGTGAGCGTTCCGCAGGTGCTCCAGAACCTCGCCGGGGTGAACACCGCGCAGGGCCCACACCAGCAGCGCCCCGGCGATGACCGTGCCCAGCACGGCTCCGATGCGTCGCCGGCGGGCGTCCGCCGGGGCCTCAGGACTCGGCAAGCGCGAGCGGGACGAGGTCGAGCAGCTCCTGGAGCAGCGGCTGAATCGCGTCGAGGCCGCCGTTTCGCGCCAGCTCGTCGGCCAGCTGCTGGCGGACCGCCGCGGCGCGCTCGAGGGCCGGGCGCCCCCGGTAGCAGAGGGCGCCGATCTCGATCGTCACCGACCCCTCGCTCGGCGGCGGCACCACGGCGGCCAGCGCGCGGCCGACCAGCGCCTCCAGCGACGGGGACTGGTCGCCGCGTTCGCGACGCAGGCGGTCGAAGGTGCGGTAGCTGGCCTCGAGGCCCCCGGTCGGCGTCGGCGTCTCGGCGGGCCGGTCATAGCCGAGGCTCTCGATCGGCACGACCGGACCCTCGAGCAGCAGCGACTCGATGGGGACGACCGCGTCCTCGTAGCCCAGCGATTCGATCGGCACCACCGGCGGCGCGGGCGGTTCCGGCGCTTTCGCCCCCGGCACCGGCGCCTTCACCTCCGGCGGCGGCAGGTTCGCGGTCGGGACTGCGACCGGCGACGGCATGGGACCCGCAAGCGCACCGGCGGCCAGTGGGGCGGGCGTCGACGCAGGCGCGGCGCCCGCAGGTGCCGCGGCTTCGGCCATGCGGAGCCCGTCCAGTCGATAGGCCGCGTCGAGGATTCGCCGCGAGATGAGCATGCGGTCATCCGCGTCCGCCACCGCGCGCAGCAGCTCCCCGGCCTCCCGGAGACAGCTCACCAGCGCCGGCGTCGCGCGAGCGGCCACACCCGCCGCCAGCGCCTCCCGCGCCGACCGCGCGAACACGACCAGCGCGCCGGCGACGGGATCGGAACCGGGCGTGGCGGCCGAGCGCAGGGTCCCGAGGAGATGATACAGGCGGAGGTCGCGCTCGACGGCCGAGCGCGAGCGCGCGATCAGATCGGCGCTCTGGCACAGGTGCTCGCCGTGGCTCACCAGCTCGAGCGGGCCGAGCGGGGCGGGTGGCGCGAACTGCGGCTGGCTCGGTGGGGGGATCATCGGCGCGGGGTCGTCGGCGAAATAGAGCGACTCGATCGGCACCACGTCGCGCTCCACCGCGAAGGCGCGGAGCAGCAGCTCGGTGAAGCGCTGCGCCTCCTCGGTCTCGGGCTCCGGGCGCCCGTGCTCCGCGATGTCGCGCGAGATGCGGGTGAGCGCGAGCGACGCGGTGGCAATCACCTCGTCCACGCCCGGCGGCGGCGCGAAGAGCCGAGTGAGGTCGCCGACGGCGAGCTCGATGCCGTCGAGGATCTCCGGCAGGGGCACCAGCTCGCTCAGCTCGGCCAATCCCCGGAGCGACTGCATGCGCCGGATGACCGTGTAGAGCGGCTCGCGATCGGCGGGCACGGCGCGGAGGGCGCGGGCGGCCCGGTCGAGCGCGCTGGCGATGAGCGCGCCCTCACGCGCCACGAATGCCCGGACGCCGGTGTTGAGCTCGCCGTGCTCGTCCCGCCGCCGCGCCGGCTCGCCGTCCGGGGCAGCGCCGGCCCCCCGGCCGGCCAGGGATTCGAGCGCCAGGCCCAGCCGGACCGATCGGGCCGTCTCGGGCTCGCCCCATTCCCGCACCCGCCTCACCAGCAGGCGGAATTCCTCGATGGCCTGGGCCGCCTGCTCCCGGGTAGCGGGATCCCACGGCCGGCGGCCATCCCGGTACGCCCTCGCGAGCCCTTCGAGCCCGGCGGCGGCCCGCGCGATGGGCTGCTGGGACGCCATGAGGGCGGATCCGCGCAGCACCCGCGCGGTGCGGAGGAACTCCTCCGCCGGCGGCCCGTCGGGCCGGCCGACCAGCGTCTCGAGGCGATCGAGGCATTCCCCGGCCTCGAGGGCGAAGAAGTCGGCAGCGGCGAGGGGATTGGTCATGGCCCGGAAGGTATCAGCGCCGCGCGCCGCGCACCAAGTGGAGCATCTCCTCGACGGCCGTGCGCATGCCCACCATCACGGCTCGGCTGACGATGCTGTGTCCGATGTTGAGCTCCTCGATCTGGGGAATCGCCGCTACCGGGATCACGTTGCGATAGGTGAGCCCGTGGCCCGCGTGCACGCTCAGTCCCATGTCAGCCGCGTGGCTCGCGGCGCGGCGCAGCTCGTCGAGCGCCGCGTCCCCCTCCTGCCAGGCGTGGGCGTAGCGCCCGGTATGGAGCTCGATGGCCGGTACCCCCAGGTCCTTGGCCGCGTCCAGCGCGGCGGGATCGGGATCGAGGAAGAGGCTCACCCGCGCCCCGGCCTCGTCCAGCCGCCGAATGGTCTCGCGCAGGCGCGGGCTCGGGCGGCTCAGGTCGAGCCCGCCTTCGGTGGTGATCTCCTCGCGCCGCTCCGGCACGATGGTGGCCTGGTAGGGTCGAAGGCGGCAGGCGATGGCCAGAATGTCCGGGCTGGTCGCGAGCTCGAGGTTGAGGACGCGCACGGCGGGCGCGAGGCGCTCCACGTCGTCGTCCTGAATGTGCCGCCGGTCCTCGCGCAGGTGGACGGTGATGCCGTCGGCGCCCGCCGCTTCGCACAGCCGGGCGGCGGCGAGCGGATCGGGCTCGTCGGTGCGCCGAGCCTGTCGCACGGTCGCGACGTGGTCGATGTTGATGTAGAGTCGTTGGGGCGTCATTGCTCGCAACTCCGCGGCCAATTAACTTCGCACGCTCCTACTGCCTCAACGAGCGACCGGTGACGAACCGATGGTGGTGCGCGGCGGCCCTGCTGCTGGCCGCGTGCAGTAGCGGTGGCGGCACTAGCCAAGTGCCCCCGGCCGGCACGGCAACGGCGGCGGTACAGAATTTCATGAAGGCCGTCACCGACAGCAATCTCACCGCGATGGCCAGCCTGTGGGGCACGGCCGGCGGCCCGGCGGGCAAGACCCGGCAACCCGCGGACTACCAGCGCCGCATCGCGGTCATGCAGGCCTATCTCAACCACGACGATTTTCGGATTCTGTCCGACGTACCCGACGGCTCGGAAACCCGCCGGGCCATGCAGGTGCAGATCCGGCGCCAGGCCTGCACCTGGGACATCCCCGTCACGGTGATCCAGATGGCCGACGGGACCTGGCTCATCAATCGGGTGGATCTCGCGGCCGCCGGCAATCCCGCGAAGCCCTGCGATCCGTCGGCCAGGGACACCGCGACCGCGCCAAGTCCCTGATTACACAGGGAACTTCCGCCCCCTCGTTTGGGTTACCTTACTCCGTGAGCTCGAGCAGGATGCCGCCCGTCGCCTTGGGGTGCACGAAGGCGATCCGGCGTCCGCCGGCCCCGGTACGGGGCACGTCGTCGATCAGCCGGTAGCCGGCCGCGCGGCAGGTGGCGAGCGCCGCGTCGAGGTCCGGGACCCGGTAGCAGATATGATGAATGCCCGGACCGCGCTTTTCGAGGAACCGGGCGATCGGGCTGTCGGTTCGGATGGGGGCCAGGAGCTCGACTTCCGACTCCCCGAACGGGAGCGACACGATGGCGGCGCCATCGGCCTCTTCCGTCGGTTGCGGAGTGAGGCCGAGGACATCCCGGTAGAAGGTGAGCGCGGCGTCGAGGTCGGTCACGGCGACGCCGACATGAGCGATGCGGGGGCGATCAGGCACGCGATCCCTCCGTCGGATCTGGTCGAGACGGTATCAAACCACAGGAGAATAACATCATGGCCGCGACGAATTCCCACAGTGTTCACGTTACCGACTCCTCGTTCGCCAGCGAAATCGAACAGGCCAACGGCCTGGTGCTCGTCGATTTCTGGGCGACGTGGTGCGGACCGTGTCAGGTCGTGGCGCCGATTCTCGACCAGCTGGCCGGGGAATATGCCGGCAAGGCCAAGGTGGCCAAGGTGGATGTCGACGCGAACCAGCGCACTGCCATGCGGTTCAACGTCCGGTCCATTCCCAGCATTCTGTTCTTCAAGAACGGCCAGCACGTGGACACCGTGATCGGCGCGGTCCCCAAGGCCACGCTGGAAGGAAAGATCAAGCAGCATCTGAGCTGAGGACCGCTCGGCCGAGAGCGGCCGCAGCGCAGGGATCAGGGCGGGACCGAGCCATGTGGCCGGTCCCGCTTCCGGCTTCTCGGCTTCCCCCGCCGTCCCTACCTTTCCGGCATGGCCGGAACCCTGTATGTAGTCGCGACCCCGCTGGGCAATCTGGGCGACCTCTCCGAGCGCGCGGGCGAGGTGCTGCGAACCGTGCCCGTCGTCGCCGCCGAGGATACCCGGCGTACCCGCGGGCTCCTCACCCATCTTGGCGCGGCGCCGCAACTCCTGAGCTACCACGCGCATTCCGATCACAAGCGGCTCGAGGCGCTGCTCCAGATCCTGGACGCCGGCCGCGACGTCGCCCTGGTCTCGGACGCGGGCACGCCGGCCGTCAGCGATCCCGGGACGGAGCTGGTGGCAGCGGCGCGCGAGGCCGGCATCGTGGTGGTGCCCATTCCGGGTCCGTCGGCCGTCGCCACCGCCTTGTCGGCCGCCGGCTTCAACGGGGACCGGTACTTGTTCCTCGGCTTCGTCCCTCGAAAAGGGAGCGAACGGGCAAGGCTGCTGGCTCGTGCGGCGCAGGAGGAATGGTGCGTCGTGTTCTTCGAGGCGCCACCACGGCTGGCCGACCTCCTCACCGACCTGGCCAAAGTGGCGCCGGGGCGCCGGGCCGTCGTCGCGCGGGAGCTCACCAAGCTGCACGAGGAGCTCCGCGTGGGCACAGTGGAGGAGCTCGGGCAGTATTATTCCGAGAGTCCCCCGCGCGGTGAGCTGACCGTGGTTCTCGAGGGCACCGGCGCGCCCGCCGAGCCGCCGGACCGCACCGAGGAGGCGAAGGACCAGGCGAGCCTGCTTCTCGCCGAAGGTTTGAGCCGTCGCGAGGTGGTACGCCGCCTGAGCGACACCCTGGGCCTGTCCCGCAACGACGCCTACCGATTGGTGATGGAGCTGCCATGACGATTCGACGCGTCGTCCCGTTGCTGCTCATGCTGGGCACCTTGCCCGCGGCCGCACCTCATGCGGCCGCGCCGGTCATGACCATCGGGCGCCTGCACTACGATGGCGGCGGTGACTGGTACGCCAATCCCTCCAGCCTGCCGAATCTCCTCACCGCCATCCGCACCCGCACGGGACTTCGGGTGACCGCCGAGGAGAAGGTCGTATCCCTGTCCGACGACGAGCTGTGGAACGTTCCTTACATCTACATGACGGGCCACGGGAACGTGCACTGGAGCGATCGTGACGTCGTCACCCTGCGCCGATATCTGCAGCAGGGCGGCTTCCTCCACGCCGACGACAACTACGGCATGGATGCGTCCATCCGCCGCGAACTGCAGCGGCTGTTCCCCGATCATCCCATGGTCGAGGTGCCACTCGATCATCCGATCTACCACCTGGTATACGACTTTCCCAAGGGCATCCCCAAGATCCATGTGCACGACGGGAAGCCGGCTCAAGGGTTCGGGATCTTCCTCGACGGCCGATTGGCCGTCTACTACTCCTACCAGAGCGACCTCGGCGACGGCTGGGAAGACTTCGAGGTCCACCACGATCCGCCGGAGAAACACGAGGCGGCGCTGCGCATGGGCGTGAACCTGTTCGCGTACGCGGTCGGGTACGGCGGGTGACCGCACCGGCCACCTACCTCGCCCTGCAGCGCGTGGCGCGGCCGCTCCGAGCCCGCGCGACCGTCGGCTGGACCGCGCTCGCGATCGGCACCGGCGCCCTCCTCCTCGGCGCGGCCACCTGGGTCGTCCGGCTCGGCCGACTCGAGGCACCCTACTGGGTGCTCCTGGCCTGGGGCGCGACGGCCGCCGTGCTGAGTGCCGCGGTTTGGCTGACGTGGCGCGCCCGCGTCCGCCTGTCCGCGGGCGGGCTGGCCGGCCGGCTCGAGGACCTGGGTGCCTGGCGCCGGGGCGCCCTCACGGCCCTGCTCGATCACTCGGCGGCGGGAACCAGCGGCGCGCTGCTCGAACTGGCCGATCGGGTCCAGGCGGCCGACCTGGCCCGGCGGGGGGTGACCGCCGCCGAGCCGGTTGCGCAGCCGGTGCGGGTGCTTGGACTCGCAGGGTTGGCGGTGCTCGGACTCGGGCTGGCCGCGTTCGGGTCGGCCGGACCGGTGCACGGGCCCGCCGCCGCGCTGTGGCATCCGGGGCGGGCGTGGGAGGCGACGGTGGCCCCGGTGCGCGTCAGCGCGGAGCGGGAGATCGTCGACCGGGGCGATTCCACCGCCTTGCGGGTCGAGGCGTTCGGCCGCCGGCACGCCACTCTCTGGCTCCGTGCGCCGGGCGAAGGCTGGCGCGCGCGAGGGGTCTCGCTCGATAGCCTGGGACGGGCGCGGGTGACGACGGGCGCGCTGCAGAGCGACCTGTACGCTCGAGTCACCAGCGGCGCCCGGGCGTCGGACACCGTGTTCGTCCGAGTCCGACTGCCGGTTTTTCTGGGCAGCCTGAGCGTCACGGCGCACTATCCGGGCTATCTCGGCATGGAAGCGGAGCCGGTCCCCACCGGCGGCGATACCCTCCTGCTCCCGGCCGGAACCCGACTGGAGACGCGGGGAGAGGCGACCGCCCCGCTCGCCAGCGCGGCCTGGACCTCCGCCAGGCAGAGCGTGGGCCTCCAGGTCGACGGCGGACGCTTCAGCGGAAGCTTCGTCCCGACGGTCTCCGGCGCCTATGAGCTCGCCCTTGCCACCCGGGGTGGGGCGCCGCTCACCTCGGACACGGTGCGGCTGCCCGTCCGCCTCGTGGCCGACAGCGCGCCGCAGATCGACGTCCCGGTCCCCGGCGCCGACACCCTCGCCCCGATCAGCCTGCTGGTCCCGCTGGTGCTCGACGTCCGCGACGACCACGGACTCACCAGCGTCACCCTCGAGAGTCGCCGGGTCAGCCGGCTGGGCGTCGTGGACTCGGTCCGGCGCGAGAGCGTGACCCTGCCGGCGGAGACGCCGGATCAGGCGATCCTGAACCACTCGCTCGACCTCACCCATCGCGGACTCCTGCCTGGTGATACCGTGCGCTACTGGGCGGTCGCGACCGACAACACCCCGCAGCGCCAGCTGGGGCGATCGCGGGAGTACGTGCTCCGGCTGCCGACCATGAGCGAGGTCCGCGCGGCTCAGCGGCTGGCGACCGAGTCGGTGACGAGCCGGCTGGACTCGATGGCGACCGCCAGCAAGCAATTGGAACGTCAGACCGACGACCTCGCCCAGGAGCGCCCGCGCTCGGCCGACGGGCGCGGCGACAAGAGCAGCGAATCGCTGTCGTTCGAGGAGTCCAAGAAGGCGGAGACGGTCGCCAAGTCCCAGCAGGACCTCATGCAACAGGCGGAGGCGCTGAAGCAGTCGCTGGAGGCCCTCAGGAAGAGCGCCGAAGCGGCGGGTCTGGGCGACACCGCGTGGCAACGCGAGCTGGCCGACATCCGCCAGCAGGTCGAGCGCGCGATCTCTCCGGAGCTGCGCAATCGTCTCCAGGAGCTGCAGCAGGCGCTCAAGGATCTGGACGCCGACCGGACCCAGGAGGCGCTCGAGCGGCTGGCAGAAGCGCAGAAGGAGGCGCGCGAAGCCCTGGAGCGGAGCCGTGAGCTCTTCCGCCGCGCCGCGCTGGAAGGCGACCTGGCCAACCTGAGCAAGGAATCCAAGGAGCTGGCGCAGGAGCAGCGGGAATGGAATGGACAGATCCCGACCGCGGACAGCGCCCGCGCGGCCCAGGCCGAGCGGGAGCTGGCGGCGCGGGCCGACTCGCTGGGCGCGGCGCTCGATCGCGTCGCGGCCGCCATGGACGACTCGACCCGGCGCGAGCGGCTCGATGCCGCTGGCAATCAGGCTCAGCAGGCCGGCGGCCAGATGAAGCAGGCGGCATCCGCCAGCCAGAAGGGGCAGCGACTCCAGGCACAGCAGAAGGGCAAGCAGGCCGAGCAATCGCTCCAGCCGCTGGGCGACCAGCTGCAGCAGGAGCGCGAAGGCCTGCAACAGGAGTGGAAGCAGGAGGTCGTCGCCGCGATCGACCAGGCGCTCGCGGAGACCAGTCGCCTGGCCGAACGGCAGCTCGCGATCCAGGACCAGCTCAAGAACGGCGGCGATCAGGCCGGCCGTCTTCGGGCGGAGCAGGGCGCCATCGAGGAGGGCGTGCAGCGCCTGCTGGACCACATGCGCCAGACCGCCGGCAAGAACGCCATGGTGTCGCCGGAGATCGGGAACGCGCTCGGTGGCGCGCAGCGCCAGATGCAGCTCACGCGCGAGGCGATCTCGAACGCGTCACCGAACGCCCGAGAGGGAGCCGAGCAGGCCGGCGGCGCGGTCGACGCGCTCAACTCGGCGGCATACCAGCTCCTCCGCGCCCGGGGAGACGTGCAGGGAGCCCAGTCGGGAACCGGGCTGGCGGAGGCGCTCGAACGCATGGCGGAGCTGGCCAAGCAGCAGGGCGGCCTGGGACGGCAGGGTGCCGGCTTGCTGCCCATGGCGGGTACCGGCGCGATCCGGGAGCAGCTCCGCCAGCTCGGCGCGAGGCAGCAGGCGCTGGCGGACGAGCTCCAGAAGCTCAAGGGTGGCGGCAACCTGCCCGGGGCCGGTGAGATGGCCGACGAGGCCAACGACCTGGCCAAGTTTCTCGAGGGCGGGCGCCTCGACCGGCAGGTGGTCGAGCGTCAGGAGCGTCTGTTCCGCCGCATGCTGGACGCGGGCCGGACTCTCCAGGGCCGCGAGGAGGACCAGCAGAAAGAGCGGCAGAGCACCGCGGCGAGCGATGACAGCGTCCATCTGCCGCCGGCGCTGAGGGCTCGGCTGACGGGCGACGACGACCGCCTCCGGGTGCCGACCTGGGAGGAGCTGCAGCAGCTCTCACCGGAGGAACGGCGGCTGGTGGTGGACTATTTCCGGCGCCTGAGCGAGGCGGGGCGACCGTGAACCGCGCCTGGTCGATCGGGCTGGCACTCGCGCTGGCCCCGGCGGCACTCCACCCGCGAGCGGTGGCCGCCCAGGATTCGGCGATGTCCCGTGCGTTCGAGCTCGAGCGGCGAGGCAACTACGCCCAGGCCGTCGAGGCCTACCGGGCGGTGCTGGCGGCCCAGCCGGCCGACGCCCCGGCCATGCTGGGCCTCGAGCGGTCACTGACGCCGCTCGGACGGACCACGGAGATCCTGCCGCAGGTGCGTGCCGCGCTCGCCATCCTCCGGCCGTCCAACACCAGCGGCGCCGTCTTCGGCGTCGCGCTCAGGGCATGGGCAGCCGCCGGCGTTCCGGACAGCCTGCGTGCCGTGGCGGAGCGGTGGGCCGCCATGGCGCCGGGTGACGAGACACCCTACCGCGAGTGGGGCTCGGCGGCGCTGGCCCAGCGGGACCGGGAGGGCGCCAGGCAGGCGTATCGGCGCGCCCGGGAACAGCTGCACCGGCCGGACGCCCTGGCTCCCGAAGTCGCGCAGCTCGACTTCGCCGACGGCGACTTCGAAGGCTCCCTCCGCGAGTGGCTGCCGGCGATCCGCCGGGTGCCGGGGTATCGGATGACCGCGGTGAGCACCTTGAGCCAGGCCCCCGATTCCCTCCGGTCGGACCTGCTGTCCGTGTTGTCCCACGAGCACGACCTCGCGGCCCGGCGCCTGGAAGCGGATCTCCGCGCGCGCTGGGGCGACCCGCTCGGCGCGCTCGAATCGCTGCAGGCCGCGATCCCGCCGGATTCCGCCACGTCCGTCGAGGCGTTGCGCGGGCTCGGGGACCTGCTGCGCACGGTGCCCGGCCGTCCCGCGCGCCAGGCCCAGGGCCGGATCCTCGAGCTGATCGCCGATCGGAGCCGCGAGCCGGAGCGCTCTCGCATTCGATTGGAGGCCGCCCGCGCCTACACCGCGGCGGGCGAGCGCGACGCCGCGCGCCGCATGCTCACCGGGATCGCGGACGACCGCGCGGCGCCGGGAACGATCGCGGCCGGTGCATCCGCCACGCTGGTCCAGGTTCTTATCGGAGAAGGAAAGCTCGACGAGGCCGCGCGCCGGTTGGCCGAGCACCGCGGCGAAATGGGTGGCGAGGAATACGCCTCGCTCGAGCGCCGCCTGGTGCTGGGCTACATCAAGGCCGGCGACCTGGCTCACGCGGACTCGGTCCTGAGCGGGGACAGCACGGTGGATGGTCTGGCGCTGGCCGGACGGCTGCGGCTGTACCGAGGCGACATTCCCGGCGCCATCGAACGGTTCAAGGCCGCCGGTCCGTTCGCCGGGGAGCGCGACGAGGCCACCGAGCGCACCGCCCTCCTCGCGCTGCTGCAGCCGATCGAAGCGGACAGCCTTCCGGCGCTGGGGCAGGCGCTCTTCGCGCTGGCTCGGGGCGACACCGCGCGCGCCGTGGCCGGGCTGGACAAGGTGGCCGGCGACCTGCCCCCGGAGAAGGGTGGCACCGAGGTGCGCCTGCTCGCGGGGCGGCTCGCGGCCCAGACCGGAAAGACCGGTGACGCGGAGCGGATGCTCAAGGCCGCGGCCGTCCCTGCCGCCCCGGGCACGGCGCCGGCCGCCGAGCTGGCCCTGGCCGAGCTGCTGCTGGACCAGCACCGTCCCGCCGAAGCGGTCGCCCAGCTGGAACATCTGATTCTGACCTACCCGTCCAGCGCGCTCGTCCCCCAGGCACGCCGTCGCCTGGACGAGGCCCGCGGCGCGGTGCCGCAGACGTGAAGCGGCGCGATTTCCTCTCCCGCAGCGCGGCCGGACTGCTGGCGCTCTCGCCGGGATTCGCGCGCCTGCGTCTGCCGACATCGGCGCCCTGGCTGCTCGTACCGATGGACGACGCCCAGGCGGATCACCTCAAGGCCTACGGCCTGGCCTTCCGCCTGCTGGAGCGCGGCGGACGGGCCGAGTGGTTTCTCAACTATCGCAGCGGATCGTTCCTGCTTCCCGCCGAGGAGGCGGTGACGCGGGACGCGGCGCTCAACGGCATCACGACCGAGCCACTGGAGGATGGGCACCTGGTGGAGATCCGGGGTGAGATCCAGGGCGGCAACATGGATGCCGTGCCGCTGGAGAAGGCGCCGAAGGTTGCCGTGTACGCGCCGCCCAACGCCGCGCCATGGGACGACGCGGTCACGATGGTCCTCAACTACGCCGGCATCAAGTTCGAGAAGGTGTGGGACCCGGAGGTGCTCGGCTCCAAGCTCAAGACCTACGACTGGCTGCACCTCCACCATGAGGACTTCACCGGCCAGTACTCGAAGTTCTTCCTGAACTACGCCGGCTCGCCCTGGCTGGTGGACATGGTGGATCGGAACCGGGCCATGGCCCGCCAACTCGGCTTCCCCTCGGTGCCGGCCGAGAAGCGGGCCGTGGCCGTGGCCATCGCGGACTACGTGCAGCGGGGCGGGTTCCTGTTCGCCATGTGCACCGCCACCGAGACGCTCGACCTCGCGCTCGCGGCCGACAAGGTGGACATCGCCGCGGCGTACGCCGACGGCACCCCGATGGATACCGATGCCTCGTCGCGGATGCGCTGGGACGAGGCGCTGGCCTTCCAGGGGGCCACGCTGGAGCTCAACCCGACGATCCCGGTCTACTCCGACATCGACGGCCACCAGGTCAACTCACCCGATCGCCGGCAACCGCTCGGCTCCTTCTCGTTGTTCAACTTCAGCGCCAAGATCGACCCGGTGGCCACCATGCTGGTCCAGAGCCACCGGCAGGTGATTCCGGACTTCTATGGGCTTACCACGTCCTTCACGCGCAAGACGCTCAAGTCCAGCGTCACGGTGCTGGCCGACGAGCCGGGCGCGCCGTGGGTCAAGTACGTCCACGGCGAGCACGGCCAGGGCACCTGGAC
>JBOHSB010000203.1:0-11452 GCA_050733015.1 Gemmatimonadales bacterium
AGCGACGACCTCGACCAGTTCCACGCCTGGCTGCAGAATCTCAAGCGCTGAATGCGCGTCTGCGTCCTGAACGGCCCCAACCTGAATCTGCTGGGGCAGCGGGAACCGGAGCTGTACGGACGGACCACGCTGGCCGAGATCGAAGCGATGGTGCGCGAGGCGGCGCGCGGGCATGGGGTCGAGCTGGACTGGTTCCAGAGCAACCATGAAGGCGAGCTGGTGGACGCGGTGCAACGCCTCAAGGGGCGCGCCGACGGCGCGCTGATCAACGCGGCCGGCCTGACTCACACGAGTCTCGGCCTCCGCGATGCGCTGCTGGCCGTCCAGGTTCCCTTCGTCGAGCTGCACCTCTCGAACATCTTCGCGCGGGAGCCCGCGCGGCATCACTCCATGATCGCGGATCTGGCCATCGGCATGGTGACCGGGTTCGGCCCGCAGAGCTACCTGCTGGCCCTGCAGGCGCTGGTGGGCCAACTGCGTGCTGCCTGACCGTCGCGCGGAACGCCAGGCAGCTCTGCGGGTCGCGCTGGACGACGAGGGGCTCGACGCCCTGCTGGTCACGCACCTGCCCAACATCCGGTATCTGACAGGGTTCAGCGGATCGGCGGCGCTGCTCCTGGTGCGGTCCGACGGCACCGTCCTCATCACCGACTTCCGCTACGCGGTCCAGGCGCCGCAGGAAGCGGGCGACGCCGCGCAGGTGGAGATCGACCAGAAGAGCGTGTGGGACCGGCTGGGGAAGGTCCTCGCCGCGGCCCCGGTCGGCAGCATCGGGATCGAGGCGCAGGCCATCACGGTGCGGGACGCCGAGCGGGTCGGCGGGCTGACCCGGGCTCGACTGGTGCCGGCCACCGATCTGGTCGAGCGATTGCGGGCGGTCAAGTCGCCCGAGGAAATCGCGGCGGTGCGGGCCGCGGCGACGCTGGCCCAGGACGCCCTGGCCGAGCTCCTGCCGACGGTACGGATCGGGCAGACGGAGCTCGAGATCGGCGCCAGCCTCGAGGCGGCGCTCCGGCGCCGGGGGAGCGAGTGGCACCCGTTTCCGACCATCGTCGCGAGCGGGCCGCGGGCGGCGCTGCCCCACGCGCGCACCAGCGCGCGGGCGATCGAGGCGGGCGAGTGGCTGCTGCTTGACTTCGGCGCGCAGGTGGACGGATACTGCGCCGATCTCACCCGGACGATGGTGGTCGGCGGCCGAGCCAACGAGCGGCAGCGCACGGTCTACGAGCTGGTCCAGAGCGCGCAGCGCCGGGCGCTCGAGCACCTGCGCGCCGGCATGACGGGCCGGGAGGGCGACGCCCTCGCCCGTGAGGTCATCGCGGCCCGCGGCTTCGGGGATGCCTTCGGCCACTCCCTGGGGCATGGGCTGGGGCTCGAGGTCCACGAGGCCCCCCGGCTCGCCCCGACGGCGGAAACGCCATTGCCGCTGCATGCGGTGGTGACGGTCGAGCCGGGGATCTATCTTCCGGGATGGGGTGGCGTCCGGCTGGAAGACGACGTGCACCTCGGACCGGACGGCGCGGAGGTGCTCTCCGACGGCCGTACCGACCTGCTCGAGCTGGTGTGACACCCTTCGACGACCACCGACAGCCGCCACCCTGGCGATCCACGTGAGGAGGGGCAAGTGATCCGGGCCGACCGCCGCGCAGGCGCGTTCGTCACTCGCGTATGACCCCCCAGGAAATGAAGCAGCTCGCCGAGCTGCTGCAGAACGTGCCGGGGATGAAGGCGATCGAGCTGCAGGACGTGCAGGGTCTCGCGCAGCTGCTGCGGGACGCGCCCGAGATCGGCTCGATCGAAGTGAAGGGCCTGTTTGGCACCAAGGTGGTCATCACGCGCACCGGAAACGGCGCCCCGACCGTCGTGGCCGCCCCGGCCTCCTACGCCCCGATGGTCCATCCCGCGGCTGGGCACGCGCCCGGGGGCGAGGCCGAGGCGCGGGAGGCGCCGCGCGCGTCGGCCGGGCTCAAGGAGATCAAATCGCCGATGGTGGGCACGTTCTACAAATCGCCCGAGCCCGGCGCCGATCCGTACGTGAAGGCGGGGACCCGGGTCTCCCCGGGCCAGACGGTGTGCATCATCGAGGCGATGAAGATCATGAACGAGATCGAGGCCGAGATCGCCGGGGTCGTCCGCGAGATCATGGTGGACGACGCGCAGCCGGTGGAGTTCGGCCAGGTCCTCTTCCGGGTGGATCCCAATGGCTGAAGCGGCAGGGCAAGCGACGGCGCAGGCGGCACCCGCGTCGACGTTCAACTTCAAGCAGACCATCGGGCAGATGGTGCAGCGGAACGCGTCCGACCTGCTGCTCAAGGTAGGCCGGCCGCCGACGGTCCGGGTGAACGGCGATCTGCACGCGCTCGAGATGCAGCCGGTCAAGCCCGAGGACCTCAAGATGCTGGCCGAGCAGGTGATGACGCCGCGCCAGGTGAAGGAGTTCGCCGAGAAGAAGGAGGCCGACTTCGCCATCGGCGTGCCGGGCGTGGGCCGCTTCCGCACCAACATCTACCAGCAGCGCGGGACGCTGGCGTTCGCCTTCCGGGCCATCCCGTACGAGGTGAAGACCATCGCCGAGCTCCACCTGCCGGCGGTGCTGGAGGAGATCGCGCTCAAGCCGCGGGGCCTGGTGCTGGTGACCGGTATTACCGGCTCGGGCAAGTCCACGGCGCTCGCGTCGATGATCAACCATGTCAACCAGAACCGCCGGGTCAACTGCATCACGATCGAGGACCCGATCGAGTTCCTCCATCGCGACGTGATGGCCAACATCTCGCAGCGCGAGGTGGGGAGCGACACGCTGTCGTTCGCGAGCGCCCTCCGGCACGTGCTGCGGCAGGACCCGGACGTGATCCTGGTGGGCGAGATCCGCGACATGGAGACCCTGGACACGGCGCTCAAGGCGGCCGATACCGGGCACCTGGTCTTCAGCACGCTGCACACGACCGACGCCACCCAGACACTCAACCGCATCATCTCGTTCTATCCGCCCTACCAGCACCAGGAGATCCGGATGCTGCTGGCCACCGCGCTGCAGGCGGTGGTGTCGCTCCGGCTGGTGCCGCGCGCGGACGGCCGCGGGCGCGTCCCCGCGGCCGAGGTGCTGATCAACACGGCCGCGGTGGCGGACAACATCCGGGACATCGAGAAGGCCCTCAACATTCCCGATCTCATCGCCGAGGGGACCGTATCCTACGGCATGCAGTCGTTCGACCAGTCGCTGATGAAGTGGTTCAAGGACGGCATGATCTCGTACGAGAGCGCGCTGTTCTATTCGACCAACCCGAGCGAGTTCGCGCTCCGGGTGTCGGGGGTGGACTCGGCGTCCGACCGCAAGTTCACCGAGATCACCGGTGACGCGTCGGCGCCACGGGCGCTGGATCTGACGCCCTGATCGGGGGCGCCGGTGTTTAAGAAGGTGCTGATCGCCAACCGCGGCGAGATTGCCTTGCGGGTCATCCGGGCGTGCCGCGAGCTCGGCCTCGAGACCGTGGCCGTGTATTCCGAGGCCGACCGCGAGTCGCTCCACGTGCGGTTCGCCGATGACGACGTGTGCATCGGTCCGCCCCCCAGCCGGAGCTCCTACCTCCGGATTCCCAACATCATCGCCGCGGCCGAGATCACCGGCGCCGACGCCATCCACCCGGGGTACGGGTTCCTGGCCGAGAACGCCGAATTCGCCGACACCTGCAAGGCGTCCAACATCACGTTCATCGGGCCCAGCGGCGACCAGATCCGGCAGATGGGCGACAAGGCCACCGCCCGCCGGCTCGCGGCCGAGGCCGGGGTGCCCACAGTGCCCGGCTCGCCCGGCACCATCGACGACCCCGACGAGGCGCTGGCGTTCGCGGAGTCCATCGGGTTCCCCGTCATCATCAAGGCGACGGCGGGCGGAGGCGGGAAGGGGATGCGCATCGCCCACGAGGCGGAGCAGTTCCCCCAGCTGTTCGGGCTGGCCCAGAACGAGGCGCTGGCCGCGTTCAACAACGGCGCGGTCTACGTCGAGAAGTACATCCAGCATCCCCGGCACGTCGAGATCCAGGTGATGGGCGATACGCAGGGGAAGGTGGTCCACCTGGGCGAGCGCGACTGCTCGGTCCAGCGGCGCCACCAGAAGCTGATCGAGGAGAGCCCCAGTCCGGCCCTCACGCCGGCGTTGCGGGAGCAGATGGGCAAGGCCGCCGTGGCGCTCGCCTCCAACATCGCCTACGTCGGCGCGGGCACGCTCGAATTCCTGCTGGACACCGACGGGTCGTTCTACTTCATGGAAATGAACACCCGGATCCAGGTGGAGCATCCCGTCACCGAGATGGTGACCAGCTTCGACCTGGTGAAGGAGCAGATCCGGGTGGCGGCGGGGGAGCCGATCAGCTTCATGGGCGACGGCCGGCGGCTCCGGGGGCACGCCATCGAGTGCCGCATCAACGCCGAGGACCCGTACCGGAACTTCCAGCCCTGCCCCGGAGTGATCACCGCGTACCACCCGCCCGGCGGTCCCGGCGTGCGGGTGGACACCCACGTCTACGCGGGCTACACCGTGCCGCCGTACTACGATTCGTTGCTGGCGAAGGTGATCGTGCACGGCAACGACCGCGACGAGGCCCTCACCCGGATGGGCCAGGCGCTCGACAGCTTCATCCTGGAAGGCGTCACCACCACGATTCCGTTCCTGGCGCGCGTGATCCGGCATCCGGACTTCGCCGCCGGCCAGGTGGACACCCGGTTCCTCGAGCGGGAGCCCCAGCTCCTCCGGCCGCCCGCATGAGGCTCGACGTCGCCTTCTCACCGGCCGGCCTCACGCTCGCGGAGGTCCAGGGCCGGACCGTGTTCGTCGTCGACATCCTCCGCGCCACGACGTCGATGTGCGCGGCGCTTCACCACGGCGCCAAGGCCGTGATCCCGGTGGGGTCCACCGAGGAAGCGCTGCGGTTGGCCCAGACCATCGGCAGCGAGGACGTGCTGCTGGCGGGGGAAAAGAACTGCATCCGCATCCCCGGGTTCCACCTCGGCAACAGCCCGCTGGAGATGGCGGAGCCGACGGTGCGCGGCAAGACCCTCATCGTCACGACGACTAACGGCACCAACGCGATGCTCGCCTGCCAGGGCGCCGCGGCGGTCTACGGCGCCTGTGCGGCCAACCTGAGCGTCTCGGCGGAGAAGACGCGCGAGACGCTCGAGCGGGACGGCCGGATCCTGATCGTCTGCGCGGGGCGAGACGGCGCCTTCTCCCTGGACGACGCGTACTGCGCCGGCCGGCTGGCCGCCGCGGCCCTCGGCGACTATCGCTCGCGGCGTGGGCTCAATGATGCGGCGATCGCGAGCCTCGACCTGGTGCGCCGCTACGGTGACGACTGGCACCGTCCGCTCCGGCGCAGCCGGGCCGGCCGCGAGCTCATCAGGCTGGGCTTCGGTGACGACCTCCTGGACGCCGCCCGGCTCGACGCCTACCCCGCGCTGGCGCACTTCCACGAACGCCGAGTGACCCTCGCAGCCGTGCCGGTATGAGCTCCGATTCGCGCCGGCGGCTGGGCGCGATTACCGCCCTCGTCGTCGGTCTCTTCGTCGGCCTGACCCTCCTGCCGTTTCCCCTGACCGGTCCCATCGGCCATTCGCTGGGCGACACCCTCTGGGAGTGGCTCGGCGCCGGGGCGCTCGGTATCCCGCTGCTCGGCATCGGGCTCGCCCTGGCGGGCTTCGAGCGCCTGGGCACGCTGGACATGAAGCGCTCGGCATTCCTCATCATCGGCCTCAGCGTGCTGCTGCCGTATCTGGCCGGCGTGCTCGGTCACGTGACCGTGTTCGACATCAACAACCGCCGGTTCCTCGGGCAGGTCGTCGGCGCGATCCCGGGGTTCTTCGCGGTCGGGATCCCGCGGGGCGTCGGACCCGCCGGCGCGGTGCTGGCGGGCTTTCTGGCCCTGTCGGCGCTCACGCTGGCGACCTTCGCCTGGCATCCGCTGCAGCGGCTCGAGCGCCAGCCGGACGAGCCCGCTTCCGCTGCCGCCAGGGGCGAGAGCGCCAAGCCGGAGTCCAGGCGCAAGACCGCCAAGGAGACGCCCGAGCCGGTGGCGGAGCCGACATTGGCCAAGGCGCGGGATGAAGCGAATCTGGCGCCCAAGCCCGACGGCAAGACGAGCAGGACCAAGGCCGGCAAGAAGCCCGAGGCCAAGCGGGCGACGGGCGACAAGGATCTCGGTCCGGTGTGGGACGTCGAGCTGCTCGAGGCGCCGCGGACGCGAGGCATCGATGCCGGGGAGGGCGAGCTCGACGTGCTGCAGGAGCGGCTGGAGGAGACGCTGGCCGAGTTCAAGGTCGAGGGCGACGTCGCGGGGCGGACCACCGGACCGGTCGTGACCCAGTACGGCGTGCGGCTTCGGCCCGGGGTCAAGATGAACCGGCTGGTCAACCTGGCCGACGATCTCGCGCTCAAGATGAGCGCCCGGTCGATTCGGGTCGCCCGCATCCCGGGCCGCGACATGGTCGGCGTCGAGGTGCCCAATCCCAAGTCACGCGTGGTGGTGCTGCGCGAGCTGCTGGAAGACGACCAGTGGTCCGGCGAGGAGCGGCTGCTGCCGGTGGCGCTGGGGCTCGACCTCGAGGGGCGGCCCGTCATCGCTGATCTGGCGAAGATGCCCCACCTCCTCATCGCCGGCGCGACCGGCACCGGCAAGTCGGTCGGGATCAACGCCATCATCACCTCGCTGATCTACCACTATCAGCACAAGGAAGACCTCCGCCTCTTGATGATCGACCCGAAGATGGTCGAGCTCTCGATGTACAAGGACCTCCCCCATCTCCGGCACCCGGTGGTCACCAACAACAAGGAGGCCGCGCGGGTGCTCAAGTGGGCCGTGGGCGAGATGGAGCGGCGGTACGCCCTGCTCGAGGCCAACGGCGCGCGCAACATGCTCGAGTTCAACCGCAAGGTGCTGGAGGGGAAGCCGCTCAGGAATCCGGCCGCGCGGCGCGTCACGCTGACCGACATCGCCGCCGAGGCGCCCGACACGCCCCCACCGCCGCCCGCGGTCGAGCCGTACACCGAGGGGAAGCTGCCGCTGATCGTGGTGGTGGTGGATGAGCTGGCGGACCTGATGATGACGGTGCAGTCGGAGGTCGAGACGCCGCTCGCCCGGTTGGCTCAGAAGGCCCGTGCCGTGGGGCTCCACCTCATCCTTGCCACCCAGCGGCCGTCGGTGAACGTCATCACCGGTCTCATCAAGGCCAACTTCCCGAGCCGGATTGCGTTCCGGGTGGCGTCCAAGGTGGACAGCCGGACCATTCTCGACCAGAACGGCTCGGAGGCGCTGCTGGGCAAGGGCGACATGCTGTTCCTCGAGCCGGGCAAGAGCGAGCCGATGCGGCTTCAGGGCGCCTACATCTCCACCGAGGAGAGCGAGAAGATCCTGGAGCGTTACCGCCAGTGGAAATTGGAACGGGATCAGCGAGGTCTGGTCGAGTCCGCTGAGACCAACATCCTCGACGAGGTCCCGGACGCCGAGGGCGGCGAGGGTGGCGAGGGCGCGGCCGAGGCGGGCGAGCGCGACCCGCAATTCAAGGACGCGGCCATCGCCTGCGTGCAGAACCAGGGCGGCTCGACGTCCCTGCTGCAGCGGAAGCTCGGGATCGGCTACGGCCGGGCCGCCCGCATCATGGACCAGCTCGAGGAAGCGGGCATTCTCGGGCCGGCCAACGGCAGCAAGCCGCGGGACGTACGCATCGGGATCGACCAGATCGACGAGTACTGCGGCTAGCCCTTCGCACCCTCCCATCCCGGAGAGGACCGTGACGCTCCGCCCCCGCTCGACCACCCTCGTCGTGGGACTGCTGGCGTTGCTCGCGGGCCTCGCGCCGCGACGGGCGGACGCGCAGGACGCCAGCGCCGCGCGCCTCGTGGCGGCGCTGCTCGGGGACACCCCGCTGGTTCAGGATCTCGAGACCCTCACCGACGAGATCGGCGGGCGGGCCACCGGCTCGCCGGCCAACCTGCGGGCCGTGGATTGGGCGCTGGGGCGGTTCCGCGAAGCCGGCGTGACCGTTCGGCGCGAGCCCTTCACGATGCCCGGCCTCTGGCTCGAGCGCTCGGCGGCGGCCACCGTGCGGGGCGACGGGGTTCAGTTCCGCCCGAGGATCGCCGCGCTGCCGTTCTCGACCGCCACCGCCGCCGCGGGCGTGACCCTGCCGCTGGTGGACGCCGGGCGCGGCGCCGATTCGGACTTCGCCCGGCTGGGCGCCGCGGCCCGCGGAGCGTTCGTCCTGATCGAGACGGACGAGCTGCGCGACATCGACGGCCTGTTCCGCGAATACAACGAGGCGGTGGGCATCGAGCGGCGCGCCTTCGCGGCCGGCGCCAGCGGCCTGGTCTACATGTCATCCCGGCCCAACGATCTACTGGCGAGGCACAACGCCTCGACCGGCCTGGGCACGAAACACCCGATGATGATGATGGAGCGGGACGCCGCCGCCCGCGCGCTCCGGCTCCTGCGCGCGGGCAAGCGCCTCACGCTCACCGCCGTGCTAGATCTGCAGACCGGGCCGGCCTACGAGAGCTACAACGTGATCGGCGAGATCCGGGGACGCTCGAAGCCGGACGAGATGGTGCTGATCGGCGCGCATCTCGACTCGTGGGATCTGGGCACGGGGGCGCTCGACAACGGCGCGAATGCCATGATGGTGCTCGACATCGCCCGGCAGATCCAGCGCCTGGGCCTGGTGCCGGAGCGCACCATCCGGTTCGCCCTGTGGAGCGGGGAAGAGCAGGGCCTCGTGGGGTCGTTCGGCTATACCCTGTCGCACGCCGCCGAGCTGGACCACACCGTGATGGCCTCGGCCTACGACATCGGCACCGGCCGGATCACCGGCTACTTCACCGGCGGGCGGAGCGACCTGCTCGAGCCACTCGCGCGGGCGCTCGCGCCGGTGGCCGGCCTGGGCCCGTTCACGCCGGTGAACCTGCCGATCGTGGGCACCGACAATTACGACTTCATGATGCAGGGCGTGGCGAACCTGGTGGCCAACCAGGAATCGGCCAACTACGGACCCAACTACCACGCCCGGTCGGATGAGTTCGGCCAGGCCGACCTCCGGCAGCTTCGCCTCAACGCGGCGATCGCGGCGGCGGTGACGTGGGGTTTCGCGACCAATGACGTCACGCTCGCCCGGCAAACGGCCCCGCAGGTGGACTCGCTGGTCCGCCACAGCGATCTCTCGGACCAGATGAAGACCTTCGGGGTCTGGGACGACTGGGCGGCGGGGAAGCGCGGGCGCCGCCCCTAGGCGCGCGACTTCCTATCGCGCGATGGTTGTCCCACCGCGATCCTCTCCAGCTCAACCACCTAGAATCGGAGCGGCGATTTGTCGCTCCCGCGCCCGCCGGAATGGTGCCGCCTCGCGAGACGACGGCCGATACCCTTGCACCATGCGATCGCGGCCCCGGTTCGTGCCCTGCAAGGAGTGGACGGACCCGCGGCAGCGGCGTGGCCTGTGGGGCGAGCGCGTTGCCATGGCGTACCTCGCCAGCCGGGGATGGATCATCGAGGCGCATCGCTTCCGGCTGGGCCATCGGGAGCTGGACGTGGTGGCTCGGCGGGGATCACTCGTGGCGTTCGTCGAGGTAAAGACCCGGAGCTCGGCGGCGTGGGGCACTCCTTCGGAATCGGTGCTGTGGCGCAAGCGCCGGACGATCACCCAGGTCGCCGAGGTCTGGCGGCAGCGACACGGCCGGGCCGGGGACAGCTTCCGGTTCGACGTGGTGGCGGTGCGGGTCGAACGGAGCGGGGTATATCGAGTGGAGCACCTGGAAGACGCGTGGCGATGCTAGGGCTGTTGAGGTGGAGTGAAATGAGTCACCAATCAACTATTGATTCGGCAAGTCTTCGGTATTAAGTTGGCCGCAGCTACATCAGTGTAGCAAAATCAGTCACAACAATACTCAGAGGATACCATGGCCGCAGAAGAGTCCCGGCTCGACGCCGACCGCCGCAAGGCCCTCGGGCTCGCCATCTCGCAGATCGAGAAGCAGCTCGGCAAGGGGTCCATCATGCGCATGGGCAGCGACTCGGCCCGGGTCAAGGTGGCCGCCATCCCCACCGGCGCCATCAACCTCGATGCCGCCACCGGGGTGGGCGGCATCCCGCGCGGCCGGATCACCGAGATCTACGGCCCCGAGTCGTCCGGCAAGACCACCCTCACGCTCCACCTCGCGGCCAACGTGCAGAAGGCCGGCGGCGTCGCCGCCTACGTGGACGCCGAGCACGCGCTCGACATCGACTACGCCAAGAAGCTCGGCGTCAACGTCGAGGACCTGCTGGTCTCCCAGCCCGACACCGGCGAGCAGGCGCTCGAGATCGTCGAGATCCTGGTGCGCTCGGGCGCGGTCGATATCGTGGTCATCGACTCGGTCGCCGCACTGGTGCCCAAGGCCGAAATCGAAGGCGAGATGGGCGACAGCCACGTCGGCCTCCAGGCCCGCCTCATGAGCCAGGCCCTGCGCAAGCTGGCCGGCGCCATCAACCGCTCCAACTGCGCCGTGGTCTTCATCAACCAGCTGCGCGAGAAGATCGGCGTGATGTTCGGCAACCCCGAGACCACCACCGGCGGCAAGGCGCTCAAGTTCTACGCCTCGCTCCGGCTCGACATCCGCCGCATCGGCCCGGTCAAGGAGCGCGAGACGGTCATCGGCAACCACGTGCGCGTGAAGGTGGTCAAGAACAAGGTGGCCCCGCCGTTCCGCCAGGCCGAGTTCGACGTGATGTTCGACGAGGGCATCAGCCACACCTCGCTGCTGGTGGATCTCGCCTCCGAGGCCAACATCATCCAGAAGTCGGGCGCCTGGTACTCCTACGGCGACCAGCGGATCGGTCAGGGTCGGGAGAACGCCAAGCTCTTCCTCAAGGACAACCCGGCAATGATGTCGGAGGTCGAGGGGAAGGTGAAGGAGGTCCTCGGCGTCCGGGCCGGTGGGGCGGTGGCCGTGGCGGCGCCGGGTGGCGATGGTGAAGCCGACGAGGAGTAGGAAGATGCGCTGGGGGCCGCGGGCCGGCGCCCGGGTGGCGGAGACAGTGGTGGTCCCGGGCGAAGGCCGCCTGAGTGCCATCGTTCCCGACCCGCGGCGCGCCGGCGCGGTGCGACTGTCGGTCGACGGGCGCCTGCGGTGGACGGTGGCTACGGGTGCGGTGGAGGGGATCCTCGTCGGTGCCGTCCTCACCGAGCTCCTGGTCGGCCGGCTCGAGGCCGCCGCGGACGCGGAGGGGGCGCTTCGCTCGGCGCTCAAGGCATTCACCTACCGGAGTTACGCCCGGCGGGAGCTGGCCCGGCGGCTGGTCCGGAAGGGGCACCCCGTGCCCGCGGTGGAATCGGCCCTCGTCGAGTGCGAGCGGATGGGACTCATCGACGACCTGGCATTCGCCCGGGGGTTCGTCGAGTCGCGCGCGGGACGGGGGCGCGGCCCGTCCCGGGT
>JBOHSB010000204.1:0-5287 GCA_050733015.1 Gemmatimonadales bacterium
TCAAGACCGTGCCCGGCTCGCACGCCCAGTCGGTGGCCGCGCGCGAACCGCATCGCGACTTCCTGCTAAACGGCGACCGGTTCACGCCGGATCTGCAGGAGACCTGGATCACGATGAAGCGGACCAAGGACATCGCGCCGATCAGCCTGCGGCCGCATCCGTACGAGTTCTTCCTGTATTACGACGCCTGAAGCCGGTGAGCGGTGAGTGGTGAGTGGTAAGCGGAACAGCACACCGAAGTTGTCCGGTGTGCTGTTCCCGCTTACCGCTCACCGCCAACCCGCCGGCCGCGATATACATTCCCTCCATGCCCACCCCCCTCCGCAGCGCGGCCATCACCGCCGGCGTCCAGCGCGCCCCCAATCGCGCCATGCTCCGCGCCGTCGGCTTCGGCGACGGCGACTTCGGCAAGCCCATCATCGGCATCGCCAACGGCTACAGCACCATCACGCCGTGCAACGCGGGGCTCGACGTGCTCGCCCGGCGGGCGGAGGCCGCGGTCCGCGGCGCCGGCGCGATGCCGCAGGTCTTCGGGACCATCACCGTCAGCGACGGCATCTCCATGGGGACCGAGGGCATGAAGTACTCCCTCGTGTCGCGCGAGGTCATCGCCGATTCGATCGAGACCGCGTGCGGCGCGGAGAGCATGGACGGGGTCGTGACCGTCGGTGGGTGCGACAAGAACATGCCGGGGGCGATGATCGCCATCGCCCGCATGGACATTCCGGCCATCTTCGTCTACGGCGGCACGATCAAGCCCGGCCACCTCCATGGCCGGGATCTGACCGTGGTGAGCGCGTTCGAGGCGGTCGGCCAGTTCAGCGCGGGCCGGATCGACGAGCAGGAGCTGCTCGAGGTCGAGCGGCACGCTTGCCCCGGCATTGGCTCCTGCGGCGGCATGTTCACCGCCAACACCATGTCCTCGGTGTTCGAGGCGATGGGCATGAGCCTGCCCCGGTCGTCGACCATGGCGGCAGAGGACCCCGAGAAGGCGGACAGTGCCGCCCGCTCGGGCGAGGTGCTGGTGGAGGCGGTGCGGCGGGGCCTCCGGCCGCGCGCAATCCTCACCCGGCAGGCCTTCGAGAACGCCATCGCCCTGGTCATGGCGCTGGGCGGCAGCACCAACGCCGTGCTCCACCTGCTGGCCATCGCGCACTCGGCCGAGGTGCCGCTCGCCCTGGACGACTTCGAGGCCATCCGCGCCCGGGTGCCCGTGCTGTGCGACCTCAAGCCGTCGGGCCGCTACGTCGCCACCGATCTCCATGCGGCCGGCGGGGTGCCGCAGGTGATGAAGATGCTGCTCGCGCACGGGCTGCTGCACGGCGACGCGCTCACCATCAGTGGCGAGACGGTTGCCGAGACCCTGCGCGACGTGCCCGAGGCGCCCCGGGCTGACCAGGACGTGATCCGCCCGTGGGCCCGCCCGCTCTATGCCCAGGGACATCTCGCGGTGCTGCGAGGCAACCTGGCGCCCGAGGGATCGGTCGCGAAGATCACCGGCGTGAAGGAGCCGCGGATCATCGGGCCCGCGCGGATCTTCGAGTCCGAGGAGGCCTGCCTCGAGGCCATCCTCGCCGGCCGGATCCGCCCGGGCGACGTGATCGTGATCCGCTATGAGGGTCCGCGCGGCGGGCCTGGGATGCGCGAGATGCTCGCCCCGACGTCGGCCATCATCGGCGCCGGGCTGGGTGACTCGGTGGCCCTCATCACCGATGGACGCTTCTCCGGAGGGACCTACGGCCTGGTGGTGGGGCACGTCGCCCCGGAGGCCGCGGTGGGCGGCCCGATCGCCCTGCTCGAGGAGGGCGACCTGATCACGATCGACGCGAACGAGCGGGCGCTGGCGGTGGACGTGTGCCAGGAGGAGATGGCGCGGCGGCGCGAGGCTTGGACCGCACCGGTATCGCGCTACCGCGCCGGGGTGCTGCACAAGTACGCCCGCCAAGTGTCGAGCGCGAGCCTGGGCGCGGTGACCGATCTCTAACATCTCGGTCGCCGACCGCCCCGAGACGGCCTCCGAGGCGCGCCGGAGCGGGGCCATCGCGATCGTCTGTTTCGTCTTGTTCGGCCTGCTCGCCATCGCGGTCGAGGCCGGGTGGACCCAGGCGCTGGACCTGCGCCTGATGCTCGCGGTGGGCAGCCTGCGGTCGGACGGTCTCACGGTGCTCATGCAGTCGCTCAGCGCGGTGGGGGCGGGGGAGATCGAGATTCCAATCGCCCTGCTGCTGAGCCTGAGGCTGTCGATGATTCGCCGCCGGACCGAGGCCGCCGGCTATGCGGCCGCGACCCTCAGCGGCTGGGCGATGTACGGGGTGGCCAAGTGGGTCTTTCAGCGGCCCCGGCCTCGCGTGCTCCCCCGGCTCTCGGGCGCCGGCTGGTACTCCTTCCCCTCGGGCCACGCCGTGATGGCTCCCCTGGTCTTTGGCCTCGGCGTCTTGATCTGGTCCGCGCCTTGGCGCCGCGGCACCCGGGTGGCCCTCCTGCTGGCCGCCGGGGCGTGCTGCCTCCTCATCGCGTTCTCCCGGGTCTATCTCGGCGTGCACTGGCCGACCGACGTGCTGGGCGGCCTGCTCCTGGGCGTGGGTTGGGCCGCGATGTGGATGTGGTGGTCGGAGCGCGCGGAGCTCGCCCGGGGCCAGGCGTGAGCGCCGGGCAGGGGCAGCTCGAGCCGTAACCGCTCATCCGCGAGACGTGACGGACCGGCTCGGCTCGGCGGCGAGCCGTCGCCTCAGACCCTCGCGACGTTGCCCTGCAGGACCGCCAGCGCCACCCGCTCGCCGAGCTCGCGGGTGCCGAGGGTGGCGTCTCCCGGGCGGGCGATGTCCGGCGTGCGCAGTCCGGCCGACAGCACCGCGACGATCGCGCGCTCCACCGCGTCGGCCGCCTCCGGCTCCCGGAGCCCGTAGCGCAGCAGCATGGCCGCCGACGCGATCGCCCCGAGCGGGTTGGCGACGCCCGTGCCGGCGATGTCGGGCGCCGAGCCGTGGACCGGCTCGAACAATCCGGGGCCGTCCCCGATCGACGCCGACGGCAGCAGTCCGAGCGAGCCGCTCAGCACCGCGGCTTCGTCACTGAGGATGTCGCCGAACAGGTTCTCGGTGAGGAGCACGTCGATGGCCGCGGGGTTCGCGACCAGGCGCATGGCAGCGTAGTCCACGTACAGGTGCTCGAGCCGCACGTCGGGGTAGTCCGCCGCGACCCTCGTCACCGTCTCCCGCCACAGCTGCGACACCTCGAGCACGTTCGCCTTGTCCACCGACGTCACCGACCCGCGCCGGCCCCGGGCCGCCTCGAACGCCACGCGGGCGACGCGCTCGATCTCGGCGACTGAGTAGCGCATGGTGTTGACGGCCGAGTCGCGCTCGAGCGCGCGCGGCTGGCCGTAATACAACCCGCCGAGCAGCTCGCGCACGATCAGCAGGTCGACGCCTTGGAGCCGCTCGGGACGCAACGGCGAGGCATGCGCCAGCGCGGGGTGCACCGTGACCGGGCGGAGATTGGCATAGGCGCCCAGCAGCTGGCGGAGCGCCAGTAGCCCGGCTTCCGGACGCCGCCGGCCCTCCGCCGCGGCCAGCGATGGGTGGCCCACGGCGCCGAGGAGGACGGCGTCCGCCTGCGTCACGCCCGAGACCGTGGCCGGCGGGAGCGAATCGCCCGCCTCCGCGACCCCCGCCGCGCCCACGGCGAACTCGGTGGTCTCGAGGTCGAACCCATGCAGATCGGCCGCGGCGCGGAGCACGCGCATGGCTTCCGCCGTGACTTCCGGCCCGATGCCGTCACCCGGGAGCACGGCGATGACGTGCCGCGTCATGCGGGCCCCCGCGCGGCCAGTGCCGCACGACGGCGCTCGAACGCGGCGATCCTGGGCTCCTCGAGCAGCGTCCGGCCAATCTCGTCCAGTCCCTTGAGCAGCATCTCGCGGCGATACTCGTCGAAGGGGAAGGCCGCTTCGAACCCTTGCCCATCCCGCACCCGACGGGTCACCAGATCCACCGACACCTGGTAATCATCCGCGGTCTCGGCGCGACGGGCGAGCACACGAACTTCAGCCTCCGGCAGCGCCACCGGCAGCAATCCGTTCTGGCAGCAGTTGCCGAAGAAGATGTCGGCGAAGGAGGGCGCGATGATGGCGCGAAAGCCGTAATCGGCGAGCGCCCAGGGCGCGTGCTCCCGCGAGCTGCCACAGCCGAAATTCGGACCGGTGAGCAGGATGGTGGCGCCGGCGGCCGCCGGCCGGTTGAGCTCGAACTCCGGGTTGGGCGAGCCGTCGGCGAGATAGCGCCAGTCGAAGAACAGCGCGGGACCGAATCCGGTCCGCTCAATGCGCTTGAGGAACTGCTTCGGAATGATCTGATCGGTGTCGACGTTGGCGCGCGGCAGCGAGACGGCGCGTCCGGAATGCGCGGTGAAGGGCTGCATATGCTCGCGGGTAAATATTCTGGCCCAATTGCGGCTACGGTGATGATTCAGTTTAAGTGAGACATATAACTCATTCACTGGCAATATTTTACGTGACCGCACTAAACTTCTCTCTGAGTACGAATACGGGCGACATCGTCGTGCATACCAGCCAGCTAGCGACGCATGAGACCGCGCACGTCGACCAGGCGGCCTTCCACCGCCGCGGCGACCGCCATGATCGGACTGACGAGATGCGTGCGCCCTCCCCTGCCCTGGCGCCCCTCGAAATTTCGGTTGGACGTCGAGGCGCAGCGCTCGCCCGGATGAAGGATGTCCTCGTTCATGCCGAGACACATCGAGCAGCCGGGATTGCGCCACTCGAAGCCGGCCTCGGTGAAGATGCGGTCGAGCCCCTCTCGCTCCGCCATGACCTTCACCCGCTGCGAGCCGGGCACGACCATCGCCCGCACACCGTCGGCCACTCGCCGGCCTCGGGCCAGCTGGGCGGCCTCGCGCAGATCCTCGATGCGGGCGTTGGTGCACGAGCCCACGAACACGCGGTCCACCTTGAGCCCCTCGAGCGGCGTACCGGCGCTGAGCCCCATGTACTCGAGCGCGCGCTGATACGACTGGCGCTCGGCCTCGGACGCCGCGTCGGCCGGATCGGGAACTCGCTCGGTGATCTCCGCGGTCATGCCCGGGCTCGTGCCCCAGGTCACCTGTGGGCCAAGCTTGGCGGCGTCGATCGAGACCGTCGCGTCGTACGCGGCCCCGGGGTCGCTGCGCAGCTCGGCCCAGGCGCGCCGGGCCCCGTCCCAGCTGGCGGCGCGCGGCGCGCGCGGCCGGCTCTGCAGGTAGGCGAACGTGGTTTCGTCCGGGGCCACCA
>JBOHSB010000205.1:0-23220 GCA_050733015.1 Gemmatimonadales bacterium
CGGTGGGACAGGGCCACCGCTACTCCCGCGTGGGGCTCCGGCAGGTGAGCCCCAACGGCCGCTTTCTCGCTTACAGCCAGGACACCACGGGGTCGGAGTGGTACACGGTCCGGGTCAAGGACCTGCGGACCGGCCGGCTGCTGCCGGACGCGATCGACAGCGTGGGCTACGGACTCGAGTGGGCGGCGGACAATCGCACGCTGTTCTTGCTCCGTGACAACGCCGCCCACCGCCCCTATCGCATCTTCCGCCGGACGCTGGGCGATCCCGCGGAGTCGCTGGTCGTGAGCGAGCCGGATTCGCTCTACTTCCTCCGGCTCGGCAAGACCAAGGACCGCACCTATCTCCTCGCCACCAGCCAGAGCTTCACCACCGGCGAAGTGCGCTTTCTCCCCGCCGGCCAGCCGGAGGCCGCATGGCGGGTGCTGCGGTCGCGGCGTGAGGGCATCGAGTATACCGCCGAGCATCACGGCTCGAGCTTCCTCATGCTGACCAACGACCGCGCGGTCAACTTCAAGGTCATGCGTGCGCCGGAGGCGACGCCGGAGGCCGCCAGATGGACGGAGCTGGTGCCGGGGAGCGATTCCGCCCTGATCGAGGGCATGGAGGTGTTCGAGCGCCACCTGGTGCTCTACCGCCGGGGCGACGCCCGCCAGCAGATCCGGGTGCTGGCGATGGCGGGCGACAGCCTCACCGCCGCGTACGATGTGGATTTCCCGGACGTGGTGCACGCGTTCGAGGCCGGGCGCAATCCGGAGTTCCACTCGCACACGCTTCGATTCACCTACAGCTCGCCCAAGACCCCGCCGACGGTGTTCGACTACGAGCTCGCTTCCCGGACGCGCACGGTGCGGAAGGTCACCGAAGTGCCGCACTTCGACCCGGCCGACTACACCACCGAGCGGGTCTGGGCGCCGGCGGCCGACGGGGCACTGGTGCCGGTCTCGCTTCTCTATAGAAAGGGCCTGCGCCGGGACACCCCTCATCCGATGCTGCTGACGGGTTACGGCTCCTACGGCTACAGCTACGATCCCGGGTTCAGCTCGCGGGTGCTTCCGCTGGTGGACCGGGGCTACGTCTACGGGATCGCCCACATCCGGGGCGGCCAGGAGATGGGGCGCCCGTGGTACGACCAGGGCAAGATGCTGCGGAAGAAGACCACCTTCACCGACTTCATCGCCGTCGCCGAGCATCTCGAGCGCGAGGGCTGGACCTCGGCCGATCGGCTGGCCATCCGCGGCGGCAGCGCGGGCGGGCTGCTGATGGGCGCGGTCACCAACATGCGGCCCGACCTGTTCCGCGTGGTGATCGCGGATGTGCCGTTCGTGGACGTCATCAACACCGAGCGCGACCCGACGCTCGAGTTCACCACCCAAGAGTGGCAGCAGTGGGGGAACCCGAGCGTGCCGGAGCAATTCGCCTACATGCGCTCGTACTCTCCGTACGACAACGTGGAGCGGAAGGACTACCCGGCCATGCTGGTGACCGCGGGACTCAACGATCCGAGGGTCAACTACTGGGAGCCGGCCAAGTGGGTGGCGAAGCTTCGGGCGTCGAAGACCGACACCAACCCGCTGGTGTTCAGGATCAACATGGGCGCGGGGCACGGCGGCTCGTCGGGCAGGTACGACGCGCTGCACGAGGAGGCATTCCGGTACGCGTTCCTGGTGGATCAGATCGGCACGGGAGAGCAGGGAATGGCGGGGTGGCCGTAGGCCGGTGCGCCTCGTCGTAACGGCAGGGTGGTGGAGGAGACATTCGGCAGTGCCAGTGCAGGTCAGCCATTTGAGGAGACAACGATGACCTCGATCATGGATATGGTGCAGGAACACCTGGGCGACGGTGGCGTTACCCAGCTCACCCAGCATCTCGGCGTGGACCCGGCCACCGCCCAGGCGGCGGCCGCGGCGGCTCTGCCGATGCTGGTCAATGCGATGTCGAACCGGGCGTCCCAGCCGGGAGCCGCGGGCATGCCCGACGTGTCGGGCGGCGGGCTGGCCGGTGCGGCGGGTGGCCTGCTGGGCAACCTGTTCGGTGGCGATCACGCGCAGATGAGCCAGCAGGTCAGCAAGCACAGCGGCCTGGACATTCATCAGGCGGAGAAGGCGCTGCTGTTCCTGGCGCCGATCGTGATGGCGCAGCTCGCGCGGAAGCGGCAGGAGGGTGGCGTCGCTTCGGCACCTACCGCGGGGTCGGCGCCGTCGGCGCCCGCGCCGGCTACGGCCCAACCCGGGGCCGCACCGGCCCAGGGGCAGGCGGCGGCCCAAGAACCGGCCGAGAAGGAGTCCGCGCTGAGCAGCGTGCTCGGGGCGGTCGAACGGATCTTTCACGGGAACAAGTAGCGCGGAGGGACGAATCTCGAGCGAAGTCGGGCGGCCCGCGGGGTAGTCACCGCGGGCCGCCCTCGCGTCGGGTCTACTGGACGACCCGGCCGGCGCGTACGACCAGGTCGGGCCGCTCCAGCAGATGGATGTCCTGCAGCGGATCTCCCGACACCACCACGAAATCCCCCACCGCGCCGACCTTGATCTCCCCCAGCTCGCTCCGTTCGAGGAGACCGGCCGCACCCACGGTCGCGGCGCGGAGCGCCTCCGCGGGCGTGAGCCCGGCATCGGTGAGCGCCACCAGCTCCTGGGCATTCTGTCCATGCGCCAGCACTCCCGCGTCGGTGCCGAGCACGATCGGGACACCGGCGGCGCGCAGCAGGCGGAACGAGGCCAGCACCTCCGTGCCACCCGGCCGCGGCCCGAGCGAGGCCAGGGTCGAGATCACCCGCACTCCCGAGCGCCTGAGCGCCGCGGCGCCAGCGGAGTCCACCACCGGCGTGTGAGCCAGCGCCCGCACCCCCTGCGACGCGGCCAGCAGCGCGCCGGCCTTCCCGATGGCGTGGGCGAACACCATCCGGTGCCGCGCACCTGCCGCCTTCATCACCGCCGCCAGCGGCTCGGCCTTGAGCTCGATGGAATCGGGAAACGCGACGGCATCCTTGGGCCAGCCGGTGACGCACACCTTGAGCAGGTCGGCGCCCGCCTCGAGATCACCGCGCGCCCGGGCCGAGGCCTCCGCGGCACCGTTCACCGTCGCGCCGCCGAATTCGCACACGCCGCCCTTGGCGCCGATCCAGGAGCCGGCGGCGATCACCCGCGGCCCCGGCACACGCCCCTGCGCGATCGCGTCGCGCAGCTGCAAGCCGGCGCCGCCCGCGGAGCCGAGGTCCACGACGGTCGTGAAGCCGGCGCGCAACGTGGCCAGGGCGTTCGAGTCGGGGTCGCCGGCGAGGGTCAGGTGGACGTGAGCGTCGATGAGGCCGGGGAGGATGGTGCGCCCCTCGACATCCACTACCTCGGCGCCGGCCGGCGGCTTCCAGTGCGCCTTCGGGGGCTCGAGCGCGACGATCCTCGCGCCGCGGACGACGATGGCGCCGTTCGGGTGCAGGGTGCCGGTGCGCGCGTCGAGCCAGCGGCCGCCGCGCAGCACGAGCGTGGTGCCGGGCGCGGGAGGGCCGGCGGGAATCGTGCTCGGAAGCGAGCCGAGTGACCCACCCGCGAGGAGGAGCGCCAGGGCGAGGGTTCGCAGAGGTTGGGCGGGCATGACCGGAAGCTACCAAGTCGTCATGGGCGGGCGAAGCTACGAGACGCCGGGCCCGTCAGCGCTTCCGTATCTCGTCGAACAGGTTGAGTGTGACCACCATCGCCTGTCGCGCACCCACAACCGGCTCGAGCAAGGCGAACGTCTTGCCGTCGGCGCTGACGCTGTAGTCGTGGTCCTGCCCGAAGGACGTCTGATACCCTCCGGTAAACAGCCGAGTTCTGCCGGTGACCTCGAAGGCAGGACTGGTCCGGACCGCCGCGGCCATCATCGTCTCGCCGGATCGGTAGAAGATCTCGTCGCCCTTGGGTGACCAGAGCGCCTCGGTGCCGCCTTCGAGCGAGACCTGCCAGCGGCCTCCGGTGCCAGGGTACGAGCGCACGTAGACCTCGGGCCGGCCGGACTCGTTGGCGGTGTAGGCGAGCCAGTGCCCATCGGGAGAGAGCGAAGGCCCGCCGTTGTCGAACGGCGTCGCCAGCACCTGGCGCGGCACGGCTCCGCTGTCCAGGTCCACGCGCCAGATCTCGTTCCTCGCTCGAGGCGACGACGACCCATAGAAGACGATGCCTCGACCCCCGGGCTCGAATGAGGAAGCGGCCCACTGACCGGGCAGCTTCATTATCGACCGGGGTGATCCACTCCCGTCGGCCGGCGCCAGGAACAGCTGCCCGTCGAAGCTCGCCTGGCCTTTGGGGAAACTGGTGTACACGATGCCGCGGCCGTCGGGTGTCCAGAGGGGCCACACCGCGGTGGTGTCGAACGTCACCCGGGTTTGCGTGTGCTGGACGAGATCGAACACCCAGATATCCCGGGTCTTGAAATCCTGCGAGGTGCCGCGGACCAGCGCGACCCGTCTGCCGTCCGGAGCAAAGTGGGGTGCGTAGTAGTAGCCCGTATCCGCCCCGGAGTGGCGAGTCGCGCCATTCCGGTCCACCAGGAGCAGCCCAAAACCCTCCGATGCGCTGGCCTGATATGCCAGATCGCCGGTTCGCGAGACCCCGGCGTTGACGTCTCCGTCGAAGTTGACGCTCAGCGTATCCGCGATGGCGCGCGCGGGCCCCGTGACCTCCAGCTTGCGTGCATCGAACGGGACTGCCGAAAGGATGCCGGACGGATCCGACAACACGAGAAACCCACCTGTGACGTAGCGAGGATAGCCGCCCTGCTGGTTCAGACGCTTCACGTGGCCGGTGCGGCGGTCGAGCACCGCCAGCTTCAGTACTCCCTTGGCCACGACGCCGAAAATGACCGACCGGTCATCGGGGAGGACCTCCGGGAAATGGTAGGCCTCGGACGTATCCGCGCGGAGAATGAAACGCGGTGCGCCGCCCGAGGCCGGGACGTCCATCAGGCCGGAATCGGCGCCGAACACGATCGTGTCCCTGGCGGTCCAGCTGGCGCCGAAGATGCCGCCGGGCGCGGTGCAGATCGGCGTGACGACCCCGCCGGCGAGCGCCACCTTCACCAGCTTCTTGCCCTGAACGAAGCCCAACCACTGGCCATCGGGTGAAAAGAACGGCAGGCTGCCGCCGTCGGACCCGGGAACGGCAACCGGCTCCGGGCGGTCCATCCGGCGGGCGTACAGCCGCTGTCCGGAGCCGGCTTTTCCGACGTAGACCACTTGTGAGCCATCGGGCGAGAACGCGATGGTGGATCCGGTCGCGCCGACCGGTTCCGCATCCTTGGGGAGCTGGATGCCGAACCGAACCACATGACGCGCGGGAGTCTCGGGTCGGCGCAACACCGCGACCGCCGCCACCGCTGCCGCGGCCATCGCGACGGTCCATGGGGCGAGCGTTGCCAGCGTGCCGCGCATTGACCGGGCGGCAGGCGGGGCGACGCTGGCCGTGGCCGCGGTCCGGGACAACGTGCTCACCATTCCCGGCCGCCCCAGCGCCTCGGCGAACTGAGCCGCGGTGGCGAACCGGTCCGCCGGCAGCTTCTCCAGCGCCGTCAGCACCGCCGCCTCCACATGGGGCGGGATGGTGTGCCGCTGCGGCAGCAAGGGCCGCGGGCTCTCCGTCACCACCCGCGCCACCACCGCCTGCGCCGTGCTCCCCGTGAACGGCGGATCCCCGCTCAGCATCTCGTACAGCACCGCCCCCAGCGCGTACACGTCGCTCCGGGCCGTGATCTCCCGCTCCCCCATCGCCTGCTCGGGCGACATGTAATGCGGGGTGCCGAGGCTCATGCCCGTCTCCGTCATCCGGGTCCCGCTCGCCTTGCTCGCCGCCAGCGCGATCCCGAAGTCCGCGATCAGCGCCCGCCCGTCGTGCAGCAGGATGTTCTCCGGCTTGATGTCCCGATGCACCACTCCGTGCCGGTGGGCATAGTCCAGTCCCGATGCCACCTCGCTGGCCAGCCGCACCGCCTCCTCCACCGGGAGCTGCTTCTCCCGGGTGAGCCGGTCCCGCAGGCTCTCCCCCTCCACGAACGGCATCACATAGTAGAGAAAGGAGTCCGCCTCGCCCGAGTCGAACAGCGGCAGGATGTGGGGGTGCTGCAGGTTGGCCGTGAGCTTGATCTCGGCCAGGAACCGCTCGGCCCCGATCACGGCGGCCAGCTCGGGCCGGAGCACCTTGAGCGCCACCCGGCGGTCGTGCCGCAGGTCCTCGGCCAGGTAGACCGTGGCCATGCCGCCGGCCCCGATCTCCTGCTCCAGCCGGTACTGGGCCGCCAGGGCGCCCGAGATCCGGGCAGACGGGCTGCTGCTCATGGCCGGGGGCTCATGGCGCTGCTCCTCACGCCCAGGGGGGCGCGGTGGAGGGACTCGGCATCGCTGGTCAAGCTATTTCGGGGATGGTGAAAAGATGCAGCGGTGGGCGGCCCGCGTCGAGAGGCTCCCGCCAGGCGAAACCGCGCGTCGGGAGCAGGCGTCAGGAGAAGGTCCCCTCACTCGCCGAGACCCCACATGCTTCGCTGCTCCGCTCTTGCGCTGACGACGCTGGTGCTGGCCGCCCCGAGCCATCGGTCCGCCCGGCATTCCGCGCCGGGCCCTGCGGCCCGCGACACGGTACAGGCGCGCGATCCCGCGCTCGATGCCGGCGTCCTCCACCCGTTCTCCCTGCTCCGGAACCTGACCCTCACCCGCGGCGATACGGTCAAGCCGTTCGGCCGGCAGTCGGAGCAGCTTGCGCCCGCCACCCTGGACGGCCGTCCGGTCCTGCTCGACGTGTTGACCTTCGAGACGCCGAACGCCACCACCGTAGACAGCTCCTGGATCGACGCGCGGACCCTGCAGCCCATCCGGATGCGCTCGAGCAACTCCTCGCGCGTCGTCGCGCTCGACTTCGACGGCCGCCAGGTGCGCGGTGGCACCACGCCGGCGAGCGGCCCGGCCACGTCGCTCGACCAGGAGCTGGGCGTCCGGCCGTTCGAGTGGAACATGTTCGGCCTGGCGCTGTCCGCGCTGCCGCTCCGGCCGGGCTATCGGGCGACGATGCCGGTCTATGTCGACCGGTTTCAGCGGGTGGTCTGGTACGCGATCGACGTGGTTCGGGACACGAGCATCGTGCGGGCCAGCGGGTTCCACGCGCCGATGTGGGAAGTCCTTGCCACGGCTGACTCGGTCGCGCCGTCGGCGCGCTTCTGGGTGTCACAGCGGCATCGGTTCGTGGATCAGGTGCTGGTGTGGGAGCCTGGGGTGTCCATCATGTACGCGCGGTGAGGGCCCCGGTGCAGCGGGACGCACGCCGGCTGTGGCACCTCGCCGGGAAGCTGCAAGCAGGCTGTAGAATGGGCAGCGCTGGGCGTGGGGTCCTCACTCGTGCGGCAGCCGTGCGCGCATGAACTGCACGGCTAAGTCCGTGCTGCTCCAGAGCTGCACGTCGGAGCCGGTGCCGTATCGGGTCGGGATCAACCGGCCGCCCTCGATCCGATAGCTCCAGAGCTCGCTGTGCTCGAGCCCCGACGCCCGGACCGCCGCGATGATCCGGCTCGAAGCATCGGCGGCCTCGCTCGCGAACGGGGCCCGGGCGGCGCCACCGCCCTGAACCGCCGCCAGACCCAGCAGCAACAGGTTCACCTCCCGGCCCCATACCACCCGCGGACCGTGGTATGGGTCCTTGGCAAAGCTGTTCCACACCCGCGGCTCGGCGTACGCATCGTTGGCCACCAATGGCCCCAGGCCGTCCACCAGCAGGCCGACCGGATACGGCCGGAGCATCGTCGGCAGCTGGTCCATCCGCACCGCATCGGTCGAGGTCGCGTCGAGAAACAACTCGGTCGCGGGATCGGTATTCACGACCGGGATCGGCGTGCCGGCGGAGTCGAGCGACAATGCCAGGAAGACGAGTGAATCCCGGCCTGCCCGGCTCGAGTCCAGCACCGCCCGCCAGTACGCCCGCTCCGCCGCCGGCATCCAGCCCAGCTTGGCCGCGAGCCGCCGGGTGATCTCCTCCGGCGCCAGCCCGACCACGAAATGGCGCCGTGCCCCCCGCCAGGTGTCGATGGCGCGGCGAAGCGAGGCGGAGTCGCCGCGGTAGCCGGCCAGGGCACCGGCGGGCGCCGCCGGCACCAGCGAATCGAGCGCGCCCTGCGCGAAGCCGAGCGCGGGCAGCGTCGCGAGGACCGCCGCGATGGCCTCCAGCGCGCGAGGCGCCCAGATGGCATTGATGTCCATCGCGAAGCGTCCGCCCGCGTAGCCGGCATCGCTGTCGCGCCAGCTCGCCGAGCGCCAGTGGATCGAGTCGCGCCGCTCAAACGAGACGAGGTTCTCCGCCCGGGGGTCCTGCGCGTAGGCGCGAGTCTCCTCGGCGACGAGCGCGATCTCCCGGAGCATCAGCGCCAGCCTGGTGGCGCCGCTGGTGTCGGCCTCCAGCAGGAAGGCGCGCTTGCGTGCCGCCGGCACGGTGGAGTCGGCGAGGTATCGGGCCTCGAGGACGGGCAGTTGGAACTCGTCGTCCAGCATGTGGTAGTTCTCGCGGGTCCGCGCGAGGTTGGCCAGGACCTCGCGGGCGCGCGCGAGCGTGTCGCGCGACGCGCCGGGATCGCGGGAGGCGGCCGCGAACGAGGCCGCCACCAGCCGGTTGTACTCCGCGGCATTCTCGCGGATCGCCTGGCCGGCCAGCGCCTCCTCGTGACTCACGTCGCCGCGGGGCGAGAGCTTCCTGAGCGCGCTCGCGATGACGTGCTCCGACATGGCCGGCCGCCAGATCGGCCGCATCATCAGCGCCGCCATGAGCATGTCGCGCCCGAAGTAGGTGGCGAAGTTGGGCAGCCCCGCCATCAGCTTCTCCTCGGAGCTGAGCAGCTCGATGCTGCGCACCTCCCGCTCGAGGCGGCGGCCTCGGCCCGAGGCCGAATCGGCCTGCGCCGAGGCGAGAAAGTCGAGGAACGGGCGGGTGAAGATCGAGTCGCGCACCAGCGGCGTGAGCGCCGCGGCGTCGGTGCCGATGCGGACGGTGATCCGGAGCGGCGCCTTCGACCGGGACCGGAAGGTGACCGTCCGCGTGCCCACCTGCATCGCCGCCTCGCGCGGGTCGGCGCTCAGCTCCAGCGAGAGACGGGTACGGCCATCGAGCGAGGGTCGCTCGATCCGTGCCCGGCACACCGTGGTGCATCGGCCGACCACCGTCGGTAGGAGCCGCGCCCTGAGCGCCTCCACGCTGCCCGCGGCCAGCGGCGGGAGCTGTCGCGCGCGCTCGTCGGCCGGTAGCCGGGCCAGGTTCGCCACCAGCAGCGACTCTTCGGCCACGTAGAACGGCGGCGCGCTGAACGGCTTGAGATGCGCCTTGGCGTACTGGAAGTCGCGCTCGACCCGCATCGAGCCCAACAGGAACCAGCCGATGGTGGCTCGCATGGAGCCGAGGGCGAGCCGCCACTCGAGCGTGCGTTCTTCGCCGCCGTCGCCGGCGTCGGCGCCGTCCGATGCCCAGTCGAGCCGGGCGGGCCGGCCCGTGGCATCGTGCACCGTGAAGCCGAGACTCTCGTCCGCGGCGTCGGCCCAGAGATTGACGACCCGCGCGCCGCGCGGCTCGAGGTAGATCTGGACCGTGTTGCCTTTCGAGTCCCGGTAGAAGCGGGTCTGATATCCCTGGTAGGCGGCCGGGTCGTCGAGCCCGCGCTCGGGAAAGGCAAGCACCGGCGGTTGTGCCGCCTGGAGCAACAGGAGGGCGAAGGCGATCACGAGCGCCGCGCCGGGACGGTCAACGCGGCGCCGCGGGCCGGGCCCGCCGGTGGTTCACCATGTGCAGCCCTGTCGAGTCCACCATCACGTCATAGGTCTCGCCCCGGACATGCAGATCTCGGATCGTGAGCCGCCTCACGTGCGACGGGAGCACCGGAGCGAATCGGGGCTCCACTCCTTTGTCGCTCAGCCGGAGCCCTGTATACCCGAAGATCACCTGCTGCAGGAAACCGCCGGCACCGGTCAGGAAGGCGAAGGCGTTGTTGGTCGGCGTTTCGGACGGCACCAGGAACGGGCCCTTGAGATGGTTGCGGTAGCTGTACGGCAGCAGGGAATCCACCAGCCGGCGGTCGCCCAGCTCGGCGGCGCCCACCGAGAGCAGCGTGATGCCCATCATGGCTCCCTGCGCCTCGTCGGCCAGCCGGTGCACGACCTGGTCGAGGTGCGCCCGCTTGGCCGCGTCGCCGATCGGGACGCCCAGCGGGAAGGCGAGCAGCGGGGTGACCAGGCCCAGGGTCGAGTCGGGCGCGCCCTCGTAGGTGCGCCACGATCCGGTCGCCGAGTCGATCGGCATGTGGAGCCTGGCCGCGACGTCGGGCCAGCGCGGATCGGCCCTCGCACCGAGCCGGGCGGCGGCGGCGGTCGCGAACTCGAGACTGCGCCGCGCCACCGCATTGGTGTAGGCGTCGTCGCTCACGCCGACCAGCCCCTCGGCCACGGAGACGACGTTCCGGATGTGATATTGGCCGCCGGCGGAATCGAAGCTGGCGCGGCTCACCCAGAAGTCGGCCACGCCGCGGAGCACGGGGAAGCCCTCACGCGCGAGCCAGGCCGAGTCGCCGGTCGCCAGATAGTACTGCCACTGGGCGTAGGCGACGTCGCCGTTGACGTGGATCTCCGAGCTCGCATTCTGAGCCGCGAAGTGCGGAGTGGTCTCCACGCCGCGCTCGTCGGCCTCCCACGGGTACATGGCGCCCCGGTACCCGTTCGCCCGCGCGTTGGCCTCGGCGGCCGGCAGGGTGCGCGCCCGGAACGCGACCATCGAGTGCGCCACGTCGGGGTGAGTCATCAGCAGCGACGGAAACATCCAGGTGTCGCTGTCCCAGAAGACGTGGCCGTAGTACCCGCCGCTCGAGAGGCCCATCGGCGGGATGCCCATCGCGGTGCCCGAGTCGGCGCTGCAGAGCAGGTAGAACAGCATCGCGCGGCTGACCCGCTGGAGCTCGGGGTCGCCCTCGACGGAGATGTCGGTCGCCCAGCGCTGCCGCCAGGCGCCGGCATTGCCGGTCGCCACGCCCTCGTACCCAGTGGCGGCTCCCGTCTGCATCCGGCGGCGGGCGAGGTCAAGCGGCCGCGCGGGGCGGGCCGGCTCCGCCGTGGAGGCGAAGCCGGTGAGCTGGGTGAAGGTGTAGCTCTGGCCGGCGGTGGCATCGAACGTGATCTCGACCAGCGCGGAATCGCCGGCCGCGCGCGTCGTCGCCTTGGCCCTCGGTAAGCCCGTCGGCCAGCGCACCTCCGCGGCTTCCCCGAACACGATGGTGCGGCCCTCAGGGCTCGCCGTGAGCGAGAGCCGGGCGGAGTGCGATGCGGCCGTCGCCGCCCGCGTCCGCACCGCCATGTGCCCCGGGTACCACAGCTCCTTGGGTCCCCACGACCGCTCGGTCCGCGCGAGCGTGTCGAGCGGCAGCCGCGGTGGGGGCGGCCACCCGGCCAGCGCAAACCGCACCCGCAGGCGGCCCGCCTGCGCCGGCGTGAGCTCGAGCCGGAGCGCGGCGAGCCGCGGCCCGGCGCGGGAGATGAAGGTCTCCAGCCGCACCGTCGTGCGTCTGGACCCGGCGATCCACTCGTACTGGGTGGTCGCCATGGCGGTGGCCATGTCGATGGTCTGGCGATACGAGGCGATCGAGTCCCGGCCCGGCTCGAGCCAGCGGTCGCCGTCTGCCACGGCCACCGCGTTCCAGGCCGGCACCGCGACGATCCGCGGCACGTCGACCGGGCCGTGCTCGTAGAGCCCGGCCCCGATGGACGGTGTCGCCCCGATTCCGAGCGGCGGGACCACCACCCCGAGCCGGCCGTTGCCGATAAACGGCGACGGTGCTCGGGCTGGATCGCCGCTAGTGAGGAGGAAGGCGGAGTCAGCCGCCGGTGGCGGCGGTGTGTCCTGCGCGTCGAGCGGAATGGCGGCGAGGGTGTGACCGCACCAGAGTCCCAGCGCGGCCACCACTCTCGCCCTTGTCATCCGGCTTCGCCCCTGCCGCAGCTCAGCGCAACCGTTGCGGCGGTCCGGCCCCTCCGAGGTCGTACGACACCGATACCTGGAAGCGCCGAGGCAGAATCGGCCGGGCGAGAAACACCGGGCCCGTGGTGACCAGCCTGGGATTGCCTTCCTCGAGCCCCTTCCCCTGGAATGCGTTCAGCAGGTCGACGTTGATGGTCGTGCCGCTCCCCGGAAGCGCATATGCGGCCCCGAAGTTGAAATAATTGTAGGACGGGAGTGAGACGCCTGCCTTCACATCCACTGGCCGGCTGTCCACCCAGTGCCAGTCGGCCTTGAGCTGGAGACCCCGGATCGAATACAACGCCGCGGCGTTGGCGATCGATGTCGGTACGCCGCTGATCCGGCTTCCGATGTCAGAGCCAGCGCCGGTGCCCAGCTCGGCCTTGAGGATCGTGGCGCTTCCCAGGAGCTGGAGTCCCTGGGTGGGAGTCGCAACCAGCTCGATCTCCGTGCCGTAGGATTTGTTCTGCGGTGACGGGACGATGATCCACGACGATCCTCCAGTGAGGGTGTCGATCACCAGACCCTGGCTTACCACGTTCTTCAGCTTGGTCCAGAATCCGCCCACGGTAAAGCCGATTGGCCCGACGAAGCCTTTGACTCCGCCCTCGACCGACTGCACTTCCTTCGATTCAAAGAGGTCAACCTGTTGCTTCGCCGTCGCGTTCAGGAACTCGTCCAGCGCGGGCATCTTGAAGCCCCGCGCGCCGGCCGCGTAGAGCGAGATGTTCGGCCGGAGCGTGAAGTTGAGTCCCAGCGACGACGACCAATCACTGATCCCACGATCGAAGTGTCGGAAGCTGCCGTTCCCGAAGGTCTCGTTGTTGTACGTGGTTGCAGGATTGCCATCCAGGTCGAAGGTCGCCGTATTCTCCGAGCTCTGCACGAACTTGTCGTATTCTCCGCGCACGCCGAGGTCGGCCCGGAGCCGATCGGTGAGCTGGATCTCGCCGCCCAACACGCCCGATATGACGCTGGTCTGGCCGGAGCCGTTGTTATAGCCGGACAGCTGGTTCACGAACCCATTCTTGGTGACGCTATCCACCGGGCCTCCCGGCGGAGTGGCCACGGCATCGAGGAAGTGTGTCTGGTCACCCACGTCGGTGAGGATCTGGGTGAAGAACCAGTGATTGTCCTGCGAGTAGTTAGCGAAGTACGTGCCGAAGGACAGGGTATGCTTGCCGAAGGTCCGCCGGATCTGCACCTGGTCCTGGAACGCCGAGAGAGGCTTGCCTACATGAATGAGCTGGCCCGGGGCCACCAGGCCGTTCGCGGTGCTGAACGGTAAATGGGTTTTGCCCGTCGGGTCGAACACGTTGGTATAGGTCAGTGAAAGGGTGGTTCCCGCCGGCAGCCCCAGCCCACCCTGGCCCTTGCTCGCGGTGGCAAAATCCGCTGCCGGCACGGCAGTGGACGGCACCAGCGCGTTCCATTCCTGTTGGTCCTGCATGAACTGGGCGGTATTCTGGATGTGCCACTCCTTGGTCGGATCGAACCCGACATCGGCGGTGTACCACTGCGCCGAAGTCCGGAGCCCATTGGCGAGCGGCAGATTCAGGTCACCGGTCGGGATGGGCACCCGAAGATCGAGTCCCTCAGCGCTGTTAAACGAGCCGTAGTTGCCGAAGCCGGCGACGTATTGCGGGTCGCTCGGGTTCACGAATGGCAGGTCGAGAATGAACTGGTTGCGGTCGTCGATGACCTTGGCTGACAGGCGCACGTACCCGTTCGAGAGGAGTCGGGTCACGCTGCCTTTGACCTGGCCGCCCCGGATGCCGGGAAATCCGGGGTTGCGGACGCCGTGGTCGTAGCGGTAGAAGCCACCCACGTTGAACCGCCAGGCGTCGCCCAGCGGCCCATTGGCGTTGAGGTCGAAACGAGCGAGCCCCTGAGTGGCGCCCGTGGCGCGCAAGGTACCGTCGAACGCGTCTCCACCGGACTTGTTGATCAAGTTGATCATGGCACCCGGCGTGTTGGACCCGAAGAGGGCCGACGCACCGCCCCGCACTACCTCCATGCGCTCGACGTTCTCGTCAATCCGAAAGAGGTTGTCGGCGTTCATGAAGAAGGTATGCATGGTGGGAAACACCGGCAGCCCATCCTCCAAGAAGTTCACGTACTCGACGCCCAGAATGCCGCGTATCGAGATGTTTTCGTTGACCTCGCCGCCGGAGCTCTCGACCCGGGTAAAGCCCGGCACATACCGAAGCGCTTCGGTCGTGCTCCTGGGCACGGCTCGCTGGATGTCCTGCGCGGTGAGTGAGGTGACGGCGACGCTGGCGTCGAGATTCATCCTGGGCGTCTGCGTGCCGGTGACCACCAAGGTCTGGAGTTGCAGCGGATTTCTCTGGAGGGAGAAGTCCTGGGTGACGCGCTGATCCGGCGCGACCGTGACGCTCGCTGAGTCGGGCCGGAATCCGACCATCCGCGCCCGGACCGTTTGGGCGCCCACGGGAACCCGGGCGATCACATACTCCCCGTTCGTGCCGGTCTGCGCACCCGCTGTCGTTCCCTGAACGCCTATCTGGGCGCCGGCGATGGGTGCTCCTTTCTCGTCCGTCACCTTCCCGCCAATCGAGCCGGTTTGCGCCGCACCCTGCGCGGCCGCGGTCGACGGGTGGACGACGGGCAGCACGAGTTGCCATGCGAGTGCCATGGCGGCGACACGATTGAGGGCGCGGATCGAACGACAGCTGCGGTGCATGTGGCTACCTCCATTCCTATTGGTCAGCCCCGCCTCCGCGCACACCGGGAATGCCAGGCGGAGTGCGTGTGAGAGGGGGACGGTGGTGGAAACGGAGAATGCGTGGGACGGGTGCGTGACGTAGAACGTGGGGAGGTCTGGGCAACTACGGCGGGAGCCGGCCGGCGCGGTGCGAGGCACCGGTTTCGGCCGGGACGGGGGGCAAGGGCAAGGGCGCACCCCGCGGGGAAGGTAACCCGCTCCGCATTTCTCAAAGGCGACTTCACTCCTGGTCCGCGGGGGGCTCGAGGTCGCCCGCCACACCACCCACTCTTTACGTATTTCCCGGCGCTGGCGCAAGAGGCAGCTTGGCATGCCGGCCGCTTCGGTGTCACCGTGGTCGGGTCCGCGCGGCGGCACCGCTCTCGGCACCAAAGGGCGCTAGGGGGCGGGCGCCAGCTTGGGGCACGGGGCAGGTTGCCCCGACACCGTCGCCGCGCACTCCTCCGCCGCGAGCGCAAGCGCGACGCCGTTGGTCCAACCGAAGCCGTCCTGCGTGGGATACTCCCCGCCCCCGGCGCGCCGGGTCAGGTCCACCACGTCGTACTTCTCGGTCATCTTCCCGGTCGATCGATACGTGCGGCGATTGAGCGCAAGCCAGCGCTCGCGTGCCAGGTGGGCCACATCCTCGCGGCCGTATCGCCGGGCTCCCTCGATAGTGAGCCACTCGAGCGGCGGCCAGCCGTTCGGCGCGTCCCACTGCTGCCCGGAGGAGACCAGCGTGGTGACGAAGCCGCCGGGCTTGAGGAAGTCGCGCTGGAGCCGCGCCGCCACGGCGCGACCCTGCTCCGGCGTCGCAAGCCCGAAGTAGAGCGGGGCCGCGGCGGCCAGGGTCGGCCGATCGGTCACCCGCTCGCCGGTGCGCCAGCGGACGTCGTAGAAGAAGCCGCTGTCCGGGTCGTAGGCCGAGCTCAGCAGGGCCTGCCGGCGCTGCTCGGCTGCCCCGTCGAATCGGGCGGCGGCCTCCGCGTCACCCGCGCGCCCGCGCAGGCGCCGAAGCGCGGCAATGGTTCGTTCGGTGCAATACAGCAGGCTGTTCAGGTCCACCGGCACGAGCTCGGTTGTCTCCAGGGTGCGGAGATCCTTCGGGTCGCGCATCCAGCGGCTGGAGAAGTCCCACCCGCTCTCGGCCGATGCGCGCAGGTTGCGGTAGAGGGCCGTCCGCCGCCCTTCCGGCGCAGTTTGGGCGAGCGTGTAGTCCTCGCGGTACGACTCGGGCCGCGGCTCGGGAATGTCGTCGAAGTAGCGGTTGAGCATCGCTCCCTCGCGCAACCTGACCACGCGGCGGTAGGCCGTTCCCGGCACCAGCCTGCTCGCCCCGTCCATCCAGAACGCGTGCTCGGCCTCCAGGGCGTCGAGGTAGCGCAGCGCTTCCGTGCTGTCGGCGGCCCGCGCGTACAGGCCGACCATGGCGCCGAAGTACGGCGGTTGGCTGCGTCCGAGATAATAGGTCCGATTGCCGTTCGGGATGTGACCGATGGTGGTGGCCAGGTGGGCGAAGTTGTCGAGCATGCTGCGCACGAGATCCACTCGCCCGCTCTCGATCAAGCCCAGCATGGTGAAGTACGAGTCCCAGTAGTAGACCTCGCGGAACCGGCCGCCGGGCACCACGTACGGATGGGGCAGCGGGAGAAGCGATGAATAGGGTGGAGGCGCGTCCGCCGGTCGGGTGAGCGATGGCCACAGCCGGCGGATGTGCTCCTCCATCGAGTTCGAGGTATCGACCTGGACCCCTTCCCCGGGCGGTGGGGGCGGCTCGAAGTGCTCGGCCACGAACCCGTGGAGGTCGAACCCGGGGCGCCCGCGCTCGCCGGCGTAGCGCCGGGCGATCTCCGAGGGCGCCTCGAGGGCGCGTGCATCGGCGAACGTCTTGGAGTCGGGGAACAGGCCGGCCATCTGCACATCGTGAAACAGCGGCCCGAGGTCGTGGGCCGGATCGTAGCGCGATGTCGACGCCGAGGCAGGAGCGACTCGCGGCGCGGTGGATGGCGGCGTGTGCTGGCAGCCGGCACCGGCGAGCGCCAGGCCAAGGGCGAGGAGGCGGGCGGGCGCGGTCATCGCGGTGAGGCGGCGGCCGGGGCGCGCAGCTCGTCCGCGAGCGCGGCGGCTACCGCCGGTGCGCGCCGCCCCAGTACCAGGTGAACGACCGAGTCGGAGACACGCAGCACGCCCGCGGCTCCCGCTGCCTCGAGGCCGGCTTCGTCTAGCGCTCGGTGGTTGCGAAGCTCGACGCGCACGCGAGTGAGGGCACAGGGCCCGGCGGCGGCGATGCCCTCAGGGCCGCCGAGCGCGGCGAGAAGCGCCCCCGCAAGCGCACGGTCCTCTGAAGTGACGGCGGGGCCCACCTCGGCGCCGGGCTCCGCCCGCGGGCCCGATGGAAGCGCGGTCGCTGGGACCCGAGCGGGAGGTCCGCCGCCCGCGCGCAGGTACTCTTCCATGTCGGTCTTCAGGTTTTCCGAGCGGGTGCCGAAGATGGCCTGCATCCCGCCGCCGACCTGCACGACTCCCGCCGCGCCCAGCCCCCGCAGGGCCTCCGCACTCGCCAGGGAGACGTCGTTCAGCTCCACGCGAAGGCGCGTGATGCACGCATCAAGGCTCTTGATGTTGGCGCCGCCGCCGAATGCCGCCACCAGCCGGGCGGCCATCGAGTCGCCCGCCTCCACGGCGGCGGGTCCGGCGACGTCCTCGACTTCCCGGCCCGGCGTCTTGAGGTCCAATCGGACGATGAGCGTACGGAACAGCGCGTAGTACATCAGCGCCCAGAGGGGGCCCAGCACCAGAAGCCACAATCCGCGCGAGGAGTGCGGGAAGAGCACGATGTAGTCGATGAGGCCGTGCGAGAAGGTCGTGCTGTGACGGATCCCCAGCTCGATCGCGGTGAAGTAGGCGAGGCCGGCGAGCAAGGCGTGCAGGGCGTAGAGCAGCGGCGCCACGAACAGGAAGGAGAACTCGATCGGTTCCGTGATCCCGGTGAGGAACGAGGTCAGGGCGGCGGAGACCATGATGCCGCCGACCTTGGCGCGATTCTCGGGGCGCGCGGTCTGCCAGATCGCCAGGGCGGCCGCGGGCAAGCCCCACATCTTGAACAGGTAGCCGCCGGCCAGGTTGCCCGCGGTGGGGTCGCCGGCCGTGAAGCGGTAGATCTCGCCCCGAATGACCTGGCCGGTCGCGGGGTCGACGTATTGGCCGACCTCGAAGAAGAACGGCACGTTCCAGATGTGGTGCAGGCCGAAGGGAATCAGCGAGCGCTCCACCACGCCATAGAGCGCGAACGCCAGCGCGGGGTTCTCCGACGCGGCCCAGTGCGAGAAGTGATCGATCGCCCGGCCGATCGGCGGCCAGACCAAGCTGAGCGCGATGCCGGCGAACACGGCGGCGAACGCCGTGAGAATCGGCACCGACCGCTTCCCGGCGAAGAATCCCAGATACGGCGGAAGCCGGACCCGGTAGAACCGGTTGAACAGGATCGCCGCGACGGCGCCGATCAGGATGCCGCCGAACACCCCGGTCTCGATGGACGGGATGCCCATGATCGTGCGCGGCTCGTAGCCCACCAGCGGCGCCATCACCCCCATGGTCGCGACCATCACCGCGAAGCCCACCACGGCGGCGAGCGCGGCGACGCCGTCGTTGCCGGTGAGGCCCAAGGCCACGCCGATGGCGAAGATGAGCGGCAGGTTGCTGAAGACCGCGCCGCCCGCCTGCGCCATCACGTTGGACACGACCGGCGGCAGCCACGCGAATTTGGCGCTCCCGACACCGAGGAGGATACCCGCCACCGGCAGCACCGAGACCGGCAGCATCAGTGACTTGCCGACCTTCTGCAGCCAGCCGAAGGCGGTCCCAAGAGTCATACCGGTGCTCCCCCGTGCCGTCCGGCGACCAGCGCCCGAACCTCCGCGCCGTCCTCGGCGTCGAGCGCACGCCGCGCGGTAACCCGGCACTCCTCCAGCGACAGGGCGCGTACCTGTGCCTTCACCGCCGGCACGAGTGGGACGCTCGCGCTCAGCTCGTCCACGCCCAGGCCCACCAGCACCGGCACCGCCTGTGGATCGCCCGCGGCCGCTCCGCAGACGCCGACCCACCGCCCGTGCGCGTGCGCGCCGGTGACCGTCCGGTCGATCAGGCGCAGCACCGACGGATGCAGGGCGTCCAGCTGAGGCGCGAGGCCCGGATGGGTGCGGTCCATGGCGAGCGTGTACTGGGTCAGATCGTTGGTGCCGATCGAGAAGAAGTCCGCTACCTGTGCGAAGCGGTCGGCCAGGAGCGCGGCTGACGCGGTCTCGATCATGATGCCGACGGGGAGGGGCGGTACCCCCAGCGCGAGCCGCTGGAGCTCCACCAGCTCACGCGCGGCGCGCCACTCGCCCATCGTCGAGATCATCGGGAACATCATGGCCACCTTGCCGGCGCGGGAGGCCCGAAGGATGGCGCGCACGTGTGAGGCGAACAGCTCGGGCCGGTTCAGGAGCAGTCGGATGCCGCGCTCGCCGAGGAACGGGTTCGCCTCGGCGGGCACCGGCAGGTAGGACAGCGGCTTGTCGCCGCCCACGTCGAGCGTCCGGACCACGACCAGGCGCTCGGGCCCCACCGCGCGGATGATGTCCTCGTAGGCGGCGGCCTGCTCGTCTTCGGTCGGCGCCGTGCGACGCTCCAGAAAGAGGAACTCCGAGCGCAGCAGCCCGATCGCTTCGCCGCCCACCTCGGGCACGCGGCGCGCCTCGTCCAGGCCACCGACGTTGGCGGCGACCTCCACGCGATGACCGTCGCGGGTGATGGCCGGCAGCCCGGCCACCGCCAGCTCCTCCGCGCGCACGCGCGCGGCGGATGCCTGCCGCCGGGTGATCTCCGCCTCCTCGGCCCGGGATGGATCGCGCCGCAGGATTCCGGCGTCGCCATCCAGCACGACCCGGACGCCGGCGGGAAGCTCGAGCACGCGCGGGTCCATGCCGGCCACGGCGGGGACACCCAGCCCCCGTGCCAGGATGGCCACGTGCGACGTAGCGCTCCCGGTCGTGGTACAGAAGCCCCGCACCCGGGTGCGATCGAGCGTCGCGGCATCGGACGGGGCGAGGTCCTCGGCCACGACGATCGACTCCATGGGCACCTCGGGTGGCGTGCCGTCACGACCCACGAGGAGGTGGAGCACGCGGCGGCCCACGTCGCGCAGGTCGGCGGCACGGCCCGCGAGCAGCTCGCTGCGCAGCGCGAGCAGCCGATCCGCCTGCTCCAGGTAGGTCTGCCGCCACCCATACGCCGCCGTGGCGCCCTCCTGAATTCGTTTACCGGCGCCGTCGAGCAGCTCGGGATCCTCCAACAGCTCCTGATGCGCCGCGAAGATCGCGGCCCGGTCGGCGTCGCCCTCCGTGGTGAGCCGCAGCTGCAGCGCCTCCAGCTGGCGATGCGCGCCGGCGATCGCGGCGTCGAGCGCGCGCCGCTCGTGGCTCGGATCGGCGGCCCGCTCCTGCATAACCTCGTCGGTCTGGCGGAGGTGAAACACGCGACCGATCGCCACGCCGGGCGAGGCGGGCACGCCCGTCAGTTGACCGCCGGGCGCGCCGGTCGGACCGGCGGGGACGGCGCTGGTGGCGGGAGTCACGATCGGCGGCTTCGCGGCGACATCGTGCTCAGCGGCCGAGGCCAAGGAGAGTGCCCGCACGACCGCATCGGCCGCGCTGGCGGCGTCCTCCCCACGTGCCACTACGGTCACCGCATCGCCGCCCCCGACCTCGAGCATCATGATGGACACGACGCTGCGCGCGTTGGCCTCGCGCCCGCCCTTGACCAGCCGCACCTCGGAGGCGAAGCGGCGCGCCGTGGCCGCGATGGCCGCGGCGGGGCGCGCGTGCAGCCCGGACTGGCTCGCGATCAGGATCGGAGCCGACTCGACCAAGGTACCCTGCGTCCGGGCCATCGCCTCCGGGCCGACCGCAGCGAGACGCACCTCGATGAGCGCGTCGCGGCCCGCGACGACCCGACCGGCCCGCACCTGCAGGCCCGCGACGCGATCCATGCTCACCACCAGCACGGGCGTGATCAGGCTCCGCGCGTGTCTCGCCACGTAGTCGGCGTCGAACGTCAGCAGCTGGTCACCCGCACGTACCTCGTCGCCCGCCGTGATGCGCGGCTCGAAGCCCTTGCCGTTCAGGGTCACCGTGTCGAGCCCAACGTGGATGAGGATTTCGAGGCCCGACGCGGAAAGGGTGAGGGCATGGCCGGCGCGGTGCACGTGAAGTACCCGGGCGTCGCATGGGGCGACGACGCGCTGGTCGAGCGGATCGAGGGCCAGCCCATCGCCCGCCAGCCGTCGAGAGAACGCGGGATCGGGCACCTGCTCGAGCGGCACGATGACGCCAGAGACTGGCGCGAGCAGCGTGAGGGTGATGGAGCGGTCGGACGGGGAGGCGATGCTCGAAGCCATCGCACCTCTGAGGGGACGAAGTTGCTGCGGAGCTTGCGAGCTCAAGCGGGCTGCCCGGCTCTCAGTGAACCAAATAATATTGGGGCATGGGGGACGCCGCCATGGAAGTCCACCGATTTGCCAAGCTGTTCGATCACTCGATCGTCCGTCCCGATGCCAGCCTGGCTGAGGTTCAACGATCCGCGGAGACAGCGGCGAGGCTGGGCACCGCCAGTCTCACCGTGCAGCCGCACTATGTCGGGTTCGCCGCCCGTGCGCTGCGGGACAGCGGCGTGCTCGTCGGAACGGTCGTGGGGTTTCCGCATGGGAACGAAACGCCCTCGATGAAGGCCTATCAGGCGAGGGAGGTCCTCGAGCTGGGGGCCGAAGAGATCGACATGGTGATGAACATCCCCGCCCTGAAGAACGGAGAGAAGGAGCTGTTCATCCGGGATGTGGCCGGGGTGGTCAGCGCCGCCGCGGGCCTGCGGGTGAAGGTTATTCTCGAGAATTGTTACCTCAGCCGGGAGGAGAAACAACGGGCCTGCGAGTGGATCGTCGAGGGAGGAGCCCACTTCGTGAAGACATCCACCGCCTATGCCGACGGAGGTGCCACGCTGGAGGACGTCCGCCTCATGTACCAGGTCGTGAGAGGTCGATGCCTCGTGAAGGCTGCGGGAGGAATCCGGGAGATCCGCGACGTGCTCGCGTACCTCGAGGCCGGCGCGCGCCGCTTCGGCTCGACCCGGACGGAGCAGTTGGTGGGGGCGTTTCAGACGCTGTCGCCCGAGGAACGCGCGGCGCTCGCGGCGTATCTGTCCGAGTGACCTCGAGGCCGTCCCGAAGCAGCCACTCTGTCCCCTGAGTCTCATCGCTGCGCCAAACTGTCTTTCGGTGTTGACGTGGATCACCCGCCTCACCGCTGAAATCGCCCGCCAGACCCCGCTCTCCCGCGATCCTCCCTGTTCGTGACGGTCCCGCCTGGTGCCTCGGCGATGGCGTGTCACTTGCAATCGTCCCGTCGCGCTCCCCTCCCGCCCGCCACACTCGCTCCCTCGCGGAGCTCAGTCTCCAACCGAAGAGGGTCACATGCGCGCCACAGGCTTCCTCACCGGCACCGTTGCGCTCGGGTTGCTTCTCGCAGGCAGCCTCGCCGCCCAGCAGGCCGCGGCGCCGAAGGACGCAACCGGCCAATGCACCGACAGCAGCTACACCACCGCGAAGACCCAGGCCCGCGGTTGCCTCAAGCACGGCGGCGTGAAGACCTGGTTCGCGGCCGCGCCAGCCGCCGCCCCCGCTCCCGCGGCGAGTGCGTCAGCATCGACCTCGGCGCCGACCAAGTCCACGGCCGGCAAGTCCACGGCTGATCAGTCCCAGCCCAAGGACGCGACCGGGCAGTGCACCGATGGCAGCTACACCACCGCGAAGACCCAGGCCCGCGGTTGCCTCAAGCACGGCGGCGTGAAGACCTGGTTCGGCGCCGAGGCTTCTGCAGCCGCGCCCGCCGCCCCCGCGGCCCAGCCGACGCCGACGGCCCCGACCGTCGTCAAAGCCGCGGCCAAACCTGCACGGGCCACGGCGCCGGGAACCACACCCGCGCAGGCCCCCTCCAACCCGACCGACGTGTGGGTCAACCTCTCGACCAAGGCGTACCACTGTCCGGGCACCAAGTACTACGGGGCCACCAAGCACGGGAAGTACATGTCGGAGGCGGATGCCAAGGTGGCGGGGTTCCATCCGTCGTACGGCAAGGCGTGCAGCTGAGGCTGCCTGAGGGAAGGTGCGGGTAGGCCGTCCCTTCCCTCTAGCCTCGCCGCCCGGCCGGCCCCATCTTGGGGCACCCACAACCCAAAGTCTCTGATGCCCGAACTGCTCGGCCGGCTCCAATCCGCCCTGGCGGACCGCTACCGCTTGGACCGCGAGGTCGGCGCCGGCGGCATGGCGACCGTCTACCTGGCCCAGGACGTCCGCCACGACCGCCGGGTGGCGCTCAAGGTGCTCCGCCCCGAGCTGGCCGCCGTGATCGGCGCCGAGCGGTTTCTGGCCGAGATCAAGCTCACGGCCAACCTGCAACACCCCCACAT
>JBOHSB010000206.1:0-7205 GCA_050733015.1 Gemmatimonadales bacterium
CTCGGGTGGGGCAGGGGCGGGTGGCGGCGGGAGCGTGGCGGGGCCTCGGTGGGGGAATGAAAGGACGTAAGGCGACAGGGCGAACGGGCGATAGGACGGTAGGATAGTCGGGTCGTCATCCCGAGGGAGCGGAGCGACCCAGGGACCTTGCCCGCGCCTGGCTCGGAGTACCCACTGACAGGATCCCTCACTTCGCTCCGGATGACGCCTGCGCCCTCACCCCCCTATCGCCCGCCCGTCTCCCGCCTTCCACTCTTCCGCCTTGAGCCGCTCGACCATCGCCAGCACCAGCGGCCGGTCCTGGTGCACGGTGAGCAGCAGCACGTCGCCAGGGCGGGCCCAGGCCAGCGCATCGCGCACCGCCGCCAGCTCGTCGCCGGGCTGGCTGATCGCGGAGGCTGGCACGCCGCGCCGCACCAGCTCCTCGGCCATGAGGCCGGGTACCTCGCCGGGTCGCCGGCCGCGGAGATACCGGTCCATCTCCTTGAGGACGATGCGGTCGGGGTGAAGGGTCAGCGCGGCCCGGGCCAGCTCGCGGATGGATTCGTCCGACCGGTCGCCCGCCTGGCCCAGCAGCACCAGCCGCCTCCGGGCGGGGAGGGCGGCGACCATCCTCGCCAGCGCAGCCATCCCGTGCGGATTGTGGGCGTAGTCGATCACGACCTGTACACCGCCCAGCTGCACCATGTTGGCCCGGCCGACATTCTCGTCGTCCGCCGTCCCGAACCGCTCCAGGGCACGCGCGGCGGCCTCCACCGGAAGGCCCAGGGCCGCGGCTGCCGCCACCGCGGCCAGCGCGTTGGCCACGTTGTGGCGGGCCGCGCCGCCCACGGCGATCGGGACGCGGTCCAACGGCGCCACCTGCGTGTGCCGGGAACCCTCGGCCAGGACCAGTGCCCCGTCCGCGAACAGCGCGGCGCGGCCGCCGGACTTGAGGTGGCGCCTGATCCACGGCGTGCCCGGCTCGAGCGTGAACCACACGACCGGCGCGGCGAGCCGCTCGCCGCGGGCGCGGACGCGCGGGTCGTCCGCGTTGAGCACCGCCGCGCCGCCCGGCCGGAGCGCCCGCGCCACCAGCATCTTGACGTCCGCCAGCGCGTCCAGGTCGTGGATGCCGAACTCGCCCAGGTGATCGTCGGCCACGTTGGTGACGATGGCGACCGCCGCGCGGTCCACGGTGAGCCCCCGGCGGAGCAGGCCGCCCCGCGCCGTCTCGAGCACCGCCAGCTCAACGTCGCGCCGCCTGAGCAGCAGCCGGGCCCCGCTGGGGCCGGAGTAGTCGCCCTCGGCCAGCGCCACGCCGCCGACGCTCACCCCGTCGGTGGACGTGATCCCGGCGGTGAAGCCGGCCGCCGCGGCCATAGAGGCAAGCAGGCGCACCACCGTCGTCTTGCCGTTGGATCCGGTGACGAGCGCCACCGGGATGTCGTGCACGTGAGGCCAGTCGACCGAGGACGGCTGGGGCAGCTCCGAGCTCGGCCAGACCGCGACCCAGGCGCCGCTGCCGGCCGAGATCAGGCCCTCGCCCGAGAGGAAGGTGAGATTCCGCGCCCGCGCGCCTTCCCTGAGCGCCAGGAGCGTGCCGTTGCGCTCGCTCTCGATCGCGTCGCGCAGCCGCGCCGTCACCGCGGCCTCGTCCTCTGCCTGGAGGCCTTCGACCCGGGCCCAGGCCTCGGCCCACGCGGCCTCGTTCACATCGGTCGCGGCGTAGAGCGCGTCGGGCGGCGCGGTGAACGCCAGGCTCATGCCGCCGTCGAAGGTCCTGGTGGCGAGCTGCTGGCCGGGCCAGCCCACGGCGTCGAGCAGCCCCTGGGCGCTGGCGCGCCAGGCCGCGATGGCCCGGTCGCGAACCGCATGGTCGAGGTGAATGTCCAGAATGGCGCCGGGGGCGTCGAGCAGGAGCGACGGCCCGGTCAGCCGGCGGGAGTCGGCCACCGTCATGGCGTGCGCGTGGCCGCGTGCCACGACTTAGTCGGCCTCCTCCCGGGCGAGCCACACCCCACGCGTGTCGCGCACGAACTCGCGGCGGCTGTCCTCCAGCAGCAGCGGCGCGGCCGGCGTGAGGGCCGGCTCGGGCCGGGACACCCGCGGCCGCTCGACCAGGCGGGCCGGGGCCTCGGGGCGGAATTGAATGATCTGCTTCCAGGTTCGCGTGATCGCGTCGCCGAACATCAGCACCAGGTCGCCCGGCTGCGCCTCGCGCAGCGCGGTATCCACCGCCATCTGCTCGTCGGGGATCACCAGGATCTGCTCGGCGGGAACGCCGCCGGCCAGCAGGGCGTCGCGGAGCAGGTGCGGCACTTCCTCGGGCTGACGGCCGCGGAGCGAGTCGTCGCGCCGGAGGATGTAGCGGTCGAACCGGCCGGATGCCATCCGCCCGATCTCGGCGATGTCCTCGTCGCGGCGGTCGCCCGGCGCGGCCAGCACCACCAGCCGCCGGCCGGTCACCTCGAGCCGCTCGACCAGCTGGCACATCGCCTCGACCGCGGCCGGATTATGGCCGTAGTCGAGGATGACCTTGAACGGATGCTCGTCGTAGATGTTCATCCGTCCCGGCGCCTGGAAGAACGTGGTGTCGAAGGTCCGGAGCCCGTGCCGGATGTCCTCCAGCTTGAGCCCCATGCTGAAGGCCATCGCCGCCGCGAACATCGCGTTCTGCACGTTGTGGAGCGCGCGGCCCTCGAGCGTGGCCGGGATGAGATGGGTCCACAAGAGCGGGATGTGGGCGCCGTGATCGTAGATGGTGATCATCTGGCCCTTGATGCCCGACTCGAGCACCACGCCGCGGCCGCCCGCGCGGATGTGCTCGCCGACCAGCGCGTGGGTCGGATCCATCGTGACGTAGCACAGGTGCTTGGCCGAGGTGTAGTCGCCCATCTTGAGGCACAGCGGATCGTCGGCGTTGAGGATGGCCGTGTCGCGGGCCACCTCCACGACGATCCGCTTCACCTTGGCCAGCTCGTCCAGCGTGCCCACGCCGCGGAGGCCCAGGTGGTCCGACTTCACGTTGAGCACGGCGCCCACGTCGCAGTGCCTCACACCCATCCCCGCCCGCAGCAGGCCGCCGCGCGCGATCTCGAGCACCGCCACGTCCACCTTGGGGTCGCTCAGCACCATGCGGGTGGCCACCGGGCCGGTCATGTCGCCCGCCACGGTGCGCTGGCCGTCGATGTACACGCCGTCGGTCGAGGTGAGCCCCACGTGGTGCCCGGCGAGCTTCTGGATGTGCGCCAGCATGCGCGCGGTGGTGGTCTTGCCGTTGGTGCCGGTCACCGCGGCGATCGGGATCCGGCTGGGCGAGCCGGGCGGGAACAGCATGTCGAGCACCGGCCCGGCGACGTCGCGCGCGCGTCCCTCGCTCGGGGCCATGTGCATCCGGAACCCGGGCGCCGCGTTGATCTCGCAGATCGCGCCGCCCACGTCCTTGTACGACTCGGTGATGTCGGTCGTGAGGAAGTCCACTCCGCCGACGTCGAGCCCGATCGCCTTGACCGCCCGCACCGCCATCTCGGCGTTGTCGGGGTGCACCATGTCGGTCACGTCGGTGGCGGTGCCGCCGGTCGAGAGGTTGCCCGTCGAGCGCAGGAAGACCCGCTCGCCGTCGGCCGGCACCGTCTCCTGGGTGTAGCCCTTCTTCTCCAGCAGCGTCTCGGCCTGGTGGTCGAACACCAGCCGGGTGAGCACCTTCTCGTGCCCGATGCCGCGCCGGGGATCGAGGTTCACCTCGTCCACCAGCTGCTCGATCGTGCGGACCCCGTCGCCCACCACATGCCCGGGCACCCGCTTCGACACCGCCGACAGCTCGCCGTTGATGACCAGCATGCGGTGGTCCTCGCCGGTGATGAAGCTCTCGACGATCACGCTCCGGCTGTGCTCCCGCGCCACCTCGAACGCGGTGCGCACCTGCTCCGCGGTGGTGAGGTAGATGGAGATACCGCGGCCGTGGTTGGCGTTGTATGGCTTGACCACCACCGGATAGCCGATCCGCTCCGCGGCCGCCACGGCGTCGTCCTCGCGCTGCACCAGGCGCTGCTGGGGCACGGGCAGGCCCAGGTTGCCGAGGATGCGGTTGGTCTCCTCCTTGTCGGACGCGAGCTCCACGGCGATGTGCGACGTGCGGCTCGTGACCGTGGCCTGGATCCGCTGCTGGAACCGGCCGTGGCCGAACTGGATCAGGCTCTGCTCGTTGAGCCGGATCCACGGGATCCGCCGGTCCTCCGCCGCGCGCACCAGCGACATGGTGCTCGGCCCCAGCGCGCGCCGCTGGGCGAACCGGATGAACTCGTCCCGCTCGGCGGCGAAGTCGAAGTCGCCCGGGACGGCGCCGTCGGGCCGGAGCTCGGGCGGCAGCAGCGAGTGGAGCAGGGTGATCCCCAGCCGGCCGGCCTCGAGCCCCACGTCCTCCTGCTCGTACTGGTAGGTCACATGGTAGCGGCCATCCACGCCGGCGCCGCGGGTCTTGCCGAATGTCACCGGCTCGCCGGCCACGTTCTGCAGCTCGATCGCGACGTGCTCCAGGATGTGCCCCATCCAGGTGCCTTCGTCCTCCCGGAGCCGCCGGATGAACCCGCCCGGTTCGCCGTAGGAGCAGCCGTGCTCGTGCAGCCCGGGGAGCGCCTCGATGAGGCGGTCGATGAACGCCGGGCCCAGCTTGGCCGAGGGCCACTCTTCGAGCGGGCCCAGGTCGATCTCCAGCCGGATGACGGGGAAATGGGCGTACAGGCTGGGGCCGACGTATACCGCACGATCGATGATGCGCATCTCGTTTCCTCTTAGTCAGCCGGCATCAGATACCGATGTAGCTACGGCTTCACCACGGAAACTCGGAAGGCACGGAGGCGACACGGAGGAAAGCTGGTGGTCACCACCACACCCACTCGATCCTCGAGGTGAACCATCTCTGCCACGAACACCAACCAGCATCTACCCCCGCTGCGCGATCGCCGGCGCCGCCGAGGCGACCCGCGTGTGCAGGTTGAACGTCGATCCGTGGTCCAGGATATGGACCCGGAGCCCGATCAGGCACACCGGGTCGTTCTTCCGCACCTTCGCCATGGACGAGAATTCGAGCCCCGACGGATCCACGATCGTGAGCGCGCCGCCGCCCACCACCTCGAACGTGTCGTCCGGGCCGATGAAGGCCGCCGTGTTCTCGTCCAGCCCGATCCCGATGGCGAACGGGTTGTAGGCCAGCGCCGTCAGCAGCCGGCCCAGGCGGTCGCGCTGGCGGAAGTGCTGGTCGATGATGACCCGGTTGGTGAGCCCGAGCCCCGGCGCCAGCGTCACGATCTTGGCCCGGGGCGACGCCCCCTCCTTGCCGAACGCGATCATGTGCTCGCACAGGAACGCCGCGCCCGCCGACGTTCCCGCGATGTGCGCGCCCTCCGCATTCCGCCGGCGCAGCGCCTTGGCCATGGACGTGCCGCCGATCATCGTGCTGAGCCGCAGCTGGTTGCCGCCGGTCAGGAAGATGCCGTCGGATCGGTCCAGGATCTCGAGCAGCTCGGGCAGCTCGGCGTCGGCGCGCTCGTGGATGGGGAGGGACTTGGCCTCGGTGACGCCGAGACCCTGGAACAGCGTCTCGTAGCGGGCCCCCGTGTCGCTCACCTCGGAGGCCGTCGGGATGATGGCGATCCGGCCGGCCGTGCCGCAGAGCGACGCGAACCGCCGCAGGATCGCGATGTCGCCGATCTTCTCTTCCGCTCCACCCACCGGAATGATGTAGCCGCGGCCGTCCGCCACCAGGGCCCTCCCGCCAAGAGTATGGCCGGCGGGACGCCGCCGGCCCAAGTCACGAGCGCCTAAGATACACCGGGGTCGGAGGTTCGGCAGGGGCGGCCAGGGTGGGAGCCAGGAGGGTAGGCAGGAGGGTAGGTAGGAGGGTAGGGAGGAGGCTCCCGGGATGAGTCACCCTGAGCGAAGCGAAGGGGCCATGACCGTACGCACGCCCCCTTCGCTTCCCTCAGGGTGATTCCGGTTGAGTGCGCTTCACGCCTGGTGCGACTGACGCTCCTCAAACGCCCCCAGCCGCACCGCGGCGCCCCCCCTCCGGTGCCAACCCCCGCGCGCCATCACGTCCGCCACGGCCCCGTCGGCGTTCAGCACCGCCAAGTCCGCGTCAGCCCCCGCGACCAGCCGCCCCTTCCGCTCCAGCCTCAGCAGCCGCGCCGGATTGCTGGTGAACGCCGGCAGCACCCGCTCGAGCGCCTGCCCGCAGCGGAGCACCGTGCGGAGCGTCTCACCCAGCGCCGCCGGCGAGGCGACGGCCATCGCCGACACCCGCCCCTCGTCGTCGAAGACCGGTAGGCACCCGCCGCCGTCCGAGCTCACCGTGACTCGCTCGGCTGGGAGGCCTGCGTCGAGGTAGCGCACCAGCGCCTGCTCCGCCGGCCAGGCGTCCTCGCCGTCCTCCACCGGAAATGCGGTGATGTCCACCGTGCAGCCGCGCTCGGCCAGGGCCATCGCCTCGTCGAACAGCCGGCGCTTGCGGTTCACGTGGGTCGGGTTGAACACCGCCGCCGGCAGCTCGCTCCGATCGAGCGCCTGCCGCAGCGGCTCGAGGCCCGCCTCGCCATCGCCCACGTGCAGGTGGACGATCCCCGCCTTGCCGCTCATGAGCCCGCCGACGTGCGCGTCGGCCGCGATGCGGAGCAGCTCGTCGAGCGTGGGCTGGCTGGAGCGGTGGTCGCTGATGGCCAGCTCGCCGACGCCGAGCACCAGGTCGATGAGCACGATGTCGAGCCGGACGCTGCCGGTGGCGGTGGTGAGCGGCACGTGGTAGCCGCCGGTGTGGCACCAGGCGCTCAAGCCTTCCTGGATGAGCCCGCGGGCGACGGTCACCAGCTCGGCCGTCGTGCGCACCGTGTCATCGGTGCCGAGGACCCCGACGGCCGTGGTGACGCCGCCGGCCGTGAGCCGACTGAGCGCGACCGGCGGCACCCGCGTGTGGGGACCCGCCTCGCCGCCGCCGCCGGTCAGGTGGACGTGCCCGTCGATGAGTCCGGGGACGACCCGCCGGCCCTCGAGGTCCACCTCCACCACGCCGAGCGCGCGGTCGAGTGCCGGCACGTCGCGCCCGACCCAGACCAGCGTCTCGCCCGCCACCAGCAGGTGCTGCCTGCCCCTGGGAGCGGGGTCGTACAGCTCGGCGTTTCGGAGCAGGGTCAACATGGGTCCGGCTCTTCATCCCTAGCGAAGCGAGGGAC
>JBOHSB010000207.1:0-3290 GCA_050733015.1 Gemmatimonadales bacterium
AGGAGGGGCTGGGCTTCTTCTCCCACCAGCCGCCGATCGCCCGCCACCTCGTGACGCTCGTGGACGTCGGCCTCGGGTACATCCGGCTCGGGCAACCCGCTCCGACCCTCTCGGGCGGCGAGGCGCAGCGCGTGAAGCTCGCCAAGGAGCTTTCCCGTCGCGCCACCGGACGCACGCTCTACATCCTCGACGAGCCCACCACCGGCCTGCACCTCGATGACGTGCGGGTTCTCATCCAGGTGCTCGACCGGCTGGTGGACGCGGGGCACACCGTGGTGGTCATCGAGCACCACCTCGACGTCGTGAAGCGGGCCGACTGGATCGTCGACCTGGGACCCGAGGCCGGCGACGCCGGCGGCGCGGTGGTGGCACAGGGCACGCCCGAGCAAGTCGCGGCGGTGGAGGCGTCCCACACCGGCCGCTATCTTCGTCCGTTGCTGCAGCAGCCGGTACCCGAGGCAGCGCTCGCGGGGTGAGCTGGCGAGTCCGTCATCCCGCGCGAAGCGAGGGACCTCTCCGTCTTCCTACCGTAACGAGCCCGCCACCTCCCGCACCGCCTCCCAGGCCCGCCGCACGTGCTCCCGCTCGGTGGCCCGCTGCCCCACCACCAGGCGGATCGCGTACCGGCCGCCCAGCCGAGTGTGCGTCAGGTACCGCTCTCGCGTCGCGTTCACCTCGGCGAGCAGCCGAGCGTTGAGGGCGTCGAGCTCCTCCTCCGTCCGTCCCGCCGACCGCCACCGGAAGCACACCAGCCCGAACCGCACCGGGGCCATCAGCTCGAAGGCCGGGTCGTCTTCCACCCAGCCGGCCAGCTCGCGGGCCAGCGCCACGTGCCGCCGGATGATCGCACGCAGCCCCTCGACGCCGTAGCTCCGGATCACAAACCACAGCTTGAGGGCGCGGAACCGGCGGCCCAGCTGGATCCCCCAGTCGCGGAAGTTCACCACGTCGGCGTCGTAGGCGGTGCGGAGGTATTCCGGGGTCGCCTGAAAGGTCGAGAGTAGCGCCGCCGGATCGCGCACGAAGTACGCCGTGCAGTCGAAGTTGGTCAGCAGCCACTTGTGCGGGTTGAAGACGATGCTGTCGGCGGCCTCGATGCCGTCGAACAGGGGCCGGAGCTCGGGCACGATCGCCGCGGCGCCCGCATAGGCGGCGTCCACGTGCAGCCAGGCGCCCGAGCGCCGGCACAGCTCGGCGATCGGCCGGAGCGGATCGATCGCCGTGCTCGAGGTGGTTCCCACCGTGGCCACCACGCACGCCGGGCGAATGCCGACGTTCCGGTCGGCCTCGAGCGCGCGCGCCAACGCCTCCGGCCGGAGCGCGAAGGCCGCGTCGGTCTCGACGGGTCGCAGCAGGTCGAGCCCGTAGCCCGCGAGCTTGACCGCCTTATCGATCGAGGAATGCGCCTCGCGCGAGGCGTACACGGCAAGCGGCGTCCCGGCGGCCGCGAGGCCGGCCGCGCCCGCCTTGCCCGCCGTGGCCCGCTCGCGCGCGCTGAGCAGGGCCACGAGCGTGGCGGTCGACGCCGTGTCCTGGATGACCCCCACGAACTCGGCCGGGAGGTCCATCATCTGGCGGAGCCAGTCCATCACCACCTGCTCGAGCTCGGTCGCGGCGGGCGACGTCGCCCAGCTCATGCACTGCGCGCCCAGGGTGGCGGTGAGCATCTCGCCCAGAATGGACGGCGCGCTGTTGTTGCCGGGGAAGTAGGCGAACCAGCCGGGGTGGTTCCAGTGCGTCATGCCCGGCAGGATCACGCGCCGGAAGTCCGCGAACAGCGCGTCGAACGGCTCGGGGTGGAGCGGCGGCGCGTCGGGCACCTGGCGGCGGATATCGCCCGGTGCGACGGCCGGGGTCACGGGCAGCGTGCCGACATCGCGCAGGTAGTCGGCCATCCAGTCGACCAGCACGTGTGCGTGGCGGCGGAATTCGTCGGGGTGCATGCGCCAAAGGAACGTGCGCGGGGACGCCCGTCAAGGCTACGTGAGGCATGACTCAGGGAGTACGCCGGCCGCGGCGCGCGCCGTCGCCATTAACTTTGGCGCTTGCCGTCCAAGGACTCCATGGCCCGTGTGACCGCCCGAGGTCTCGGCTGGATGATCGTGGCCCAGGCCTGCTTCGCCTGGATGAACGTGTGCGCCCGCCTCGGCAGCCTGCACCTCCCCTGGTCCGAGATCGCGGCGGGGCGGTTCCTCGTCGGCGCGGTGATCGCCGGCGCGCTCGCCGCCGCGACGGGCCGATCGCTTCGGATCACCGATCGCGCCGGCACCTGGCGGCGAAGCATCTACGGCACGCTGGCCGCGGCGGGGAGCTTCTACGCGCTGGCCTCGAGCCGGGTCGCGGTCGGCGACGCGGCCACGCTGGGCGCCACGGCCCCGTTGTTCATCGGTCTCCTCTCGCGCCCGCTGCTCGGCGAGCGCGTGGGCCGCCACGTCGCGCTGGCGGTCGTCGTGGCCTTCGCGGGCGTGGTGCTCCTCGTCCGCCCGGCGTTCGCGATCGCGTGGCCGGTGGCGCTGGTCGCGACCCTGGGCGCCTTCTTCTATGCGCTCGCGATGATCTGGCTCCGGCGAATCGGGCCGGGCGAGTCGCACGAAGCGATCGTGCTGCACTTCTCGCTGGTCGGTCTGGCTACGATGATCGCGCTGGCGCTGCCGGTCTGGCGCTGGCCGGATCTGCGGGGCAGTCTCGCGCTGGTGGGCGCCGGTCTGGGCGGGGGCGGCGCGCAGCTCGCGATGACCCGGGCCTACTCGCTCCAGCGGGCCGCGCCGGTGTCGGCGATCTCCAACCTCGGCGTCGTGCTCACCTATCTGCTCGCGATCCCGCTGTTCGGCGACGTGCCCGGTCCGTGGCAGCTTGGCGGAGCGGCACTGGTATTGGCCGCCACGGGCCTGCTCGCGGCAGGCGGCCGGTGAGGGGCCGTGTATCTTCCACCTCATGGGTGTCAGCCTTGCCGTTCCCGGTCTCGCCTACGACCCCGAGGCCGCCTGCCGCCACCTCGCAGCCGCCGACCCGCGCCTGGGGGCGCTCATCCTCCGCGCGGGCGCATTCACCATGCGGCCCGAGCCGACCCAGAGCCTGTTCGCGGCTCTGGTCGAAGCGATCGTGTACCAGCAGCTGTCGGGCAAGGCGGCGGAGACCATCCTGGGCCGCGTGGTGGCGCTCTACCGGCCGCGGCGGTTTCCGCGTCCGGCGTCATGGTATCGCGCACCCGATCGGTCCGCGGGTCATGTCCGTCGGAGACGGAGCGGATGGTAATGTCGCGGTCGGTGATCACGCCGACCAACTGGTCC
>JBOHSB010000208.1:0-1607 GCA_050733015.1 Gemmatimonadales bacterium
CGCCACCGCTCCTCCGCGTTGGCTGCGGACGCCGCGCGCGCGCTCCCCGCGACCCCGGTCGCCCACCGCGTGGACGACACGATGATGTACGTCCAGCTCGCCCGGCCGCTCGCGCCCGGCGAGACGACCGTGTTCGATCTGGCCTACAGCTTCAACGTCCCCGAGCACGGCGCCGACCGGATGGGGCGCGAGGGCAGCCTGTACGAGATCGGCCAGTGGTATCCGCGGATGGCGGTATACGACGACGTGCACGGATGGAATACCGACCAGTATCTGGGTCAGGGCGAGTTCTACCTCGAATACGGCGACATCGACTACGAGGTCACCCTTCCGGCCGGCTACATCGTCGCCGGAAGCGGCGTCCTGCAGAACCCGGAACAGGTGCTGACCCCCACGCAGCGCGCCCGGCTGGCCGCGGCGGTCAAGTCCGACAGCACGGTCGCGATCATCACCGCGGACGAGCTCGCCTCCGGCGCCGCGCGCCCCAGGCGCGACGGCATGCTCACCTGGCGGTTCCGCGCCGAGCGGGTCCGTGACGTGGCCTGGGCGGCGTCGCCCGAGTACGTGTGGGATGCGTCCGGCTGGGACGGCATGCTGGCGCAGGCCTACTACCGGAACGACGCCCGCGCCACCTGGGAGGACGCGGCCAGGATGAGCCGCTTCTCCATTCTCGAGTACAGCACGCACTGGTTCCGCTATCCGTACCCGCAGATCAGCGCGATCGAGGGGCCGGTCTCGGGAATGGAATATCCGATGGTCGCGATGGAAGCGCCGGCCAACGACAAGGACGAGCTCTACAACGTGATCACGCACGAGATCGGGCACATGTGGTACCCGATGACGGTCGGATCGGATGAGCGGCGCTATGCCTGGATGGACGAGGGGTTCAACACTTTCATCAACACGTTCTCCGAGGAGGACTACTGGAAGCGGGACGACGCCGACACCCGACGGAGCGAAATCCGGTTCGTCACCACCCTGGACCAGGGGCCGACTGCCCAGCCGATCATGACGCCCGCCAACCGGTACCGCAACAACGACAATCTCGGCAGCCTGGCCTACCAGAAGCCCTCCATCATGCTGCTCGCCCTACGCAACAAGGTGCTCGGCCCGGAAGTGTTCGACACCGCCTTCCGGGAGTACACCCGGCGCTGGGCGTTCAAGCACCCGCAGCCGGCCGATTTCTTCCGAACGATGGAGGAGGTGTCGGGCCGCGATCTGTCCTGGTTCTGGCGCGGCTTCTTCTACACCACGGCCGCGCTCGACCAGAGCGTGGAGAGCGTAAAGCAGGCCCCCGACAGCAGCACGCTGGTGACCATCCGGAGCCTCGGCGCCGCGGTGATGCCGGTCGAGCTTGAGCTCGGCTTCGCCGACGGCAGCAAGACCACGGTGAAGCTGCCGGTCGAGATCTGGTACAACGGCAACCGGTTCGTGTACCGGGTGCCGCCGGGCCCGCCGGTGGTCAGCGCTCGGGTCAACCCGGACGGGCTGTTTCCGGACGTCAATCCGAGCAACGACGCATGGACCGCGCCGCCGGGGACGACGCCGTAGCGGTTGGCTCGCGCGTTGTCGGGATCGGGGTGAGCGGAGAGCGAGCGCCTGGGGGA
>JBOHSB010000209.1:0-6630 GCA_050733015.1 Gemmatimonadales bacterium
CAGAACGCCCGCATCGTTCTGTCCCATCGGACATCCGGGACACGCGAAAGGCCGCCGGGGAACCCGGCGGCCTCTTGGCTCGGCCTTCCTCAGCAGCGGTCAGGTGCGGCCGCCGCTGCCTCCGAACCGCACGCCGATGTCGATCGGGATGAAGTGGAAATCGGAGCCAGTCACGAAGACGTTGTGGAACCGCCCCTCGACGAACAACGAGGTGCTGGCCGCCCCGAAGTTGAAGGCGGCACCCGAATTGATGCCGAACTGCTGGAGGGCCGAGGCCCGGACATCAGGCTTTGCCTTGAGGCGATACAGGCCACCGGCGAATCGCAGCAACTCATGGTGGCAAACTGCGAAGGAAGCGAAGGCCGAGGGCAGGGGCGAAGGGTAGGTTTGCGCGGGACACGCGGCGTTCGCCGTGGCGATACTGACGCTCTGGCTCGCCAGCTAGCGGACACTTACGGCGTATGGTCTTGCCACGAGTGGTACCACGGGCCAGATTCTCGCTGTTGGCAGTCTGGCCCGCCAGCACGCATCCCAACCAATCCATTCCACCTATTCAACGGAGCCCTTGATGCGCCGTGCAGTTGCGACGAGCGTGCTCATTCTGTTGGCCGGCTGCGCGGCCATCTTCGGTTCGAAGCAAAAGAACTTCGACTTGCGCTCCAATCCCGACGGAGCCGAAGTGTTCCTCGACGGTGCACGCCTCGGCACCACGCCATTCAAAGTGAATCTCAGCAACCAGAAGGAACACGCCTTTGTGTTCCGGAAGGAGGGATTCAAAGAAGTTACCTGTACCCTCAGCAAGGGCACGGGTGGCGGATGGGTGGTTGCGGACATCCTGCTGGGATTGGTCCCAGTGATTATCGACGCGGCCACGAGCAGCTGGAGCCAGACCCAGGGCGATAGCTGCATGGCGAGTTTTGAACCGGTGGCACCTTCCGTGAGCGCGGCACCAGCGGCGGCTCCACGTCCGGCGACGGCGGATGCCGTCCGGACACCGGCATCGCAACCCGCACCGACTGAGCAAGCTGCGCCGACTGCACCGACTCCCCCGACTGCATCACCGGACACCGTTCGGGCGGTTGTCGGCTACAGCCAGCTCCCGCCCGGGACCAATTACGTAGGCGACGCCCGTATTCGCGTGTACTACCCACTGGGCTGCGCCGCGCAACACGCTATCCCCGCCGACTTTCAGGTGTTCTTCCAGACGGCAGACGGCGCAACCAGGGATGGCTTCGTGGCCAGCGGCGACTGCTGAGACCTTCACTTGAACGGAGCATCCATGCGTGGGACTGTCAGTCTCACCTTCCTACTCATGCTCGCGCTCGCTGGCTCGGCTATGGCGCAGGAGCGGCATGGCTTCTGGTTAAACGCCGGGCTTGGCTACGGGTCGCTTGGCTGCGAAGACTGCAGGAACCGCGACGGCGGCCTCAGTGCCGACGTCGCGCTAGGCGGGACTCTGAGTCCCAAACTCCAGTTAGGCGTTGGCTCCAGCGGTTGGTACCGGGACTACGGCGATGCCACTACGACGGTCGGAACGCTTGATGCCCGGCTTCGGTTCTACCCATCCAAGACCGGAGGATTCTATGTCAACACCGGGGTTGGCGTGGGGCAGATTGAGGTGAAAGTTGACGGCTTCGGGAGCATCACCAGAACCGGTGTCGGACTCGTGCTGGGCTTGGGATATGACTTCCGGACGGGCGGGAACCTCAGCATCACACCTTATTGGAGCGGCTTCGCCGTGCGCGGGTCGGACGCGAATGCCAACGTGGGGCAGTTAGGACTCGGTATCACCGTTGAAAAGTACCGGAACTCGCCGCCACCAGTCCCAGCAACAGCACCGGCTGAAACTCCAAGGGCACCGGCTGAAACGGCAAGGTCCAACGCACCCGAGCCGCCGGCTACGTTCGCGGTGCGGCCGGATACGGTTCACGCAGAGCCCGAAAGGACCACGGTTCTACCGCCGCCGAGTCTCTCGCAGGTCCATGTGGATGCCAAGTTCGTCGGCGACACGCGGCTCAAGTTGTTCTACCCAAACAGCTGTGCTGCTCGGAAAGGGATTCCCTCTAAGTTCCAGGTCTTCTTCCAGACGGCAGCTGGCGCGCAGCACGACGGATTCAAGCCCAGTGCCGACTGCTGACCGACTGAAACCCGACGAGGCCACCTCAGTTGTGTTCTTGATGGCTCCAGGGAGTCAATGCGGGTTTCTTGGACGTATGTTAGGGGAGGCACCTACTCGAACACCCGAGTCGCGATCCCCCATCTGAAAGCCGGCTCCTCTATTGGAGGGAGTGCGGTAGCGCACACGGTGCCCCAGCAAGCCGTCGCGTTGATGATGCCACCCGCAGACCGACTAACCGCCGCCGGTGAGGAGGAAGGCAAAGGGGTCCCAGCCGCCTACACCGAGGCGGACGAAGGAAGCCTGGGCAGTCCGAAATTCGGGGTGACCAAAACGGACGGCGGAGAAGTCGTGGGCGTCGTCGAGAGATGCAGGCCTCAGGTGAGGCTGACACGAGCCGCTAAGCACCAGCTCGTTCGGTCCCGCCCACGGCCGGACATTACGCGTGGGCCTAGAACAAGCCGAATCTTAGTTACCGCCGAATCTCACACCAACCGCTATCGGGATGAACTTGAGATTGGGGCCGTCCATAAAGACGCCGGGGAGGCGGCCCTCGACGAAGAGGGCGGCGTTCCCGGCCTTGAAGTCGAACCCCTGCAGGGGCGTTGATACCGACCTTCGTGGCAGAATTATCGGGCCCACAACCGTCCCGACGTCGCTGCCTGGGCCGGCCGGAAATCAGGGTGACCGAAATGGTGGCGCAGCAGTGGGCGGGCGGCCTCAGATGCGCCGACATGTGTCAAGCTGACATCCCCCGCCAGAACGCCCGCATCGTTCTGTCCCATGGGACATCCAAAACACGCCAAAGGCCGCCGGGGAACCCCGGCGGCCTCGTGGCTCGGTCTACCGAGCGGTCAGGTCCCGCCGCCGCTGCCTCCGAAACGCACACCGACGACGATCGGGATGAAGTGGAAGTCGGAGCCGGTCACGAAGACGTTGTGGAACCGGCCTTCGACGAACAGCGAGGTGCTGGCCGCCCCGAAGTTGAAGCCGGCACCGGCATTGATACCGAACTTGGTAGTGGAGGCGGAGGAACCAACGTCGAATTTCTCCTTTAGGTTGTACACGCCCCCGCCGCCGATCAGATAGGGCCGGAACCTGCTGTCCGGAGAGGTCTTGAACTCATAAACCACGTTGGCGGTCCCGTCGATGATCTGCTCCTTCCCGCCACCACTCTCGAACTTCATCTGATGATATGATCCGTCGACCTGGAATCCCACCGGGCTGGACGCCGGCATAAACTGAACCAGGGCGGTCCCGTTCCAACCGGTCTTGAACGAGTTGCTGAAGGAGCCACTCGGGATCGACACACCCCCGCCGAGCCCGAAGCGAACCGGCGTTTGCGCGTGCAAGTTCGCCGCATGCAAGCCCAATCCCAATCCGACTGCCACCACGGCCTTCGCTATGCCCTGCATACTGCTCCTCCTTGTCAATGGAACGCGCTGGAGTGCTCGTGAAGACGATCCGTCGCTCGGCGACAAAGTAGTGGAGGGCAATACGCGGGCCATGTGACAAGCGTCACATTGGCCGATTCCGTCGCTGGAGCAGGCGGACGATGAGGGAGCCGAGCAGGAGGGCGATGGCGGCCCAGCCGAGCCGGTGGTTCTCGAGCGCGACGGAAAGCACCGCGACGGCGAAGCCGGCCAGCGCCAGCCCGATCCGAAACGTCGTCCAACTCACCGCCCGAGGAATCGGGCGATGGCCGCGCGAAAGTCCGGCGTCTGCCGCGCGGCCGCGTTGACCCGGGCGCCCAGGGCGATGCCGTCTTCCGGCGACCGGCCGTCGAGCTGATAGAAGAGCTGCTTGGTGAGCGCCAGCGCCGACGGGCTCGCCTCGGCCAGGCCGGAGAGGAGCGAGCGGGCCTCGCGCTCGAGCGCGGCATCCGGAACCACCCGCGCGAGCAGCCCGGCTGCCCGTGCCTCCTGCGCCGGGAGCACCCGACCGGTCAGCACCAGGTCCAGAGCCATCTTCTCGCCGACCGCCCGCTGCAGGAGCGTCATGACCATGGCCGGCACGAAGCCGCGCTGGATCTCGGGGTATCCGAGCTGCGCCCCCTCGCCCGCAACGGCCAGGTCGCACGCCGTCACGAGGCCGGCGCCGCCCGCGAGCGCCCTCCCCTGCACTACGGCGACGACCGGCTTTGGCAACCGGCGGATCCGGCCGAACAGCGCGCCCAGCCGGAGCGCCGCGGCCTCGTTCTCGGCCGGCGACATCTCGGCCGAGGCCAGCAGCTCGTCGAGATCGGCGCCGGCGCAGAAGTCCTTGCCGGCGCCGCGTAGCACGACCACCCGGGCATCGGCATCGAGATCGGCGCGCTCGAGGCCGGCGTGCAACGCTTCGATGAGCGCGGCGCTCAACGCGTTCCGCTTCTCCGGCCGGTCGAGCGTCAGGGTGAGGGTCCCGGCCTCGAGCGCGACGCGGAGCGGCGCGTCGGCGCTCTTCATCCGCGGTCCAGCCGGCGCGCGAGGGCCGAAGGCACCGGGATCTCCATCCGGAGCAGCGCCGTGGAGTAGACCTTGCCCTGAGCGTCGGTCTTGAGCGAGAGCGTCCCACCACCGTCGAGCGCGTCATGCAGCAGGAAGTTGAGGGCGCCCAGGTTGGGCAGCTCGAACCGCTCGACCGAGCTCACCATGCCCTTGAAGTGGCGGGCTACGCGGGCCACGCTCACCTCGCGCACGAGCAGCTCGTAGTTGGCCTTGTCGAGCGCGATCAGTCCCACGTTCGCGGTGTTTCCCTTGTCGCCTGAGCGGGCGTGGGCCAGGTAGCGGAGCTGAAGTGGGCGGGTGCCGCTGCGGGCGCGCTTCGTGGTCTTGGGCACGTCAGGCCTCCAGGATCTCGACCCGCACGAAGGGCTCGATCTCGCGCCGGTCGATCAGCGCCGGCCAGTACGCCACGATCTCCTCGACGGCCGGGCGACCGCCGGCGAACCCGGTGACGCTCGGCGGCCCAGTCAGCACCAGCGGCGCGATCTCCCGGGTGAACCGCTCGACCGGCCCGCGTTCCCGCGCGCGAACGCCCACCCGGAGCTGGACCTCGGGCAGGTCCGCGCCGGGCGGCCCGCTCAGCCGGCCATGGGTCGCGTCCACGCCGACGTACTCGGTGAGGATCTGATCGTACTCGAGGCCGAGGTCAGCCAGACGCTGCCGGAGCACGCGGTCGGCCGCCTTGGCCTTGTCGTAGGCCTCGGGCCAGGCGTACACCAGGGTGCCGACCGCCTTGTAGCCCCAGAAATAGGCGATGGACACCTTGAGCATCGGCGTGCGGGGGCCGCCGCGGATGCCGCTCACCCGCACGCGATCGCGTCCGGCCTGGCGGAGCTGGATCGAGGTGAAGTCGGCGACGCCATCGGGCGTGATGTAGCTGTGCGGGTCACCCATCTCGTAGACCAGCTGCTCCGTGACCGACGCGACCGACACCACGCCCCCGGTTCCCTGGTGCTTGGTGACGACGAAGCTGCCATCGGGCGAGGCCTCGACGATGGGGAAACCCGGATCGGCCAGTCCCTTCACCGTGCGCCAGCCCTTGAGCAGGTTGCCACCGGAGGCCTGCGCGCCGCACTCGATGATGTGTCCCGCGACGGTGCCGGCGGCGACCTTGTCCCAATCGTCCGGCGACCAGCCGAATTCGTGGAAGATGGGTCCCAGCGTCAGGCCGGTGTCGGTTACTCGACCGGTCACGACCACGTCGGCGCCGCCCCGGAGCGCCTGGACGATCGGCGCCATCCCGAGATAGGCGTTCGCGGACAGCACCTGGTCACGGATGTCGGTCAGCGGCCGCCCGGTCTCCATGTCGGACAGTGCATGGCCCCGCGCGATCAGGTCGTCCAGGCGGCCCAGGATGTCGTCACCCGACACCAGGCCGACCTTGAGGCGGCGCGGCAGCTCCAGCTTCCGCGCCACGGCGAGGACCGCCTCGGCGCACCCGCGCGGGTTCACCCCGCCGGCGTTGGAGGTGACCCGAATGCCTTTGGCGACGACGTCCGGGAGGATCCGCTCCATCAGCGGAACGAAGTCGCGCGCGTATCCGGCGGTGGGATCGCGCGACTTCTGCTTCTGCATGATGGACATGGTCACTTCGGCCAGATAGTCCATCATCAGGTAGTCGATCGGTCCCCCGCACACCTGGCGGACGGGAGCCTCGAGCCAATCGCCCCAGAAGCCCTGGCCCGCCGCGATCCGCACGGCTCCGCGCCCGGCCTCGCTCACGGCACCAGCGCCGTGCCGGCGGGCGCGAGGTCGACCTCGCGGGTCCAGCTCCGCCCATCCGCGCGCGCGACGAGGAGGCCGAGCGGAACGAATCCCGGGCCCATCGGCCAGAGCGAGGGCGGAAGCCGGAACTCCGCGACGGCCGTCGCATGGGGAGCGACCGTGCCCGAGGCGCTGTCTGCGCGCGCCAGCACGATGGAGGTGTCGGCGTAGACCCGGATGGAGGCGCGAAGGCCCCAGCGCTGGTCGCCGGCGGGATCGGCGAGTCCGGGGAACAGGCCGAGGGTCACGGGCCTGTCGCCGTGACCC
>JBOHSB010000210.1:0-30516 GCA_050733015.1 Gemmatimonadales bacterium
CGCGGCCGTGCTGCTAGTTCTCTTCGTCCGACTCCCGCGTTGCGGCCACGGCCGCGCTGACGTCACACGCCAGCGTCCGCTCGCGCCGCAGGGTTTCGACCACGGCCTCCGCCTGCTTGATCTGGAAGGTGAGCGCGCCCGAGCGCTCGATCACGTGCTCCACCACCGCGCGCTGCGCCTGGAGCGAGTCCACCGTGGAGCGGACCTCGAGGGCCAGCGCCTCGGCTCGCGCCAAGCGCTGCTCGGTGCGCTCGAGCTGGCGGCGGCGCGCCTCGAACCCGTGCAACGACTCTTCCGCCGACTTGAGCTGGGCGTGGGTCTCCTGCAGCAGCTGGTAGGTCTCCTCGATCTCGCGGCGTGAGCCTCCGATGGTCTGGGCGTGCTCCACCGCCCGATCGGCCAGGTCGAAGACGTGCTTGACCTGCGCCTCGAGCGCATCCACCGCGCCCTGGCGGGCCAGCGTCTGTTCGAGCCCCCGCGCGGCCTCGGTCTGGGCGGACTCCCACTGGGAGAGCAGACCCTCGAACTGGCCGAGCTGGCGCTCGATGGGCTTGAGCGTGTCGGCGCGCTTCGCGAGCTCGCCGGTGAGGCGGTCGAGTCCCTGCGCCTGATGATCGGCCTTCTGCAGGGTCGTGCCGATCTTGCGCGTCAGATCCTCGAGGTTCTGCGCCGTCTCGGCCGACTCCTGCCGGAGCGCGGAGGCGCGGGTCAGGTGTTCCGTGGCCTTGTCCAGCGCGCCCTGGCGCTGCTCGAGCTCCTGACCCAGCAGCCGGATCCGCTCCTCGAGGTCGTCGAGCTGCGTGGTGCGAGTCTCGAGCGCGCGGACCGACCCGTCTACCCCGTCGAGCCGGCGCTCGGCCGCGGTCACCGAGGCGGCGACCTCTGCGATCGTGTCGGACACCTTGCTGGCCTCGTCGGCCCGGGCCGCGAGCTGGCTGAATCGCCCTTCCGCCCCTTCCATGCGAGCCTTCAGGCCTTCGGCGCGCTCCTTGAGCTCGGCGCCCAGGGTGCCGAGGTCGCCCAGGCGGCGCTGCATCTCCTCCACCATACCGCGGCGCGACTCGATGTCCCCCATCGCGGCGCGCACCTCCTCGATGTCGGCCCGAATCCGCTCGACCGCGGGCTCCATCGACTGGAGGTTCTTCACCTGCTCCTCGACCTTCCGGGCCCACCCGTCGGTCGTGGTGAGCCAGTTCTGGGTCTCCGCGTGGCTCTCCCGCACCCGGATCATCTCGGCCTGCGCCAGCCGCATCTGCTCCAGGCCGTCCGCCATCATCTCATGGGTGCCCTTGAGGGTCGCGAGCTGGCGCACCGCCTCGTCGAGCTGCGGCTTCAAGACCTCGATCCGCTGCATCCGCTCGGCCGTGTCGCCGGCCAGGGTCTCGAGGTGCTCGGCGTTCTCGCGCATCACGGCGATGCGGCGCGCCTCTTCGGCCTGCCGCACCAGCTCCTGCGACAACGCGCCCGCCTGCTCGGTCAGGCTCCGGACCTGGGCCTGGACCGCCGCGGTGCCCTGGCTCGCAGCATCGAGCACGGCGAAGCGGGCCTCGCACTCCTTCACCGCCGAGCGTAGGTCGCCGACGCGCTCGCTCACGGCGTGGAGCCCGCGGTTCTCGAGCTCGAAGCTCTCGCTGCTCTTCCGCATCTGCTCGCGCAGATCGGCCAGCGCCTGGCGGGCGGCCTGCTGCGCGGTCTCGGCTTCCTGCTGCGCGCCCTGCAGCTCCTCGTTCCGGGCCATCACTTTCACGTGCACCGCCTGCACGTCGGCGATCTTCGCCTCGATGGCGCCGAAGCGGCGGATCTGCTCCTCCTGCCGCCGGAGCCAGGTGTCGAGCTCGCGGTCCATCACGGTGAGCTTGCTGATCTGGCCGGCGGCCCGGTCCACCGCCTCACGCTGCTGCTCCAGCGAGGTGGTCTTCTGGGCCAGGTGGTCGGCGAGCGACTTGAGCACGGCGAGCTGGTGCTGGACTCCGGGGATGGCCTCGGTGGCCTGGGTGAGCGGGTCGAGCGAGCGCTCGACGCCCTGCAGCCGGCGGGCGGTCTCGTCCAGCCGGCCGAGCGCGGCCTGGTGCTCCTGGTCGATGGCCTCGAGCCTGGTGGTGGTCTGGCGGTGGGCGGTCAAGGCGTCGTCGTGCTGGCCGCGGATCCGGCCCACGCCCTCCACCATCTCGGCGATCTGGCCGCGCAGGGATTCGGCCTCGCTCCGGAGCGCCGAGACCGGGCCCTCCATGCTCAGGACTCGCTCGACGTCTTCCCGAAGCAGCAGCGCGCCCTCGACCTTCTGTCCCAGGTCGCCCATGCGGCCCTGGATCCGGTCCATTTCCTCACCGGCCGTCGCCAGCCGCTCCGCCTGCTGCTGCGCCTCCGCGAGCCGGGAGCCCAGCGACTCGAGCTCAAAGACCTGCTGCTCGACCGCCGTGCACCGCTCACGCAGGGTGTCCAGCTCGGCCGACCGCTCCATGATCGGCGCCAGCTGACGTAACTGCTCCACCGCCGTCTCGGCGCGGCGAACCATGGCTTCCAGCGCGGCGGTGATGTTCGCCCCGTTCGCATTGACGGCGACTACGGCGTCGTCATCGCGGCGGCGGCCTTTCAGAAACGTGACCATGGCTCACTCCAGTGAAGAGCGCGGAAGCTTCGCATCGGGGCGTATGGGCGCGCAGTGAAGAAGACTTTGACCCGCGGGCGGACCAGCCCCCCGTCTGCAACGGATGTGCCCAATCCGACGGCGCGAGCGCCGATCGGGGATCCGGCGCCGAACGGCGGTGCAAGCGTCTGCGATCACGGAGGATGGCGAGGCGGAGGCTGACCCGGCGGAGTCCAGGCCACGAGGGCGGAGCAGAGCCTGCATCGCGACCTGCCGAGGTTGTGGCAGGTCGCCTCAGACGATCTCTGCGCTCAGCGTGACCAGGCTCACGTCGAGCGATCGCGGTAGGGTCTAGCTTGCCTCTCGCCACGGTGTCTACAGCATTGGAGGAGAGCATGGCAGACAACAGAACCTGGGACCAGGAAGATCTGTGGTGGCAGGAGAACTTCAACTCGCGCCCCTATGCCGCCGGATACACCTACGAGGAGTTCCGGCCGGCGTATCGATACGGTTTCGAGTCGGGCCGCCATAGCATGGGGCGGACCTGGAAGGACGTGGAGTCGGACCTGCGGACCGGATGGGACAAGTTCGAGCACCGGTCGGCAGGTGGATCCACTTGGGAGAACATCAAGGATGCCGTCCGCGATGCCTGGCACCGCGTGACCGGCCAGAAAGACCTGGACGTGGAGAAGATGAGCGAGTCTAGCGAGACGGTGCGTAACTCGCGGAAGCTCTGAGGGCACACCGAGCGGAGCGGAACCGATGCACACGAAGGGCCCGGCGCTTCCGCCGGGCCCTTCGTCCTTCGGAGCAACGCGACTCAGTCCTGTTGCCGGTCGAGCTGTCGCACCGCCGCGTCGTCCAATGAGAGCAGCGCGGCACGGGTGTTCTCCTCCAGGTGCTTCACGGTCGACGTGCCGGGGATCGGGAGCATGACCGGCGAGCGATGCAGCAGCCACGCCAGGGCAACCTGGGACGGCGTGGCCCGGAGCCGCTCGGCCACCGTGGCCAGGGGGCCGCCGGGGGCCGCAAGGCTGCCGGTGGCGAGAGGGAACCACGGGATGAAGCCGATGCCCTCCGACTCGCAGAAATCGAGCACGTTCTCACTCTTGCGGTTCGAGAGGTTGTAGAGGTTCTGGACCGTGACGACCTGAACCAGGTTCTGGACCTCGCGGATCTGGTCCACCGTGACCTCGGAGAGGCCAATGTGGCGGATCTTTCCTTCCTCCTGCAGCCGGGTCAACGCTCCGATCTGGTCTGCCACCGGGACTTTGGGATCGATCCTGTGAAGCTGGAGCAGATCGATGCGATCGAGCCGCAGCCGCTCGAGGCTCCCGTGGACCCGCTCCCGGAGGTACTCCGGGCGGCCGTCTTCACGCCACTGGCCGGGACCCGGCCGGCGGAAACCCGCCTTGGTGGCGATGACGAGCTCCGGTGGATACGGATACAGCGCCTGGGCGATGAGATGCTCGCTCACCTCGGGGCCGTAGGAATCCGCAGTGTCGATGAAGGTGATGCCGAGCTCGAGGGCCCGGCGCAGTACGCGCAGGGCTTCAGCGGGATCCCGCGGGGGTCCCCAGATCCCTTCGCCGGTGATGCGCATCGCCCCGAAGCCGAGGCGGTGGACGGGGATGTCCCCGCCGATGGTGAACGTCCCGCTCCGTTCCGCGGGTCGCGTGTCGTCTGCCATGATGCCCGTTCCTCCCGGGACGCGCCAAGGGGTCGAGTATGCCCCAGGCCGGACGGCGGGGCGGCGGCTTACGTCACCAAACCGGGGTTCCACGTATATTGTTCCACCCTCCTCCCGGACCGGTCTTCCGTGCGCTTCCCCTGCCGTATCCGCACCGCCCTGGGCGCGCTCTCGTCGGTCACCGCGCTCGGCCTCGGACCCGCGGGGCTTCGCGCCCAAGCCTCGCCGGACGAGCGCGAGGCCCGCGCGATCTTCGCCGAGCTGGTCGGCGTCAACACGACCCACGACCATGGCAGTACCATCCGGGCGGTGCGCCTGCTCGCGCGCCGATTCCTGGCCGCGGGCTTCCCCGCCAAGGACGTGGTGATCGCGGGTCCGCATCCGCTGCGGCAGAATCTCGTGGTCCGGCTGCGCGGGTCGGGCGCGCGCAAGCCGATCCTGCTGCTCGCCCACCTCGACGTGGTGGACGCCCGCCGCGAGGACTGGTCGCTCGAGCCGTTCGTGCTGACCGAGCAGGAGGGGTTCTTCTACGGCCGCGGCACGGCCGACATCAAGGACATGGCGGCGATCTTCAGCCAGGCGCTTCTCCGGCTCAAGCGGGAGCGGGCGAGGCTGGATCGGGATGTGATCCTCGCGCTCACGGCGGACGAGGAGGGCGGCGACGACAATGGAGTGCGGTGGCTGCTGGCGAACCGGAAGCATCTGATCGACGCGGCGTTCGGGATCAACGCCGACGCCGGCGACCCCGTGGCGCGCGACGGCAAGGTGTACGAGCGCAACGTCGAGGCCAGCGAGAAGGTTTACATGGACGTTCGGCTCGAGGTCCGGAATCCCGGCGGACACAGCTCCATCCCCCTGAAGGAGAACGCGATCTACCGGCTGGCCGCGGCCCTCGAGCGCTTCGGCCAATACCAGTTTCCGCCACGCCTCAACGACGTGACGCGGGCGTACTTCTCCCGCGCCGCCGCCTCGGAGCCGGACACGATCGCCGCGCGGATGCGCATGGTGGCGGAGACCGGAGATACCACGGCGATGCGCCGGCTGTCGGAGGGCTCGCCGTGGCTGAGCTCGGTGCTCCGGACCACCTGCGTGGCCACACGCCTCGACGGCGGCCACGCCAACAACGCGCTGCCCCAGACGGCCGGCGCCAACATCAACTGTCGCATGCTGCCCGACGAGCGCTCCGACGACGTCCTCGAGACGATCCGCCGAGTGGTCGCCGACACCAACGTGCAGGTGACGGTGACCGCCGAGCCGGTGGCGTCGCCGCCGTCCCCGCTGGATCCGGAGGTGCTCGAACCGATCGACAGCATCACGGCGGCCATGTGGCCCGGGGCGGCGGTGGTACCCAGTATGGACGCGGGAGCATCGGACAACATCTGGCTTCGGAACGCCGGTATGCCGGTCTACGGCGTGTCAGGGGTGCCGCTGGACTATGACGACATTCGGTGGCACGGGAAGGACGAGCGGATCCGGGTGGGGGCGTTCTATCAGGGGCTCGAGTTTACCGGGAGGCTGGTCCGGGCGCTCGCGGGGGCGGCAGGGCGATAGGGCGATAGGGCGATAGGGCGATAGGGCGAGGCGCGAAGGTGGCGGCAGCTTCATCCCGAGCGCAGCTCGGGATGAGGCCCGCCTCAGGCTTCATTTCACCAGTTCCCCGCCCTTCATCACCATCCTGACCCGCCGCAGCGCGGTGATGTCGCGGGTGGGATCGCCCTCGACGGCCACCAGGTCGGCGAGCAGGCCGGGCGCGACGCGGCCCAGGCGGTCGTCGAGATGGAAGATCTTCGCGTTGACGCTGGTGGCGGACCGCAGGGCGGCCACCGGCGTCATCCCGTATTCCACCATCGTCTCCAGCTCGCGCACGTTGTCGCCGTGCCGGAACACGCCGACGTCGCCGCCGAAGCAGATCGTGACTCCGGCCGCGAGCGCCGCGCGAAAGCTCTCGCGCTTGGCGACGAGGTCGGGCGTGGGGCCGTCGCGCCCCTTCACCCATCCGTCGAAGTAGGTCGCGTACGCCTCGCCGGCGGCGAGCGTGGGGCACAGCGCCACCCCGCGCTGGCGCATGAGGCGGAACACCTCGGGAGTGCCGTGGTCGCCATGCTCGACGGTCTCCACGCCCGCGAGCACGGCCCGCCGCATGCCCTCCGGCGACATCGCGTGGGCCGCCACCGGCCGCCCGGCACCGCGGGCCGCAGCGACCAGGACCTCGAGCTCATGCTGGGAGAACGTCGGGCGGAGCTCGCCCCCGGGCCCCCAGGGATAGTCGGCGTACACCTTGATCCAGTCGGCGCCGCGGCCGACCTGGCTGCGGACTACCCGGGTGATCGCCTCGTCGCCGTCGGCCTCCTCCGCGCCTTGCGGCGGGTCGAACGCATAGCGGGTGCGGGAGGGCCCGTAGCTCCCGGTGGCGACGATGGCGCGGGTGACCACGAGCAGCCGGGGGCCGGGAATGATCTTCTGTTCGATGGCCCGGCGCAGCTGGACGTCGTTGTCGAGCGCGCCCTCGGTTCCCAGGTCGCGCTCGGTGGTCACGCCGGCCCTGAGGGTGGTCCCGGCATGGGCCACCGCGCGCGCAATGCGCAGGCCGAGCGGTTCCTTCAGGACTTGATCGTCCCACAGGGTCTCGTCATACGGGTGCAGGAAGAGATGCGAGTGCCCTTCGATCAGCCCGGGGAGCAGCGTGGTCCCGGCCAGCGGGATGCGCTCGGCACCCGCGGGCACGGTCAGACGGGCCTCCGGACCGGTGGCTTCGATCTTCCCGCCGCGGACCAGGACCACCCATCCCTCCTGGGGCGCGTCCGCCGTGCCGTCCCAAACCGCCTTGGGCACCAGCAGCACCGGCCGGGTGGAATCGGGCGCCGGAGCGGCCTGGGCCGCGCCGCGAGCAGCGGCACAAATGATGGCCAGCACAGTAGTTACGCTGGTGACTCTGAGTCGCATGGACCGCACCCTTCCAGGTAGGACCTTGGTTCTGACGAGCGAGAGACCTCACGCCAATCTTGACGCCCAGCGTGGCGAACCGTAACGTCGGTCCGTCGTGTCCCGCCGCAGGTCCGCTTACCTCACCCGCCTCGCCCACTGCTCGCTCGCGGCGAGGTACGCTCAGTTTCCCACTGATGGATGGAGGTAGCACATGGACGCACTCGTCGCGCTGGCGCTCAGTATCGGCATCCTCATCGCAGGATGGACCTACGTCGCGCTGGGACCGGGCGCGCTGCCGGTGTGGGCAGGGATCGTGGCCTGGGGGTGCTTCTTCGCCGCCGGCGGCAAGACCGAGGGCCTCACCAAGACCATCGCCTCCAACCTGAGCGGGGTATTCTGGGCCTTTCTCGCGCTGACCGCATGGAATCGGTTCGGCGGCGGCGTCCCCGTCCTGTCGGTCCTGGTCGGCCTCGCGGCGGTCGCCATGGTGCTCCAGGCCAAGATCGGCATCCTCGGCTTCATCCCCGGCTCATTCCTCGGCGCCGCGACCGCCGTCAGCGTTGTGGTGGGTGCGAACGGGACCTGGTCCCGGACCATTCTCGCGCTCGCCATCGGCGCCATCCTCGGCTATCTGTCGGAGATGCTCGCCGGCGCCATCTCCAAGCCCGCCAAGGCCGCGTAGGCGCAGCCGCTCAAGTATACGGCGGGCCCGGCTCCCGGCTACCGGGGGCCGCGCCCGCCGCGCGTCAGCCGACCCTGGCTCGCATCAGGCGGACCCGGAGCCCGCCGTTCTCGGTGCTGAACCGCCGCTCGAGCCCGAGCCCGGTCTGGCCCTCCAGCGCCGGGTGCGCCGTCAGCATCGCCACCTCCCACCCCGGGCACTTCGCCCGCAGCACGTTTCCGAGCTGAGCGTAGAGATCCCTGAGCCGGCCGCGGTCACCCACTCGCACGCCGTAGGGCGGATTGGTCACGACCCACCCGGGCCCCAGCGGCGGCTCGATCGCGGAGATGGCGGCGCGGCGCCACTCGACGTCGCCGCCGACCCCGGCGCGCGCCGCGTTGGCAGTCGCGGCCTCGATGGCGCCGGGATCGCGGTCCGACCCCAACAGTCGCACCGGGCTCGCCGGCAGGATCCGCTCGCGGGCCGAGTCGAGGACCGCGCTCCACAGCCGCTCGTCGAATCCCGGCCAGCGCTGGAACGCGAAGCCGCGTGCCAGGCCGGGCGGGATGCCTCGGGCCACCATGGCCGCCTCGATGGGGATCGTCCCCGAGCCGCACAGCGGATCGAGCAGCGGCGCAGTCGCGGTCCACCCGGCGCCGGCCAGCATCGCCGCCGCCAGGGTCTCGCGCAGCGGGGCCTTGGCAGTCTCGAGCCGGTAGCCCCGGCGATGCAGCAGCTCGCCCGAAGCGTCCGCGCTGATGGTGCACTGATCGCGGAACAGGCGTACGACGAACTCCTGGGGTGCATCGCCGCCGTCATGGGGGATTGCGCCCCACGCCTGCGAGGCCACCGCCGCATGCAACCGCTCGGCCACCGCGTCCTGATGGTAGAGCCGCGACTTCCGCGAGGTGACCCGGAACTCGACCCGCCGACCACCACCGACGAACTCCCCCCAGGGCAGCCGCGCCGCCTGTCGCTCGAGCTGGCGGAACGCGGAGGCGTGGAACGTCCCGATGCGGACCAGCACGCGCGAGGCGACGCGGAGATGCAGGTTCGCGGCGTAGAGACCGGCGCGGTCGGTGCCAAACCCGACCCCGCCTGGCTCCGGAGCCTCGACCGCCATCGGGTGCATACCTCGAAGGACTCGGAGCTCGTCAGCGACACAGGGCTCGAGACCGGGCGCCGCCACCGCGAAACAGGCCAGATCCGGGGCGGACGCGGTGACGTGGCTCATAGTCGTAATTGCCTGTCGGCAGCAACCTTGGGCCTGTAGCTAGAGTCGCACATTCACGCTCCATGCGTCGAGAGTCATGACCGCTCCCGAGACGGCTCCGCGGCAGACCAGCCCCCAGCGGGGACGGCGATGGCTCCGGCGTGCCGGCATCGGGCTCACCGCCGTGCTGGTGATTGTGGTCGCGCTGGTGGGCCTGCTGCAACTGCCGCCCGTCGCGACCCTGGCCGTTCGGAAGCTGCTGACCCTCGCCCCACTCAACCCGGGCAACCGGCTGGAGGTCGGCCGGGTGTCGGGCAATTTTCTCGGCGGGCTCACCCTCGAGGATCTGCGCCTCCATCAGGACGGCCGCGAGCTGGCCCACATCGACCGGCTCGCGGTGCGCTACCGGTTGCCGCAGCTCCGGCCGCCCAACAGCCGGCTCGACGATCTGGAGATTCTTGGCGGCTCCATCTCCGCCCACCGGCACGGCGACCACTGGGACCTGCTCGACGTCATGCGCAAAGCGTCCGACACCACCGGCGGCGGCGAATTTGCTATCGGCCGTCTCCTCGTGCGTGACGTGGCGGTGGCCGCGGAGCTCTCGCCGGACTCGGTGGCGCACGCGCGGGTGCAGGAGCTGGCTGCTCGGGATCTCCGCCTGGGGAAGACCGCGCTCGCGGCCATCGACCGGTTACAGCTCGCCGTGCAGCCGCCGGCCAGCGAGCGCTGGCTCGGCGCCTCCACCCGCGGCAGGGTGACGGCCGAGGAGCTCAGCTTCGATCCGGTCCGCATCTACAGCGAGGCCAGCCAGGTCAGCGGACACGTCGTGTTGCCGCGCAGCTTCCAGAACGCGCGGGAGGTGAATCGGCTGGACGTGCGTCTCGCCGCGCGGCCTCTGGCGCTCGCCGACCTCGCCGCCCTCAACCCATCGGTCCCGGCCACCGGACAAATGGAGCTCGACGCCCAGGCCCGGGGCGAGGGCGACCTGGTCACCGCCCACCTGGCGGCCAGCCTCGACCGGGGCCGCCTGACGCTGGACGGCGGCACGCGGCTGCACGAGGGCAAGCCTGCCTCCTACCGGGTGCACGGCGAAGTGAGCCGATTCGATCCAACGCGGCTCCATGCCTCGGCCCCGGCCGGCGACCTCAACGCACGGCTGGACGCGGATGTGTCGGGAGCACTTTCGCGGGCCGAGGGCAGCGTGCGGCTGGACCTGGGCGGCTCGCGGATCGGCAAGGTCCTCGTGCGCCAGCTGCGGCTGGGGGCACTGCTCTCGTCCGGCACGGCCGACCTCTCGCTCCACGGCGCGCTCGACTCCGGCACGGTGAACGCCACGGGGCGCGCCCGGCCGTTCGATTCGCTGCCAACCTATCGGGTCTCTGGAACCGCGGTCGGCATGCCCGGCACCAGCGCCGTCGCGCGGACCCTCGCCGGAGCCGACGGCGACCCGTCCCTCGCCATCGCCTTTCGGCTGGCGGGCTCGGGCACCTCGCCGGACTCGGGCACGGCAAGAGGCCGGGTGGATCTCACCGCCGTCCGCGACACCGGCGCCCGGCACGCGCTAGGCCACGCCACCTTGCGGCTGGCCGACGGCCGCCTCGACGTCCGTCCGGAAATTCTGGCTGGGGGCGGCACCATTACCGCGCTCGGGCACGTCACCCTGGGCGACACCCTGGCCTACGAGGTCCGCGACGGCCGCGTCGACCGGGTAGACCTGGGGAAGCTCAGCGGCGACACCACCAGTGCTCCGCTCTCGGGCCGGTTCACCCTCGCCGGCCGTGGCAGCTCGCCGCAGGAGGCCCAGCTCAGGGCCGGCCTTCACTTCGACGAGCTGCGCTACGGATCGCGCCGGGTCGAGCGGGTAGACGCGGTGGCCCGACTGGACCAGGGACATCTCCGTCTCACCGGCAAGGGTGCGGTGCAGGGCGGACGGCTGGTGCTCGAAGCGCTCGGGCGTCCGTTCGACAGCACGGCCTCGTACGTGCTCCGTCGCGCCGCGCTCGAGGGGGTGGACCTGGGCACCTTCTTGGGTCGGCCGGACCTGGCCGGGCCGGTGACGCTCTCGATCAGCGGCGAGGCCCGCATCCGCGGCTCCGCCCGATCGGGCCAGGCTCGGCTCACGGTGGAGCAGTCCCGCCTGGGACGGGTGGACGTGGCCGGTGGCACCGCCAACCTGCGGCTCGCCGGCGAGCATCTCGACTACGACGCCAGCGTTCGGACCAACGGCGGCCGGCTCTCCGCCACTGGCGACGGCACCCCGGGAGCCGCACTGCCGGCCTACAGGATCCAGGAAGGCCGGCTCACCGCGGTCGATCTCGGCACGCTGCTCGGCCGGCCAGACCTCCACACGGATCTCAATACCACCTTCACTGCGGAGGTCACGCCCGGCGGGCGCGACAGCCTCACCGCGACGCTGGGCGTGGTCCTGCTGCCGTCGCGCGTCAACCAGGCCGAGCTGACGGGCGGGTCGCTCGGCGCGAAGGTGGCAGGGCGGGAGATCGAGGCCACGCTGCGCGCCCAGGGCCCTGACGCGGATCTCGATGCGTCGGTTCACGGCGTGCCGGCCCAGGCGCGCACCGCATTCACTGCCAACGGCGCGATCCGCGCGGAACACCTGGCGCGCTGGACCGGCCGCGCCGACGCCGATGGGAGGCTCGAGGGCCGATTCGAGCTGACGGTCGAGGCGGACACCACCGGCCTCCGCTCGGTGGGCGGTACCGTGAATGCGGTGGGAGGCGTGGGCGGGATCCGGATTCCGGCCCTGTACGCCGCGCTGCGTCCGGCGGACGGTCAGGTTCAGCTCGACACCCTGCTGCTCCGATCCAACGTCGCGGTGCTCGACGGCGGCGGTCGCCTGCAGCTCCGGCCGGGTCCTGATCCGGGCACGCTTCGCCTCGTGGCCAAGCTCGGCGACATGGGTCCAGTCGCCGCCCTCATGGGCGTGGACACGGCCGGCGCCGACTCGGCGCGGATCAAGCTGGCCGTGAGCGGCCCGGCGCGGCACTGGCAGGTGGAGGGCGCGGCGGACGCGTACGGTTTGGCCTACGCCGGCAGCCTGGCCAACCACATGACGCTGAACGCGAAGGCCACGCTGGACAGCAGCAAGGTGAGCGCGGTGTCGGGCGACCTGCGGGTGAAGGATGCCGCGGTCGGGCGGCTCACGCTGCGCGAGCTGAGCGCGGCGGGGGGGTACGATTCGACCCTTGCCCTCGATCTCAAGCTCAACGTCGGCGACAGTGTGCGCGTCGAGTCGCGGGTGCGCGGGGCCATCTCCGCCGCGCGCGACACGGTGCGCGCCGAGCTCCAGCGCCTCACCCTCGATGAAGGCGGCCGGGCCTGGAGGCTCGAGCGGCCGGCCGCCGTGACCCTCGGCCCCCGCCTGGAGGTGGACCACCTCGTGCTCCGCGCGGGCGACCGCAGCATCATGCTCAACGGCGTGCTCGACCGGCGTGGCACCAGCGACCTGACGCTGCGGATCGCGTCGCTCAACCTCGAGACGCTGCGCGCGACCGGCCTGGTACCGGTCGGCGGCCGGCTCGATGGCCAGCTGCACCTGACGGGTCCGGCGGCGACGCCGCGGCTGCAGGGCGGCGTCGATCTCGCCATTCTGACCTCCCGCGGCCGCCAGCTCGGCACCGTCGGCACCAAGCTCGACTGGACGGAAGCCGGCCTGCGCGTCTCCGGCGCCGCCAAGCCGGTTCGCGGTGGCGCCCTCACCATCGACGGCTCCCTCCCATACCGCTTGACGCTGGCGCCGCGCGACACCGCCGCGACGCTGGCAAGCGAGGCGCTGGCGGCGGACACGGTCTCGCTGGCGGTGCGGGCCGACAGCTTCGACCTGTCGCTGTTCCAGCCCCTGCTGCCGCCGGACGCTGCCAAGGGACTGGGCGGCCGACTCCGGGCCGACGCGCGAATCGGCGGGACGATCCATGCGCCCCAGGCCACGGGCACTGTGAACCTGGCGCGGGCCACGCTCGAGCTGCCGACGATCCGGGTTGCCTACCAGCGCGGAGAGCTGGCCGGGCGGCTCGAGGGCGACACGCTCCACATTGACAAGCTGCGGCTGCTGACGGGCAAGCACGAGGAGCTGCTCGCGAGCGGGGCGATTCGCTTGACGCCGCTCAACGACCCTAGCCTCGCCCTCGATGGAACGCTGCGCGACTTCCGGCTGGTCAACTCGGAGCAGCTCCGCACCTCCGCCTCCGGCAAGGTGCACATCGCGGGAACGCCGCTTCAGCCCGTGGTCACCGGCCGGGTGCGGCTCGGCCGCACCGACTTCTTCGTGGGGGCGGCCGCCGCGCAGGTCCGGGTCGAGCAGGTGGAGCTGACCCCCGCGGAGCTGCGCGACCTGGCCCGGGACTTCGGCCCCGCCGTCCTCACCGAGGCGGACAAGACGCCGGGGCTCATGGACCGCGCCAAGCTCGACCTGTCGGTGCAGATGCCGGGGCAGGTCTGGATCCGGCGAACCAGCAGTCCCAAGACCGACATCGAGCTGACGGGCAACCTGCGGGTGGCCCAGGAGCCGGGGCAGGCCATGCAGTTCTTCGGGCACGTCGAGCCCGTGCCGAATCGCGGCACGCTCGAGCTCAACGGCAAGCAGTTCCGGCTGAGCGACGGCGACATCAACCTGGCCGGACCGGTGGACTCGACCAAGCTCGATGTGAACGCGTCCTATGAAGTGCCGACGCAGGGTGGCGGCGACGCCGAGGGCGTGCTTATCAACGTGCACGCCCGCGGGCGGCTCGACAGCCTGGCGCTCGATTTCACGGCCGATCCCTCAATGAGCCAGGACGACATCCTGTCCTACATCGTGACCGGCCGGCCGGCCTCCGACAATCCGCTGTTCGAGGGCTCAGGGACCGGCGGCGGAAACACCGGCCAGCAGGTGGCGTTCGGCACGCTGACCGGCGCGATCTCCAACGCCGCGGGACAGGGTCTGGGGTTGGACGTGTTCCAGATCCGGCAGGAGCCGACTCGCGGGCTCACGCTGACTGCGGGTCGGTACGTCGGATCCCGCCTGTTCCTCGATCTCCAGCTACCGCTGCAGCTCGGCAGCCAGAGCCAGCAAACGGCGGGATCGAATCTCGGTCCGGGATTCGAGCTGGAGTACACCCTCCAGCGCTGGCTCCGCGCGAGCCTGCGCGGCGGCAGCCTCTCCCCCGGCTTCCTGTTCCGAGCGCGCCGTGCGTACTGAGCGCGGGAGCTCGCTCGCGGCCGCCCTGGTGCTGTGCGCGGCGCCGCTCGCGGCCCAGGACGCGCTCAACCTGGTGGGGCCGAAGACCCAGGTCCGGTCGGTCGAGTTCCGGTTCAAGGACAAATCCTCGCTCGACGAGGACCAGCTGCGACAGAAGATCGCGTTGACCGGCCAGGGCAGCATGGTCGGCCTGCGCCGAGTGTTCGGCTTCATCCCGTTCGTGCCGCCGGTCGGGGCCCATCCGTTCGATCCGACCGAGATGGCCCGGGACGTGGTGCGTCTCCGGCACTACTACCAGCGTTCCGGCTTCCCCAAGGCGGACGTGGACTACCAGGCCCGGTACCAGGCGAAGTCGGACGTGGTGAAGGTGACGTACCGGATCGCCGAAGGGCCGCCGTTGATGGCGGATACGCTCACCTTCTCCGGGACGGACGGCAGCCTTGTCGCGGCGGATTCGCTGGGCCGGGACTGGCGACGGTTCGTTCGGGCCGAGCAGGGGCACGTGGGCCGCGCCGGCGAGGACGAGCGCCGCGCGCTGGCCGACAGCACGGTGCGGTGGTTCCGGGCCCATGGTTACCCCTTCGCCACCGCGGCGACGATCGCGCGGGTGGACAGCGCCGCCAACCGCGCGGACCTCACGGTGCAGGTGGAGCCAGGCCAACGGGCCAGGATCCGGGGCATCGACGTCACCGGCAACCGGACCGTCCCGGCGCGCGAGGTGGTCCGCCAACTCTCGGTGCAGCCGGGTGACTGGTACGACGCGCACGCGTTGGAGCAGGCGCGCGAGCAGCTCACGCAGATGGACATCGTCCGGCTGGCCTCGGTGGACGTGCCGCGCGACTCGGCCAACGACACCAGCGTGGTGATCGTGCTCGGTCTGGCCGAGAGTCCCGAGCATCTGATCAAGGGCGAGGCGGGGTACATCTCCTCCGGCGGCCTCACCTCGCAGGCGACCTGGACCGACCGGAGCTGGCTCGGCGGGCTCAGGACCTTCACCGTGGCCGCGACGGCGCAGACCGGCGTGGCGGCGCTCGAGAACCCGGCGCAGCAGCTGTACCGGCTCAACCTCACCGCGTTTCAGCCCTACGTCGGCGACCGCCGGGTGTCGGCCGCGGGCGGACCGTTCGTCGAATACCGGAGCGACCTCCGGGACCGCAGCTGGGCGGTGGGCCTCGAGGGGTCGCTGGTGTGGGCGCCGGCGCCACTCCGGTCGGTGTCGCTGGGCTATTCGATCTCGCACCGGCGGGTGTTCGACTACGGCCTCGGCGCCGACCTGCCGCCCGAGGAGTATCTGCCGCTGCTCAACCTGGCCAGCGCGGGCTCGGTCGGCTCGCTGGCGAAGAGCCGCAACCAGAGCGCCATCACCCTCGAGGGCAGCTACGGCCGGCTCGACCGCATCGCCAATCCGCGCAAGGGATACGTCATCAGGCCGCGCATCGCGACCACCCTTCCCGGCTTCAACACCAGCGAATACCTCCTGCTCGACCTCGGCGCCACGGCGTATCTGCCCGTGACCAAGACCGTCGGTTTCACGCTGCGCGCCGGCGCGGGACGGCTCTACCCACGCGGCAACAGCACCGATGCGCTGGGCGCGGAGTCGCCCTTCGTGTCGCTCCTGGGGCTGCACGACGTGACGTTTACCGCCGGCGGAACCCGGGACGTGCGCGGGTGGGGTTCGTTGCTCGTCGGGCCCAAGATCCCACAGGTGCAGTTCGAGCAGCGGGGCGACAGCACGGTGGTCGTGGCCAACCGGTACACGCCGGTGGGCGGGCTCGCGCGCCTGGTCGGAAGCGTCGAGCTGCACTTTCCGATGCCGCTCCTGAGCGAGGCGTTTCAGCCCTACCTGTTCTACGACGGCGGCCGCATCTGGACGCCGGACAGCCGGTTCGCGCTGAACTCGGGCGTGATCGACGAGGACAAGTACTACCACGCGGTCGGGCTGGGCATCGGCTACCAGACCGTGGTCGGCGCGATCCAGGTCGCCGTGGGCTACAAGCTCAACCCGTCGCCGCTCGACCTGCGGGCCCCGCAGGACGTGGCGAACGCGCTCCTGAACGGGACCCCCATCGAGGCGGCACCGACCTCGTCCTCGCGCCGGTTCCATCTCCATTTCTCGATCGGCGCGACGTTCTGACTTGGCCCGCCCCACCGTGACCACCGCCACCGCACCTCCCGACCCGGGCGCCCAGTGTTGACGGCGGCCGGGCGGATCTTTCTGCTGTCGCCCGCACATCTCGGCGGGAAGCGGGCGGGGCTCCTGCTGGGCGGTCGCGGGCGATTCGCTCTGGCCCAGCGGCTGCGGAACGGGGAGCCAATTGCCCTCGACGAGGCCTTCACCTTTCTGAGCGGGCTGTACTTCAGAGGAAAGGTGACCTACGCGCGGCGGTTCGCTCGGCCGCCGGCCGACCTGCCGGGGACGCTGGTGATCACCAGCAACCGCGGGCTGGTGCCCGCCGATGCGCCGATCACAGCAGAGGAGCTGCGCGCCTTCGCCGGCACCGAAATCCGGGCCGACGAGCCCGGCTATCACGAGCCATTGCGGCGGGACCTGGCCGCGCTCGACGCAGCTGCCGTCGCCTCCGGCGGACCGATGGATGTCGTGTTGCTCGGCAGCGTGGCGACCGGGAAGTACGTTGACGTGCTGCTCGACGTCGTGGGCGAGCGGCTGCTCTTTCCAACCGAGTTCGTCGGCCGCGGGGACATGAGCCGCGGGGCGCTGCTGCTCCGCGCGGCGCGCGCCGAAGTCGAGCTGGCATACGCGCCGGTGGCCGGCGCGCTGCGCCGCGGACCGCGGCCGAGGAAGGTGGACGCAAGCGATGACGAAGGCCGCGCGAACCCGGCCCGCCGTTCGAATCCCGACCCGGACTGACGACATCGAGCTTGGGATCGGGCGGCGCGCGCCCGGGGTTCACCGGTCGGGCGCCCGGCGGGCCCAGCCGGTGGAGCACCGAGCGTTCGGCGAAGTGGGAGCCGCTGGCGCCCCGGCTCGTCGTGGAGGTGGAGTACGATCATGTCTCCAACGGCCGGTTCCGCCACGGGCCCGGGTTCGTGCGCTGGAGACCGGACCAGGCACCGAAGCAATGCACCGTGGAGCAGCTGCGATGACCGCGAAGACGAAGCGACCGACGAGGCTGGCCGAATACCGCCGCAAACGAGACTTCGGCCGCACCGCGGAGCCCCGCGGCGGGCGCCGCAAGGCCGCCACCAAGCTCGCGTACGTGATCCAGAAGCACGCCGCCAGCCACCTGCACTTCGATCTGCGGCTCGAGCTCGACGGCGTGATGAAGAGCTGGGCCGTGCCCAAGGGACCCAGCCTCGACCCGGCGGTCAAGCGCCTCGCGATGCAGGTGGAAGACCATCCCATCGAGTACAACGCATTCGAGGGCACGATTCCCAAGGGCGAGTACGGCGGCGGGACCGTGATGATCTGGGATCGCGGTACGTACACCTACGGCGGAGACGAAGACCTGGACCCCGAGGAAGCGCTTCGCCAAGGCCACACGCGAGGCGACTTCAAGTTCGTGCTCCAGGGCAAGCGGCTCAAAGGCTCGTGGGTCCTGGTCCGCACCCGCCGGGGCGACCCCAGGCGGCCCCAGTGGCTCCTCATCAAGCATCGCGACGAGTCCGCCGAGCCGGGGAGCGAGGTAGTGGACGAGTACCTGACCTCGGCCGCGACCGGCCGCACCATGGAAGAGATCGCGGCGGGCCGGAAGGCGCGGCCGAAGGCGGCCCGGTGAGCCGCGCCGGCGGCTGGCTGCTGCTCGCCCTGGCCGGCACGGCCGCATGCGGCGGCCAGGGGCGCGACAAGCCGGCCGCACCGGATTCCACCCTGTTCGGCGACGATCGCGAGCGACAGGGCGATACCGCGCGCACCGTTCCGGAGGTCGCGCTGCTCGAGCGCGTGGTGGACCTGTACGAGTCGCTCGACGTCGCCATGGACCGGCTGGCGTCGCCTTCGGGCGGCAACCCCGTGAAGCACCGCGCCTGGAAGGCCGACCGGCACGAGGACGACGCGAAGCAGCGCCTGCTCGACGTGCTCCAGGCGCAATTCGGCGAGCGCTATCACCCGCGCACGCCCGACGGTGCGGCGCGGACGGCGGATTCCATCGCCGCGCTGCCCCGGGCGGAGGGCACTCGCGCACTCAACGCGCTGGTGCTTGACCACCACGAGCGGGTGCATGCCGAGCTGGGCCGGGCGCTGCCGGCCGTCGCCAATGCGCGGCTCCGCGAGGTGCTGCTCGAGCTGCAACAGCATCTCGCGGACGAGATCCGGAAGCTGAAGGCGGGCCTCGGGCCTAGTGAAGCTGGATGATCTTCGCCTTCGACGGCACGCCGGCCGAATTGAGGATGAACAGCAGGTAGTACCCCGGCGGCGCCGTGTTCCGGCTGGCCGGCGCCTGCACCGTGAGCCCGCTCGCGCCCCTGGTGAAGGTCAGCCACATGAACCGCTGGTTCATGTCGAACGCGTGCGTCACCGAGCCGAGGGCAATGAGGCTCACCTTCGCGATGCTGCTGGCGTTGGGGGTGCTCACCGTGAGCGAGCTCCCGTAGGCGGCGGACGCCGGGGCGCTCGAGATGGTGGGCCGCGCACCCTGGAACAGGTACGGCGGCGAGTAGAACTCGCCATTTTTCTGGTCGGGCGCCAGCTGGCCGTTGGCCAGCGTTGCGCCCCCGCTGCCCGCATGGAGCACCCGGCCATCCGGCAGAAGCAGGGACGTCGAGTGGTAGGAGCGATTCACGCTGTTGCTCGCTACCTGGCGCCACCTCCCGGTCGCCGGGTTCCAGATCTCGGCGACGTGGACGGCCAGACTGGGCTCGTCGAAGCTGGTGCCGCGCGTGCCGCTGGTCACGAGCACCTCGCCGGTCGGCAGCACGGTCGCGTTGAGATGGCGGCGCGGGTACGCCATCGATCCGGTCCACTGCCACGACGGCGATGCCTGGTTGAGGTCGATGATCTCGGCCGTGGCCGTCGTCCGTCCCCCGCCGGCATAGAGGATCTTGCCCGGCAGGTACATGACCGCGGCGCCGTAGTCTCGGACGCCGTAGCGACGGTCGCCCACCGTGCTCCAGCTGCCCGAGCCGGCGGTGTTGAGATAGCGGCTGGTCCTGAGCTCGCCCGCCATGAAGATCTTGCCGTTCGGCGCCAGGAATTCGCGCGGGTAGTACGGGAGGTTGAGCGCGGCGCCGGTCAGGGCCCGCCAGCCAGTGCCGCTCCACACCTCCGGGACGTTCACCGGGTTGGCCTGCTGGTTCTTGCCGGCGATGGTGAGGACCTGCCCATTGGCGAGCTCGGTGACGGTGGGATACCAGCGACCGTCCCGCATGTCGGCCGTGCTCGACCACGTCTGCGTGCCCGGGTTGAACAGATGCCTGTCGGGCAGCCCATGGTTGTCGCTGATGTGCCCGCCCGCCACGAGCAGGCGCCCGTCCGGCAGGAAGGCGTGCCCGGAACAGAAGATGTTCGCGTCCACGGGCACCGACTTGAAGCTGCCAGTGGCCGGATCGTAAACGGAGGGACCCTCGAACTTTCCCCACATCAGCACCTTGCCGGTCCGCAACAGGTGCATGTGGACGGCGACGAGCGGCCAGGGCACCGGCGAGGTCCACGATCCCGCCGTTCCGCTCGAGGCGGTGGCGAAGGCGGGGCCGGTGGTCGGCTCGCAGGCGAGCTGCTCGTTGGCGCGGACCGCCAGCAGCCTGGCGTCGCGGTAGAGCTCGAGCGGACCCTGGTGCCGGGCACTCACCTCCACCTCGGCGACTCCGGGATCGCCGTCGGGCGCCGCGGCGAGAGTCTGCTCGCCCTGCTCGTCAGTCCCCTGGACCCGCCAGCTCACCCGGACCGGAAAGGGGTGGGCATTGACGAGGATGAAGCGGTTGGCGCAGAGGTATAGGGCGCGAACGGGGGCGTCCGCGTCCTCCGAGAGCTGGGGCGGCGTGCCGCCATTCGGAGGTCCGGGAGGGCCTTCATGATCGCAAGCGAAGAACAGCGGAACGAAAGCCGGCAGGAGGAAGACACGACGCACGGAAACCACCGGAAGGAGTTGACGCCAGCACTGCGGAGACCGGCGTCAGCATAGTGCGTCGAGGAGGGGATGGAGGTGACCCCGCGCACACGGGTCGGCGCTTTTTTGTGCGGAGCGTCACGGCCCGTGACCCGATGCCAGGGCGATATCCATTTGCGGCATTCCGCTGAACCGTCACGGGCTTCCATCGGTGGAGGTACACAATGGGAGGGATGAGTCGGGCAGGGATCCTCGTCGTCCTGGCCGCCTGCGGCGGTGGCCAACGGGCTGGACAGGCGGACTCGGCCGCGATGTCGAGCGCGGCGCCGCCGACGGACACGACCGCGATGGCGCCCGCCAGCTCCTCGCACGACTCCGCCATGACGGCGCCGGCGCCCGCGCCGGCCTCCGATCCGAGCGCCAAGGCAGCCGCACCGAAGCAGGACACCTCCAAGGCGGCCGCCGCCGCGCAGGATACAGCGAAGAAGGCCGCCGCGACCCAGGATACCTCGAAAAAGGCCGCCGCGGCGAAGCCGGCCGCAAAGCCCGCGGCCGGAGCCGGCGGCGGACCTACGCCCCAGCAGGTGGCCCTGGGGGATAGCATCTTCCACGGCCAGGTCGCGGGCGGGACGTGTACGGCATGCCACGGTCAGGACGCGAAGGGCACCGCCGTCGCCCCTGACCTGACCGACAGTAAGTGGCTCAACGGCGATGGGAGCTACCAGTTCATCGTCAACACCATCACCAATGGCGTCCCTAAGCCCAAGGAGCACCCGGCGCCGATGCCGCCAATGGGCGGGGCCACGCTCACCGACGATCAGGTGAAGGCCGTCGCGGCGTACGAGTACTCGTTGAGCCACAAGATCTGACGTTCGGGCCTCCCGGCCGCAGAATGGCCGGGAGGCCCGGGCAGACTCGATCGGCGGCAGGCGGCTCGTGAGCGCTACCGCAGGCCGATCAGCACGCCCTCGATCCGCTTCTTCTGGGTCTCGTCCTGGACTATCGCGAGCGCCTTCGCGTAGCTCGCCGTCGCCTGCTTCTTGTCGCCCTTCTTCGCGTACGCCTCGCCCAGGCTGTCGTAGGTGTTCCACGACTTGGGGTACTCCCTGGTGTTCCTGCGGAAGATGGCGATGGCCGAGTCCACCTTCCCCTGCCCCATCAGCAGATAGCCGTAGGTGTTCATCTCCGCCTCGTTGGCCACGGCGAGCGAGCGCTGGGCGGCCGCGGCGGCGCCCGCCTGATCGCCCCGCTGCTCGAGCAGGGCGGCCCTTACCCGGAGGTTGGTGAAATTCTCGTTCAGGGCGATGGACCGGTCCGCCCAGCCCGCGGCCTCCTCGAGGTTCACATGGTTGGCCGCACACCAGGCCGCCGCCTGGGTCCACGGCTGCCAGGAGAAGCGCCCCAGCCCCCGAAGCTGCTGACGCAGGCTGTCGACCACGACCGCCCTGCTGTCCACTGAGATGGTGAACGGCACGGCGACCTTGTCCCAGCGCAGCGTCGCCACCACGGTGCTGTCGGTCGGATCGTCGAAGGTGTAGGCCAGGCGCTCGTGCATGTCGCCGGGCATCGGAGTCGCGGTCAGGCGGAGCGCGTCTTCGGCCGGATCGTAGCTGAAGCTGCCCCAGGCGTTCGCCTCGCGGCTGAACGCGATGGTCCAGTCGTGCCGCGTGGGAATCATATGGAGTCCGTAACGCCCGGCCTCGAGCGTCTGTCCGCCCACCCGCACCGGCGAGCTGAAGCTGATGACCGTGTTCTCGTTGGCGCCGGCCCGCCACACGGTGTCGAACGGCACCAGCTTGCCCCAGATCTCACGGCCGTTGACGGCGGGGCGATCGTAGGTGATGGCGATGCTGGTCAGGCCGATGGTCTGGCCGACGGAGGCTCGGGGACTTTGCTTGGGGAGGACCAGCGGTGGCGCCTGCGCGGTCGAGGCACCCGGGAAGGCGGTCGAGGCGGACGCCAGGAGGGCGCACGCGACGACCAGCGGGTGAAGGTGTCGCATAGAGGCTCACTGAGAGGGTTGATCTCTCTACGAGCCGGGCCGGCGGTGGTTTCCAACCGCGCACGCGTTGTTCCGCCATGCCGGGGCCCGTTATGATGCGGACCCAGCAGCTCTCCGATCGCTCACGGAGACCGCCATCAGACCGGGGGCGCGCGACCGCGATGAAGATCGCCACCACACTCGAAGGGGAGGCGGGAGCCCGGGTGGGGCTAAGCGGCCGGCTCGACGGCGAAGCGGCCGCCCAGCTCGCCGACAACCTCGAGCGGCTGCTCCGCGACGGCCGCCGCTCCGTACAGCTCGACATGAGCGGCGTGACCTACCTGAGCTCCCCTGGCACCCTGGCCCTGCAGCAGGCGCTGCAGGAATGGGCCACGCTCCGTGGTGAGCTCAGGGTCGTGGCCGTGTCGCCCGAGGCACGCGAGGCGCTGGCGTCGGCCGAGCTGCTGCCCCGGCTGATGGAGCCCGGCGCGCCGGATGGGCAGGCCGCGTTCCCACCCACGCCCTTCGAGCACAGCCGCGACAACTGGCGCGTGCCCACCGCCCAGGACGCGCGCGGCACCTACGAGGTGACCGCGCGGCTCCCGGGGTCCGAGCTGTCCTGCCGCCTCTACGGCCGACCGGAGAGCGCGCTCCGCGGCTGGCTCCAGCCGGCCGACTACCACCAGGTCGAATTTCCCGCGACGTCGTTCGGCCTGGGCCTCGGCGCCCTCGGCGCGTCGCGGTCCGAGGCCGCCGCCCGGCTGGGTGAGCTGGTCGGCGCGGACGGGGCCGTGGCCCACCTGCCCACGCAGGGGGCGCAGGTCCCGGACTTCGATGTCGGCCTCGGCGGCCACGCTCCCGCTGCGCTCCTGGTCTCCGGCTTCGTCTGCCGCGGCCACTTCTCGTTGCTCACCCGGTTTTCCAGCGCCACGGAGGCGGAGCCGGTCCCGCTGAGCGAGATCGCGCGGGTGTGCCTCGGCGGCGTGGCCGGTCAGACTGCCGGCCTCGTGATCGTGGCGGAAACGACCGGGCTGGTCGGCGCGTGGCTGCGCCGGAGCCCCGGTGTCGAGGAGCCCGGCATGCACCTCGACCCTCAAGGCGTCCGCGATTGGCTCGGCACGACGCCGCACCCCGTCCACCAAGGCGCGACGACGATCATTGCCGGCATCGTCAGCCGGAATCCCGACCCCGCGCTCGCGCCATTCCTCCGCCCCATGGCCGGTGGGGAGGACCTGTTCGGCCACATGCACGCGGTCGTCTTCGCCTATCGGCCGGTGCCCCAGCGGACGGTCGCGCTGCGCCCGCTGGTGACCCGACTCTTCGCGCAGCAGCGGGTGCGCGGACTGCTTCACTTGATCGGTGACGATCGGGGCGCGGCCGGCGCCGGCCAGAGCGGCTTCCGCCGCGGGCTCTGCTGGAGCGGGCCCGTCTCCCGGGTGGCGGCCACGTGAACCTGCTCGTCGGCGCGCTGTCCATCGGCTTTCTGCTGTCGCTGCTCACGCTGGGCGTCTTCATCACCTATCGGGTGATGGGACGGCTCGACCTCACGACCGACGGCTCGTTCGGCCTCGGCGGCGCGGTCGCGGCGGCGCTGCTGGCGCACGGCGCCAATCCGATCCTCGCCACCGTGGCCGCGGCGGCGGCCGGCTGGCTCGCCGGCGCGACCACGGGCCTCATCTACGTCGTGCTCGGCGTCGACACCCTGCTCGGGGGCATCCTGGTCACCACCGCGCTCTACACCATCCAGCTCTACATCATGGGCGGCGGAAACCGCTCCCTCACCGGCCTGACCACGCTCCCCGACCTGGCCGAGCGAGTCTGGCATGCGCTCCACCTGCCCGACGCGGTGATCCTCGCCGGGACCAGCGTCGGGGCGGGATTGTTCTCGTCGCTCGCCGTGTTCGCCGGATGGGCGCTGTTCAGCATCTGGATCCTGGCCCGCTTCCTTCGCACCGACCTCGGGCTCGCGATGCGCGCCGCGGGCGGGAACGCGCAGGCGTCGCGCGCGCTCGGGCTCGATACCGGCCTGATGGTGACCCTGGGGCTGCTGCTCGCCAACGGTCTGGTGGCGCTCGCCGGCGCGCTGTTCGCGCAGTACCAGGGCTTCGCCAACGTGTCGATGGGCATCGGGATGATTGTGTCGGGGCTGGCGTGCCTGGTGCTGGGTGAGGGCCTGCTGGGCCGCGCGACCCTGCGGCGCCAGATCATGGGCACGCTGTTCGGCACCATCGCCTTCCGGCTGCTGGTGGCGCTGGCGCTGGTGGCCGGCCTCCCGGCCGACGCCCTCAAGCTCTCGACCGCCGCCTTCGTGCTCGCCTCCCTGGTGATCCCCGGCGCCGTCGCGCGGTTCCGCCGCCGGCTCGCGGGCGCCGGGGTGCGCCCGTGAGCGAGCCGGCGCTCGAGGCCATCGGCCTGTCCCACACCTTCTTTCCCGGCACGCCGAGCGAGCAGGTCGCCCTCCAGGGCGTGGACCTCACCATGGAGGCCAGGGCGTTCGTAGTCGTGCTCGGCGCCAACGGGTCGGGCAAGTCGACCCTGCTGAATGCCATCGCCGGCAGCCTGCCGCTCGACCGCGGGACCGTGCGCCTGGGCGGCCGCGACGTGACCGGCTGGCCCGAGTGGCGCCGCGCGGCGCATGTCGGGCGCGTGTTCCAGAACCCGATGAGCGGCAGCATCGGCCATCTCACGGTGGCGGAGAACCTGGCCGTGGCGTCCAGACGCGGCGGCCGTCATGGGGTGCTGCGCAACGCGCTGGGCCGAGGCCGACGGCGCGAGCTGGCCGACCGGGTCGGCGAGCTGGGCCTGGGCCTCGAGGACCGGCTGGATACCCCGGTCGGCGCGCTGTCGGGCGGCCAGCGGCAGGCCCTCACGCTGCTCATGGCGACCCTGGTCCGGCCCGAGCTGCTGCTGCTCGATGAGCATACGGCGGCGCTCGACCCGCGCAGCACCGAGCAGGTGGTCCAGCTCACCGAGGAGATCATCCGCAAGGAGGGGCTCACCACGCTCATGGTGACCCACTCGATGCAGCAGGCCTTGGCCCTGGGCGATCGGGTCGTACTGATGCATCGCGGCCGGATCGTCGAGAGCATCGGCGGCGCCCGCAAGCGGCAGCTCAGGGTGGACGAGCTGCTCGACAGCTTCGACCGGCTCCGGAACGCGGACTCGGTCGACGACTCCGCCGCCGACATGCTGCGGCGGCTGTACATCTGACCCAGACGACGGTAGCCTGAGGACGTGCCCCTCGATCCGCTGTCCCGGCGGGAGTTCGTCGGCGCCGTCACCGGAAGCCTGGCGGCGGTCTGGATCGCGGGCGCCGGCCGGCCCGCGCTCGCGTCCGCCGGCCGCGTGCTCGAGCCGGCACAGCTGCGCGATCTCGACGCCATCACCGCGCTCATCCTCCCGACGGACGACACGCCCGGCGCCCGCGAGGCTCGGGTGGTGGATTTCATCGACCGGTCGCTGGCGTCGTTCGCGGCCGAGCAGCGGCCGCTGTTCGACGCGGGCCTGGCCGACCTCAATGCCCGCGCCGCGCCGCGGGTGTCCGGCGCGGCCGGCTTCGCCGCGCTCGGGGCCGACGACGCGACGGCGCTGCTGCAGGAGCTCGACGCCGAGCACTCCCCCTTCTTCGAGGTGATGCGGGTGGCGACGATCACCGGGTTTCTCGCGAATCCGGAGTACGGCGGGAATGCGGAGAAGGCGGGATGGAAGGTGATCGGGTTCGACGACCGGTTCGTGTGGTCGGCGCCGTTCGGGTGGTACGATGGGGAGGGGGCGGCGGCGCAGTAGGGAGCTGCGGCGGTCGTCTTCCCGAGCCCCTCGCCTTCATCCCGAGCGGAGCGAGGGACTTGGTCGGGCCGAGGTCGAGCTTCGGCGGACAAGGTCCCTCGCTCCGCTCGGGATGAAGGCCCGAGTCACCAGCTCAGCGTGTACTGCCCTCCCAACGTGAACAACGTCTCGCTGGCGCGGAAGTCGTCGCTGGGCTGGTCGCCCGGCCAGGCGCTCCGGTGGGACGACATTCCGAAGTTGAGCGCGAAGGCATCCACCACGTGCACGCTCGCCATCAGCCGCTCGAGCGCGTCCCGCCGGCGCGACACGATGGCCCCGCCGCCGAAGGCGAAGGTCTTCTCCGCGCTCAGGCTCACCGGCAGCCGCACCTCGGTCAGGTTGCCGTTGAGGCTCACCCGCGTGCTCACGACCTGGAGCGTCTGCAGCCCGTCGCTGTAGATGCCGAGCTGCGACGTCGCGGTGACCCCTCGCAACATGACGCTGGGCCCGATCCCGACACGCCAGGTCGTCCGGTCGGCCACGACCGGGCTCTCCCCTTCGGGGAGCCATTCGCTCCGGTCGGCGTCGACGTGCATGGCCACGCCGTAGCTGAGCTCGCCGGCCTGCTTGAGCATCCGCGACAGATCCAGCGAGGCCCCGCGCTCCCCGCGGCCCGCATACCCCTCGAGCCGGCCGCTCCAGCGGCGGTCGCTCAGCTCCGCCTGCGCCGACCAGATGCCGCTGCTCAGCGCTTCCTTGAACAGGACCGTGCTGTGCGAGCCCACCAGCGAGCGCCGGGCGAAGACGGTGTTGTAGCCGGCCGTCACCGCAACCGTGCGGTGATTGGCCTCCGGCAGCTCGACCGGAATCTCGTGGTAGATCGTCTGGCAGCCGGCCGCGCGGCAGACCTTGATCCGGGTTGGCTTCATCATCTGCGAGAGCAGCTCGCCCTGCCACCGGACGGCGAAGTGCTCGGCCGGCAGCGAGTCACCGAAGTTGGGGTCGAGCTGGACTCTCAAAGTATCGCGGGTGGTCCAGTACCGGTCGAGGCCGTTGTCCGACTCGAACACGATGCTGTCCGCCCTCGGACTCGTGATCATGAGCGCGGCGGTCTGTCCGGCCGCCGGCGTGGCCGGCTCCAGCCGCACCGTCACCGGCGCGGGACCGTCCAGGATCCGCGTAGTCTGGGTAGGAATGCCACATCCGGCGATCGCCACGGCCGCGAGAGCGGCGCAGGCGATCCGGCTAGTCCAATTCATGAGCGTCAGGCGGGTCGGGGAGGAGCAGCCGTGTAGCGACGACCAGACCACAGTGTAGCGCGAAATCCGCAACCCGGCCAGGGGCCGTGCGGCCCCGCGGGGGTGCCCCGCGCAAACTTGTGCGCTCCTGTGCTGTGCACCGGTGTTCGGCATTGCGGCCTCCGCGCCGTTCGCGATCCTCTGGGAAGCCCGGCGGCACGCCCCCGCTGGGTCGCGGGGCGTAGCGCGCAGCACGAGCACGGACGGTTGTCATTTGAGAGCTCCGGCGGGTGTCCGCCGGGTGATGCAGGTCGCCGCCGCGCCGAGGCTTGCAGCGCGACGATTACCGGGAAGGGTGGCCGGCGAACCAGAGGGGCAAGCGCCGTGCCCGACACGGCACCGCGGCGAGGCGGGCATGGCGGAGGTCTGGATCGGAACATCGGGGTTCGTCTACCGCCACTGGCGCGGCGGGGTGTTCTACCCGCCCGGCCTGCGGCCGCGGGACGAGCTCGCGTGGTACGCCGGACGGTTTCGCACGGTCGAGCTGAACAATCCGTTCTACCGGCCGCCGTCGGCGGACACCTTCGCGCGCTGGGCGGCGGCCGTGCCGGACGATTTCACCTTCGCGGTCAAGGTGACCCGGGTCGTGAGCCACTACCGCCGCCTCCGCGGAGCCACGGAGCCGCTCGACCGGTTCCTGGAGCAGGCCGTCGCACTCGGTCCGAAGCTCGGGCCCCTGCTGGTGCAGCTCCCGCCGCAGTTCCCGCTCGACCGCCGGGCACTGGAGGAGTTCCTGGCGACACTCTCGCCATCGCGCCGGTGGGTCCTCGAGGTCCGGCATCCGAGCTGGCAGGTCCCGGCGGTCTACGAGGCACTCGCGTCGCGCGGTGTGGCGCTGTGCGTGCCCGTCGGCGGCGCGGTGCAGCCGGACCTGGTGACGACTGCCGGATTCACCTACGTGCGGATGCACTCCGGCAGGGCGCCCGGCGGGCGGTTCGAGGACGAGGAGCTTACGGAGTGGGCCGGAAGGGTGCGCGCGCTGGCGCGGTCAGGCAAGGACGTCTACGTCTACTTCAACAACGACCGGGAAGGTCACGCGCCACGGGACGCCGAGCGGCTGCGCCACCTGCTGCGGATCCAGCGCTGAGCCTCTCGAGCGGCGCGCCGCGCGCCGGCCAGTCAACTTCCGGTGGTGGCCGAGGGCGGTCGCGGGGTAGGCCGCCGCAAATTTGTCGCGCGAGGGGTTAGCGGCCGTGCCGCTCCGGGCCCGGCTCGTTCTCCAGTCCGCCGCTCCCCGCCGACCCGAACTTGGGCGCCACGAAATGCCGGGTGACCGTAAAGGGCGGCTCGTGTCGCTCGACGTCCACGTACGCACCCGGGTCCGCCTCGAAGGCGACGGCGCAGGCCTCGGAGCAGAAGAACACCTCGCGCTCGCCGTTGCTGGCGCGCGCCTCGGCGCTGTCCCGCTCGATCGTCATCCCACAGACGGGATCCCGTACCTGTTTCATGGCGTTGTCTCCTGCGCGGTTGTCTCCTGCGTGGTTGTCTCCGCCGCGGTCGGCTCCTGCGCTACGGTTCCCGGGGGCACGAGCTCCGGCACCGGATTGAGGTCGTGAACCCCGCACCAGTTGAGCAGGCCGGCCACGTCGGCCGCCCGCTCGCTCGAATCCACCAGGACCTGGGTATGCTCGTTGGTGATGATGCGGCCCGGGCGCGACCGGCGCCCGGCGGGCCGCCACGGCCCCACCGCCTGGGAGAGATCGATCCCGCGCGCCTTGACCCTCGCCGCCAGCTCGTACACGACGCTCGGCTCGTACCCTTCGTGCTGTTGCTGCCTCATGACGGCCTCCGGTTCGCTGCTACTCGGAGGATGGTATCCGGGTGACCGGCTGGCGGTGAGGCAGGTCACCCCGCCGGACCCGGCTCTGGGGCGGCTCAGGCCGCGAGCGCGGTGCGCCCCGCCGGCTCGGCCTCGGGCGCCTTGGTGGAGCTCAGCCACCGGTCCACCGACCAGGCACCGCTGCCCTGCAGCGCCACGGTCCCGGCCAGCGCGATCGCGAGGAGGTGATACTCGAAGCCCTCCTGACCCGCCGGCAGGCGGCCGAACCAGTTCATGAAGAAGCCGTTGGCCACGTGGGTCGTGAGCGCGCCGAGCATGAGCCCGACGATGCCGACGGCGGCCACCCGGCCCCCGATTCCCGCGAGCAGGGCAAACGGCGCGATCAGCTCGGTCACGAGGGCGAGCGCGGCCAGCGGTGCGGGAAAGCCGAGGGTGGCGGTCATCCACTGCAATGTGCCGGGGAAGCCGTAGCCGCCGAACCATCCCAGCACATGCTGGGCGCCGTGTGGGAAGAACACGAGGGCGAGCGTGAGCCGGGCCAATGCGGGTCCGGGTTGATCGGTCGTGCGAAGCAGCCTGCGCCACATGGTGCGCCTCCGTCGAGCGTGTTGACGTCCACCCTCCCATTACTTGTCCTGACAACACTTGCTATAGCAACTATATTCCCCGAGCCCGCGGGCGCCACCCGGTCAATGGCCGCCGGCGGCCGCCGTCCGAGCCGCGCCCCGGACCGCGTTGGCCCGCCGGATCTCGTCCAGCGTGCGCACCAGGGCCTCGAGTCTGGCCGGCGCCAGGAACCCGACCGCCGCCTCGTCGAGCGCGTCCACCTTGGGGTCGAGCTGATTGAGCAGCCGCCGCCCCGCCTCGGAGACGTAGCACATCACCTGGCGCCGGTCGGGCTCGCTCCGCTCCCGGGAGATGAGACCCGCGGCCCCGAGCTTGTCGAGCAGGCGGGTAATCGTGGTGCCCTCGTCGATCATGCGCTCGCGGATCGCCAGCGTCGGGATGCCCGCACGGCCGGCCCCACGGATGATCCGGAGCGCGTTGTACTGGGCCCAGCTCAACCCCGAGGGCTCGACCAGCCGGGCGAACGCCCGGGTGACCACCGAGGCGGTCCGGAGCAGCGCCACCGTCGCCTCCTGATCGATCGAGGCGAACGGTCGGCCCTGCCGCATCTCCGCCTGCAGGGTGCCGATGCCGCCCCTGGGGGGTCTGGTCTGCGCCACGTGGTCCTCCGAGGTGGTCGAATCGTCCCACCGTTTGCTGCCCCGCTGCCCGCTGGCGGTCGCCGCCGGCCCGCTTCAAGGGCCCGGCGACACTATAGACTGCTAAGCAACTATTGCTATGCTAACTAATGCCCTGCCCCACCGCAAGCCCCTGCCTTATCCGCTAGCCCGAAAACGACGCGGCCGCCTCGCAC
>JBOHSB010000211.1:0-8813 GCA_050733015.1 Gemmatimonadales bacterium
GCGCCGAGTGCCGCGCTGAGCGCCACCGCCTGACGGCGCTCCCGCGGGTCGAGGTAGGCATTGCGGCTGCTCAGGGCGAGGCCGTCGGGCTCGCGCACGGTCGGCACCACCACGATCTCCAGCGACCAGTCGAGGTCCCGCACCATCTGCCGCACCAGCACGGCCTGCTGGATGTCCTTGCGACCGAACAGCGCCAGGTCCGGCTCGACCAGGTGGAACAGTTTGGCCACGACGGTGAGCACGCCGGCGAAGTGGCCGGGCCGGGCGGCGCCCTCCCACCGGTCGGCGGTCGGGCCCGGGATGACACGGATCTCCGACCCGGGCGGGTACATCACCGCGTCGGCGGGCGCGAACAGCGCGTCCACCCCGCGCGCCTGCGCCAGCGCGCGGTCGCGCGGGAGGTCGCGCGGGTAGCGGGCGAGGTCCTCGTTGGGGCCGAACTGGAGCGGGTTCACGTACACGCTCATCACCACCGCGTCGGCCTGGCGCCGAGCCTCGTCTACCAGGCGGAGGTGACCCTCGTGCAGGTAGCCCATCGTTGGCACCAGAGCCACCCGGCGACCGGTAGCCCGCGCGTCGCGAACCCAGCGGCGCAGGTCGGGAATGGCGTGAAGATCGATCACGGAGATCCGCCAGGAAGGAGCGGGATCACTCGAAGCTGTGTTCGGGACCGGGATAGGAGCCGCCGCGGACCTCGGAGGCGTAGGTGCGGATCGCGTCACGCACCGCCTCGCCCAGCGCGCCGTAGCGCTTGAGGAACTTGGGATTGAACGCCTCGTTGAGCCCCAGCATGTCGTGCAGCACCAGCACCTGCCCGTCGCACCCCGCGCCCGCCCCAATGCCGATCGTGGGAATGGCGAGCGACGAGGACACCCGCCGCGCGAGCGCCGCGGGCAGGAGCTCGAGCACGATGCCACATGCGCCGGCATCCTGCAGCGCGTAGGCGTCGGTCACCAGCCGATCGGCCGCCGACTCCTCGCGGCCCTGTACCCGGTAGCCGCCGAGCGCGTGCACCGACTGCGGCGTGAGCCCGAGGTGGCCCATGACCGGAATCCCGCGATCGACCAGCGCCCGCACCGTTTCCGCCATGGGTGCGCCGCCCTCGAGCTTGACGCCCTGGGCGCCGGTTTCCTGCAGCACGCGTCCGGCGTTCCGGATCGCCTCAGGCACCGAGACCTGATAGCTCAGGAACGGCAGGTCCACCACCATGAGCGACCGCGGCGCGCCGCGGCGGACCGCGGCGGCGTGGTAGATCATCTGGTCCAGCGTCGCGCTCAGCGTGGTCTCCTCGCCCGCGATGACCTGGTTGAGCGAGTCGCCCACCAGCAGCACGTCCACTCCCGCCTGGTCGAGCAGCCGGGCGAAGGCGGCGTCGTAGCAGGTGAGCATCACGATCCGGCGGCCCGCCGCCTTCATGGCGGCCAGGTCGAGCACCGTGAGCGGTCGCGCGTCAGCGTTCATGGAATTCGAGCTCCGCCAGCTCTCGCTGCCAGAAATCACGGTTGGCCAGCTCGGGATGGGGAATGATAAGGTCGGGCTCGGCGACGCGCCGCTGGCCGAAGCGGACGATGTCCACGTCGAGCGTGCGCGAGCCCCAGCGCTCCGCCCTCACGCGGCCCTCGGCCCGCTCGATGGCCTGGCAGGCCTCGAGCAGCGCCCGCGGCTCGAGCCGGGTCTCGATCAGCACCATCTGATTGAGGTAGGCGGGCTGCGCCTTGCCACCGAGCGGCACGGTCTCCTCGACGGCGGACGCCGCCACGACGCGGGTGTCGGGCAGCGCCTCGAGCGCGGCCCGGGCCGCCGCCAGGTGGGCCGCGCGATCGCCGAGGTTGCTGCCGAGCGCCACGTAGGCCGGCTGGGCCAGGGCGGCCGTCAACCTCAGGTCTCCACCACGAAGTGGCGGGCGATCCGCTGCAGGTCGGCGGCCACCTCGCCCAGCTCCCGGATGGCGCGTTCCAGGTCGGCCTGCCCCGCCGCGGTCTCCGCGGCGCGCCGGGCCAGGGTCTCGGTCTCCGAGAGGGTGCGGGCCGAGCCGGCGGCCACGCGGCGGATCTGCCCGGTGAGCCCGTCCACCGCCCGGAGCTGCTCGGCGGCGGTCGAGGCGATGGCCCGGGCATGGCTCTCGGCCTCGCCGGTGGTGCCGACGATGGCATCGAGCGCACGGGCCGCGTCGGCGCTCAGCTCCTCGACGCCGGTGACCGCCTCACGGCCCCGCGCCATCTCGCCCGAGACCGCCGAGACCTGGGTGGTGATCTCCTCGAGCAGCGCTCGCGCTTCGCCCGCCGCGTGCAGGCTCTGCGCCGCCAGGTCGCGTACCTCGTCGGCGACGACCGCGAACCCGCGTCCTTCGGCCCCGGCCCGTGCCGCCTCGATGGCCGCGTTGAGCGCGATGAGATTGGTCAGGTCGGCGATCTCGCGGATGGTCCCGATGAAGCCCTTGATCCGGCTGGTCATCGCACCGAGCGTGGCCACCTGCTCCACGCTGGCGGACACGAACGCGTTGAGCCCGACCAGCCGGCTGATCGCCTCGCCGATGACGGCGCGGTTGCGCCCGGCCACCTCGACCGCCGTGCCGCTCGCATCGGCGGCGCGGGCGCCCTGATCGGCCATGACGCGCGAGGCGGCGCCGAGCGAGTCGGTGGCGCGGAGGCCGTCCGCGACGAAGCTCTCGAGCTCCCCCACGCCCTGCCGCATGCCCTGCGATGCGTCGGCCAGCGCGAGCGCGGAGCCGCGCAGGGAATCGGTCACGCGGGCGAGTGCCGTGACCTGGTGTCCGATCTGCTCGACGGTGCCGAGCAGCGGGCGGCGAAGCTCGGCGATATGAATGGCGGTGGCGATCTGGGCGCCGAGCGTGCTGAGCGCGGTGAGGTCCTTCGGGCCGTAGGTGTGGCGCTTGGGATGATCCACCTCGAGCGTGCCCAGCAGCTCCTCCCCGAACCGGATCGGGTAGATCACCAGGCTGCCCACCTCGGCCATCGCGACCCGGACCCGCGGATCCGACCGCACGTCCTTCACCTCGACCACCCGATTCTCCGCGATCGCCGTCGCCCGGAACGGGTCGACGCCTTCGGGCGGCTCGCCCCGGTTGGGCCGGCCGAGGCTGCCGCGGTGGGCGAGCGAGGGCACGCCGTCCACCACCCGGTAGATCCGGAAGTCGCCCCAGTCGAGCAGTCGGTAGGCCAGGCGCTCGATCTGGTCGAACGACCCCTGCAGGGTCGCGTTGCTGGCGATCGCCGTTTCCATCAGGTGGACCTTGTTGAGATCCTCGGCGCCGATGGCCTCCTCGAGGATTCGTCGGGTGAGCACGCCTAGCACACCCATGGCCAGGGCCACGGCGACCCACCCCACGGGCGACAGGCCGCGCAGCGCGGCGACCACCACCACCGCCGCGATCACCGTCAGGAGGTAGGAGATGATCTCCCACCGGAGGATCAGGATCTTCTCGGCGTGCTCGAGCTTGTCGCGCAGGAGCAGGGTGAAGTAGAACAGGACCCGGGTGGCGAAGAAGTACATGCACACCAGGATGGTGGCCGCCGGCAGCAAATCGAGCGACAGGTCGGGCCGGCCCGTGAGGGCGAGCACCGCCGCGTAGGGGCCGAACGCGGCCGCAAACGCGATCACCTCGCGCCCCGCGTTGATCAGGCCCGCCCTCGGCAGCTTGCGGAGCCACACCACGTCGGACGAGAACACGCCGAGCCACAGCGCCAGCACCACCGGCGCGGGGCCGATCGCCACGGCGCCCACCAGCACGGCGATGCCCGACTGGGTCAGGTAGGAATACTTGCTGAGCCGCACCGGCCAGGCCCGGAGGATGAAGACGGCCAGCAGCATCACCAGCGAGGCCACCGGCTGGCTCAGCCACCTCAAGTCCACCACCAGGTACACGAGCGCGACCAGCGCGCCGCCGGTCGCCACGGCCCGCGCGTATCCGTCCACCAGGCGCTGGACCGGGATGCTCATCGCGCCACCGTCCGGCCGTCGAGCGCCTCGCGCAAGGCCACGAGGAAGGCCCGCGCCCCGTCCACGCCCCGCTCGCCGAGCGCGTCCACCAGCGCGCTCCCCACCACGACGCCGTCCGCCTGTCCCGCGACCGTGCGCGCCTGTGCCGGCGTCGAGATCCCGAAGCCCACGGCCACCGGCAGCGACGTCGCGCGGCGCACCCGCGCGATCGAGGCCTCCAGACCCTCGGCCAGCGACGCGGTCGCGCCGGTCACCCCGAGCCGCGCGACCAGGTACACGAACCCCTGCGCACCCTCAACCGCGGCGGCGAGGCGCTCGGGCCGCGTCGTCGGCGCGATGAGCCGGATCAGGTCCAGCGAGCTCGCCTGGACCGCCGATTCCACCCCGGGATCGCTTCCCGCCGGCAGGTCGGTGAGCAGCAGGCCCGCGAGCCCGAGCGCGTCGGCGTCGCGCAGGAACCGGTCGAGGCCGTAGCGCAGGATGGGGTTGAGGTAGCTGAAGACCACCACGGGACGCGCGAGCCGCGCGCGCTCGATGAGCGTGAGCGTGCCGGCGAGCGTCATGCCCTGGCGGAGCGCGTCGAAGGTGGAGCGCTGGATGGTGGGGCCGTCGGCAAGTGGATCACTGAATGGGACGCCGACCTCCAGGATATCGGCGACCTCGTCCGCGGCACGCAGCGCCTCGAGGCTGACCTCGGCCGAGGGATAGCCCGCGGTGAGGTACGGGATGAGCGCCGTGCGGCCCTGGGACCGGAGTCCGGCCCAGGCCGGCGCCAGCCGGGACTCAGACAAAGTAATCGCCAACCGTGAGTCCGTAGCGGTCCGCGTTGGTCACTTTGACGATCGAGCGTCGGAAGGCGCCCGTGTCGTCCTGCTCAGTGAGGCTCACCAGCGTTCCCGGCGGCAGCACCAGGCCGCCATCGGCATCCACCGCGACGCGGACCATCGGGCGGTTGAGCTGCTGTCCCTCGGGGTTGGGGGCCGCCACGATCGCGATCTCGAAGGTATCGAGGATGACGCAGGTTCCCACCGGGTAGATGCCGATGAGGTTGATGAGCGCCTTCACCAGAATCCCGTCGTAGCCGCGCTTCGGGTTCTGCCACATCTCGCGCAGGACCTGGTCCGGCTCGATGGGCACCGTCTGGTAGCTGCGTCGCGTGGTGGCGGCGTCGAACCCGTCGGCCACCGACACGATGCGCGAGAAGATCCCCAGGGACCGCTCCCGGACGACCTTCGGATAGCCGGTCAGGTCGGTCTTCATGTGGTGTTCGTGGGCTACGAGGATGGCGCGATAGGGCAGCTCATCCTGGGCGCGCATGCCGAACAGCGTCAGGGCGCCGAGCCACGGGTGGCCCTGCATGATCCGCCACTCCCGCTCGTCCAGACCCGTGGTCTTGTTGAGGATGTCCACCGGGACCCGGGCCTTGCCCACGTCGTGGAGCAGGGCGGTCATCCCCAAATCGTAGAGCTGCAGCTTGGTGAAGCCGAGCTTCTTGCCCAGAGCCACGGAGAAGATGCACACGTTGACCGAGTGGGTGAACGTGTACTCGTCGTAGTCGCGGATGGTGGTGAGCCCGACCAGCGAGGTCTCGTTATTGAGGACCTGGTCCACGATGAGCTGGACCGCCCGCTTGACCCGCTTGACGCTGGTGGCGCGGCCCAGCCGGGCGCCGGTGATCACGTCCTTGGTGACGGCCACGCCCTGCGAATAGATCCGCTTGGCCTGCTCCTTGGCCTGCTCCGACTCGGGATCGTGCTCCTGGTGCGTGGCCCGCTCGATCTCGACGCCCTGCACCTGCGCGGTCCCGAGGCGCTCGGCCAGGTCCTCGAACCGCTCCTCGGGCTCGCCGCGCTCGGACAGGCTCAGCAGCAGGCTCAGGAGGATCTGCCACTCCCGCCGGTTGGCGGAGCCGTGCACCCGGAGCCCGCCGATCGAGAACGCCCTGAGCATGGCGAGGATGTGGCTGAACGACGCGTAGTTGTCGAGCTCGAGCCGGAGGCGGGTGGCGTTCACGAAGATGAAATCGCCGGCGAGGCGGATCTCGAGGTCGGACTCTTGGGCGAGCAGCGCCCGGGCCGACGCGTCGAGATCGTCCAGCGCTTTCTGGACCGTGGCGTTTTCGACCGGGTAGAGCTTGAGGCTCCTGAGCGCGGTGTAGAGCGCCAGCAGGAGCGCGCGACCGCCCTGCCGCAGCCGGCCGTCGGCGGCGGTGCTGGGCGCCTGGTCGGCCGGCGAGGTCATGCGGCGCCCTCGCGCAGGGCGCGGCTCACCGCGTTCCGCACCACCAGCTCCTTGTCGTCGGCCGCGCGCTGCAGCACCTCGCGCGCCTCCGGCGTGTGGATCTTCCCGAGCGCGATCGCCGCGCAGGCGCGGGTCTCGGGCGCCTCCTTCATGCGCAGCAGTCCACGGGGCAGCAGCAGGCCCGTCAGCGGCTTGATCCCGGCGGCGCCGGCGATCGCGCCGTAGGCCTCGAAGAAGGCCATCTTCTCGGTGAGATCCTTCTCGCCGACGGCCTTCCCGAGGACGATCGTCTCGATCCGCCGCTGCGCGCCCTTGTAGCCGCGGGCACCCACCGCGCGCACCGCCGCGAGCCGGACCGCCCGGTCCTCGTCCTCCAGCGCCTTCTCCATGAAGGCGAGCGCCGCCGGGGTCCCCAGCTGCGCGAGGGCCTGCACCGAGGCCAGCCGGACCGACGCCTCCTTGTGCACCACGGTGTCGCCGAGGCCGGGCACGGTCTGCATCAGCTGCAGCCGGCCGCACAGGGCGACGACCGACGCGAGTGCCTCGGACTCCGGCGAGCGGAGGATGCGCAGGACCTCCGGCGGATGGGCCTCGGCCAGGCGGTCGGCCACCCCCTCGAGCCGATCGCGGAGCTTCGGCGAGGACAGCTTGGGTATCCAGGTCAGGATCGGCTCGAGCGCGGAGGCGCGCAGCTCGCGCATCACCTCCGCCACGGTCGCGTCGCCCGCGATCGCCGGGGCCTCGTCGAGCGACTGCACCAGCTGGCTCACGATGGCCGGCTCGCTCAGCTTGCCGATGAACCCGTCGAGCCGCGCGCCCAGGACCGGGGCGATTCCCTGGACCCGCTGGCCCAGCAGGCGGCTCTCGCGCAGCACCGTGGCGGCGGTTCGAAAATCCCGCGCGTTGAGGAAGTTGGGAAACAGGTTCTCGAGAATGCCGAGGATCTCACCGCGGATCGGCTCTTCACCCTGGAGCTCGAACAGGTCGAACAGGATGTTGAGCGCCGCCAGCCGGACGTCGCGCCGGTACTCGTCCTCGACCCCCGCGGCGACCAGATTGATCTCGCGCTCTTCGAGGAAGTACAGGGTGGAGTCGAACTCCTCGAGGTCGACCAGCCCCTTGGGCCGGGGCGGAGCCTCTTCGGCGGCCGCGGCCTGCCGGTCGCGTGCGGCGGCATCGGCATCCGCGCCACCGGTGGTGTAGGTCCCCGTCTGCTCGGGGACGCCGCCGTCGCCGCCGAAGAACTCGATGAACTTGTACGCGATGAACTCGAACTCCTGCTCCCACAGGAGGGTCAGCAGATCATCGCCCGCGTCGGCGGGGAGGAAGCGCGCGCGGTTGATCGTCTCGAGGAACCGCGGCAGCTCCTCGAGCTCGGCGCCCCGCCGGATCGTCAACGAGCGCATGCCGTCCTTGAACAGGCCCCAGGCCACGCTCTCGGCCTTGTTGAGCTGGTGGTAGACCACCTGCTCTTCCCACACGAAGTCGGTCTCCGCCACCGTCAGCACCAGATCGTCGAGCACCGCCCAGATCGGCTGGAACGCGATCCGGAGGTTGTCGCTGGCGCGCTGGTAGATGGGGTTGTTGGGGAGGTACATGTGATAGGCGCGCAGCGCCTTCACCAGGCCGTTGAGGAGCTCGGCGACCTGCGAGGCCGGCAGGATGTCGGTGGGCACCGGGCCGCCGGTCACACCGGGGCTCCGAGCAGCGCCGCCACGTGCGCCACGTCCTTGTCGCCGCGGCCGCTGAGACAGATGAGGACCCGCGCGCCCGTCGGCCAGCGCCCGGCCATCCGACGCACGTAGGCGAACGCGTGCGCGGTCTCGAGCGCCGGGATGATGCCCTCGAGCCGGCAGACGGCCTGAAACGCGTCGAGCGCCTCGGCGTCGGTGGCGGACTCGTACGTGACCCGCCCGGTGTCCCTGAGCCAGCTGTGCTCCGGACCCACCCCGGGGTAGTCGAGTCCCGCCGACACCGAGTGGGCCGGCGCCACCTGGCCGTCCGCGTCCTGCAGCAGGTAGCTCAGGCTGCCATGCAGCACGCCGGGCGCGCCCGCGCTGAGGGTGGCGCTGTGGTGGCCACTCTCGATCCCCTCCCCCGCCGCTTCCACCCCGACGAGACGGACCACCGGATCGTCGATGAAGCCGGTGAAGATGCCCATCGCGTTCGAGCCGCCGCCCACGCAGGCCACCACCGCGTGCGGCAACCGACCGTAGCGCGCCAGCATCTGCGCGCGCGCCTCGCGGCCGATCACCGACTGGAAGTCCCGCACCATGCGGGGATAGGGATCCGGGCCGACCACCGAGCCGATGATGTAATGCGTGGTCGGCACGTTGGTGACCCAATCGCGCAGGGCCTCGTTGGTCGCGTCCTTGAGCGTCCGCGTGCCCGACTCGACCGGCACGACGGTGGCGCCCAGGAGCTGCATGCGGTAGACGTTGAGCTTCTGCCGCGCCACGTCCTCGGCGCCCATGTAGACCACGCACTCGAGACCGAAGCGCGCGCACGCCGTAGCCGCCGCCACACCGTGCTGGCCCGCACCCGTTTCAGCGATGATGCGCCGCTTCCCCATACGCATCGCCAGCAGCGCCTGCCCGATCGCGTTGTTGATC
>JBOHSB010000212.1:0-6214 GCA_050733015.1 Gemmatimonadales bacterium
GGATAGATGCCCGCGGAAAAGATCCCTCGCTGCGCTCGGGATGACGGCACACCCGCTCGCCCTATCGCCCTCTCGCCCTATCCCCTTCTCGCCCTATCGGCGGTCACGCCCCGAACAACCTCCGAAGATCATTCGAGAACGCCAGCCCCATCAGCAGCACGATCAGCACCAGACCGACCATCGTGAGCCGCTCCCGGAGCTTGAGCGGCAGCGGGCGGCGCACCACGGCCTCGGCCAGCAGGAACAGGAACTGGCCGCCGTCCAGCACGGGCACCGGCAGCAGGTTGAGCACGGCCAGGTTGATGGAGATCAGCGCCATGAAGCCGAGGAACGGGTCGAGCCCCATCCGGGCACTCTCGCCGGCCAGCTGCCCGATCAGGATGGGTCCCCCGACCTCGCGCTTGGAGATCCGCCCGCTGAACAGGCCACGGACTGTGCGCACGATCTGAGTGGAGGCGGCCACGGTGTTGCGCCAGCCCTCCTTCATGGCCTCGACCAGGGTGAGCGGCTCCGAGCGGAAATCCCCCGCCACCGCCACACCGATCCGGCCAATGGCCTGACGCTTCCCATCCGGCCCGATGATCGAGTCCACGTAGGGGGTGATCTGGAGCTGCTGGCGGCCGCCCGCCCGCCCGACGGCGAGCTGGATCGGGCGCGCCCCGTTCTTCTGCAACAGCTCGAGCAGGTCGTACCATTGCGACACCGGCTGCCCGTTCACGGCGATGATCGTATCGCCGGGCGCGACGCCCGCCCGGGAGGCCGGGCGGCCCGGGAGCACCTGCCCCACCACCGGGGCGCGATAGGGCTGGAGCGCTTGCGCGGCCTTGGCCCGCTGCTCGATCGCGTCGGGGTGGATCGGGGCAGTCACGACCGAGCCGTCCGCGAGCTGGAGCCGAACCTCCGCATCGGGCGTGGTGGCGATGGCGTTGGTGATCTCGTCCCAGGTCGAGACCGTGGTGCCGTTCACGCTCACGATCCGGCTGCCCGGCGGAATCCGCTGGAACGCGGAGGCCTCCGGCGGCAGGAGATCCTCCACTACCCGGCCCACGGTCGTCACCGGATCGATCTGGCGGCCGTTCTTCACCGCCAGGAAGGTGAACAGCAGCCACGCGAACACCGCATTCATCGTGACGCCGGCGAGGATGACGATCATCCGCTTCCACACCGGCTTGGCCTCGAACATCCGGTCGGGCGGCACCGCGTCCTGCGGTCGCCCCCCCTCGAGCGAGCTGCTCGTCGCGTCCTCTTCGCGGCTGGCCATCTTCACGTAGCCGCCGAGGGGCAGCCACGAGATGGAGTACTCGGTCTCACCCCGCCGGAAGGTGAGCCAGGGAATGGGCGAGCCGAGTCCCAGCGAGAACCGGTGGACGTAGATGCCCGCCCACTTGGCGGCCACGAAGTGGCCGGCCTCGTGAACGAAGACCAGCACACCCAGGACCACGATCAGAGACACCAGCGTCAGCACGAAGACCTCACGTACGCCTCACATGGTCACGGGCCTGACCGCGGGCCCAGTGGTCGGCCTCGCGCACGATCGCGAGACTGGTGGCGGGGCCGGGCCGATGATCGTCGAGGACGCCCTCGATGATCTCGCTGATCCGTCCAAAGGATACCTCGCCGGCGAGGAAGGCGGCGACGGCGACCTCGTTGGCGGCGTTGAACACGGCCGGAGACACCCCGCCGGCGCGGCCCGCCGCGATGCCCGCGGCAAGCGCCCGGAAGACCTCTGTCCGCACCGGCTCGAACGTCAGCGTGCCGGCGGCCACGGGGTCGAATCGCCGGACCCCGTCATCCGGCAGCCGTGCCGGGTGGGTCAGCGCGTACAGGATCGGCAGCTCCATCGAGGGAAAGCCCAGCTGCGCGATGACGCTGCCGTCGCAGAACTCGACGAAGGCGTGGACGATGCTCTGCGGGTGCACCACGACGTCGAGCGCGTCGTACGACAACCCGAACAGATGGTGCGCCTCGATCAGCTCGAGTGCCTTGTTGGCCAGCGTCGCGCTGTCCACCGTGATCTTGTTCCCCATCTGCCAGGTCGGATGGCGGAGCGCCTCTTCGACCGTCGCGGTGCGCACCCGGTCGGCCGGCCACTCGCGGAACGGGCCGCCCGAGCAGGTGAGGATGAGACGGCCGAGGCCGGCATCGCGTCCGGTGACGCACTGGAGGACCGCGCTGTGCTCGGAATCCACCGGCACCAGCTCGCCCCCGCCGGCGCAGGCGGCCTGCGCCACCAGGTCGCCGGCCATGACCAACGTCTCCTTGTTGGCCAGCGCCACCCGCTTGCCCGCCCGAAGCGCCGCCAGCGTGGCGTCCAGGCCCGCGGCCCCCACCACGGCGTTGACGACGACATCGACGTCGGGGTGCGTCGCCGCCTGGAGCAGCACGTCCGGCCCGCTCGGGTACGGCGCCGCATCGTGGGCGGCCGCAAGCCCTGCGAAGGCCGGATGCCACTCCCGCACCTGCGCCTCGAACGCCGCGACGTTCTGCCCCGCCGTGAGGGCCACGACCCGGAAGTGCTCCGCCTGGCGGCGCAGCACGGCGAGTGTGCTCCGGCCGATCGAGCCCGTGGATCCCAGGACCGCGACCCCGCGGGCAGTCACCGGATGATCCCGAACAGGCGGTACATCGCGGCCGCCACCGGCACCACGAAATAGAGCGAATCGAGGCGGTCCAGCACGCCGCCGTGGCCCGGAATGAGGTGGCTCGAGTCCTTGACGCCCGCCTCACGCTTGAACAGCGACTCGGCGAGGTCGCCGGCCTGCCCGATCACGCCCAGCACGGCGGCGATGGCCACGAGCTGCCAGAGCGGGATGCCGAGCCCGACCCTGGGGAACACCACCCAGGCGAACAGGGGCGCCACCACCAGCCCGCCGAGCACGCCGGCGACGCTCCCCGACCGCGTCTTGCCCGGACTCACGGTAGGGGCGAGCTTGGGACCCCCGATGGCGCGCCCGCCGAACATGGCCGCCGTGTCCACCACCCAGGTGACGACCAGCGGAAAGAACACCAGCCATGCACCCGCCCAGCTCCGGCGATCGAAGCCGCTGTGCCGGATGGCGAGCAGGAAGGCGGGGAGCCCGGCGGTGTAGGCGACGGCGAGCACCGTTACGGCTACGGCCTCGAGCGGACGCTCGTCGGGCCCGCGCGCCAACAGCCCCCACACCAGGATCGCCAGCAGCCAGAGCCCGGCCGCGTAGGGCCATGCGTCCGCGACGACGCGGCGCACGTCCTCGGCGGCAATGGTGGCGTAGGTGAGCGGTGCCACCGCCGCGGCGCTCGCCAGCCCCAGCACGCGCGCCGGTCGGACCTGGCGCCGCTCGGCCAGGTCGAACAGCTCGCGGGTGGCCAGCGCGCCGGCCAGCGCGAGCAGGAGCGCGAGCGGCAGCCCGCCGTCCCAGACGATGAACAGGGCCAGCGGAATCGCCACGACGGCGAATCCGACTCGCCGGACCAGATTGGCATCCATCAGACGGAGACGCGCCCGAACCTGCGGTCGCGCCGCTGAAATTCCAGGATGGCTTCGAACAGGTCGCGCCGGGTGAAGTCCGGCCACAGGACGGGCGTCACATACAGCTCGGCGTAGGCGAGCTGCCACAGCAGGAAGTTGGAGATCCGCATCTCGCCCGAGGTGCGGATGAGCAGGTCGGGGTCGGGCCACGGCGCCGTGTAGAGGCGGCGGGCCACGGCGTCCTCGTCGATCTCGCCCGGATCGAGCCGCCCGGCCCTGGCCTCCTCCGCCAGCTGGCGGGCCGCGCGGGTGATCTCCGCCCGGCTGCTGTAGGAGATGCACAGGTTGAGCGCGAGCTCGGTTCCGTCCGCCGTCTCGGCCATCACCCGGTCCACCGCCTGGCGAGCCCCTGGCGCCAGACGGTCGAGGTCGCCCAGGATCCGGACCGAGACGCGCTGCGCGCGGAGGTTGTCCACCTCGCGCGCGATGTATTCCTCCAGCAGGCTCATCAGCGCGCCGATCTCGCCGGCGGGGCGCTGCCAGTTTTCCTGGCTGAAGGCGAACAGGCTGAGCACGCCGACGTGGGCGTCGAGGCAGCCCTGGATGACCTCCCGGACCGCGCGCATGCCCGCGTGATGCCCCAACGGCCGAGGCAGGGCCCGTCCCTTGGCCCACCGCCCGTTGCCGTCCATGATGACGGCGATATGGGCGGGCACCGAGCCGTGGGCATGAATCCGTCGGAGGAGATCGTCGCTCATCCGCTCAGACTTCCATGATCTCGGCTTCTTTGGAGTGGATGAGGCCGTCGATCTGCTTGATGTGCTCGTCGGTGAGCTTCTGGACGTCCTTCTCGGCCCGCGTCTTGTCGTCCTCCGGCACCTTCTCGAGCTTCTTGATCTTGGACATCGTCTCGGTGCGCGCGTGGCGCACGGCGATCCGGCCCTCTTCCGCCAGCTTGTGCACCACCTTGACCAGCTCCTTGCGGCGCTCTTCCGAGAGCGCCGGCAGGGGCACCCGGATGAGGTTGCCCTGGGTGGCCGGGTTGAGGCCCAGATCCGAGTCGCGGATGGCCTTCTCGATGGCGTGGGCGAGCGATTTGTCGAACGGCTGGACGGTGAGCAGACGGGCCTCGGGCGCCGCGACCATCGCCACCTGGTTGAGCGGCACGGTATTGCCGTAGGCCTCCACTCGCACGACGTCCAGCAGCGCGGTGCTGGCCTTGCCGCTTCGGATCCCGCTGAACTCGCGCTTGGTGCTGTCCACGGCCTTGTGCATCAGCTCGCGGGCGTGCTTGGTGAGCTCGGGAATGGTACTCATCGGACGAGGGTCCCTACCCGGTCGCCCTGCAGCACTCGGGAGATGGCACCGGGCTGATTGATGTTGAAGACCACGACGGGAAGTTGATTGGCCTTGCACAGGCCGAAGGCGTTCGCGTCCATGACCGCGTAATTCTTGACGATCGCCTCCTGATAGGTGAGCTCGGGAATGAAGGTGGCCGACGCGTCCTTCCGCGGATCGCCGGTGAAGACGCCGTCCACATTGGTGGCCTTGAGGATCACTTGCGCCTCGATCTCGAGCGCCCGGAGCACCCCGGCGGTGTCGGTGGAGAAGAACGGGTTGCCGGTTCCCGCGGCGAAGATGATGAGCCGGCCCTTCTCCAGGTGCCGGATGGCCCGGCGCCGGATGTACGGCTCGGCGAGCGACTCCATGCGAATGGCCGTCATCACCCGGGTGTCCACGCCGATCTTCTCCAGCACGTCCTGGAGCGCGAGGGCGTTGATGACCGTCGCCAGCATGCCCATGTAGTCCGCCGACACGCGGTCGAGGCCCTCCCGGCTGGCGGTGGCCCCGCGGATGATGTTCCCGCCACCGACCACCAGAGCCAGCTGCACGCCGAGGGCGTGCACCGTCTTGATCTCTTCCGCGAACGCCTCGACGACGTGGAAATCGAGGCCGGAGCCTTTCTCGCCGCCCAGCGCCTCGCCCGACAGCTTGAGCAGGGCGCGGGTGTAGGCGAGGGCCATCAGGAGGCTCCGACCTGGAACCGGGCGAACCGCCGGACGGTCACCACCTCGCCCAGCTTGCCCGACACCTCCTTCACCAGATCGCCCACGGTCTTCGAGTCGTCCTTGACGAACGGCTGCTCGAGCAGGGTGCGCTCGGCCACGAACTTCTTGAGCTTGCCCTCCACGATCTTGGCCCGCACGTTCTCCGGCTTGCCCTCCGCCACCACCTGCTCTTCGGCAATGCGGCGCTCGCGCTCGAGCAGCTCGGCCGGGATGTCGGCGGCCGAGATCCCGATGGGGTCGGCCGAGGCGATGTGAATCGCGATCTCGCGCGCCAGCTCCCGGAAAGACTCGTTCCGGGCCACGAAGTCGGTCTCGCTGTTGAGCTCGATCAGCACGCCGACCTGGTGGTTGTGGTGGATGTAGCTCAGCACGATGCCCTGCGACGCGGTGCGGCCCGCGCGCTTCTCGGCCTTGGCGATGCCCTTCTTCCGAAGGATCTCGACCGCCTTGTCCATGTCACCGCCGGACTCTTCGAGGGCCCGCTTGCAGTCCATCATGCCGGCGCCGGTGCGCTGCCGGAGCTCGCTTACATCCTTCGGGGAAATCGTCACGCTCGCCATAGTCTCCAACCAGGATTCAGTCAGGGGTGAATAGTAAGGCCGCCGTCGTACGGAGTCATCCTACAGGTGAGTCACCCTGCCTACAGGCGAGTCACCCTGGGCGAAGCGAAGGGGCCATGCGTCTGCTCATGGCCCCT
>JBOHSB010000213.1:0-8347 GCA_050733015.1 Gemmatimonadales bacterium
CGCCGGTGCGCACCTCCGCGCCGGCCGACCGGGTCCACGCGAGCTGCAGCCGCCCTAGATCCCGCCGGGCGATGGTGTGAATCACGGTGGTGTCGGCGTCGAGCGCGACCGCCCGGCCACCGGCGAACGCCACGTGTCCCACGCGCCGCATGGCCGCGTCCGGGGGCAGGCCCATGGCCTCGAGCTCGCGCATGGTCTTGAGGGTGAGACCACCGGCGCAGGTCTTGGGACCGACGTCGGCGTGCTTCTCCAGCACCAGCACCTCTCGGCCCGCCTCCGCCAGGACGTGGGCCGCCCGAAGACCCGCAGGGCCGGCGCCGAGGATCAGGTGCTCAACGTCTTCCACGCGTCGTCACTCCGGAGCCGCTCGGCGGCCGCCGCGCGGGCGTCCGTCGTTGGGTTCCGCACGAGCTTCCACTTCCGGAGCTGGCTCCGGGCGCGCCGGTAGACATCGGAAAACACGTGTCCGGCCGGCAGGCTGGAGGTGCGCGGAAGGAGGAAGAAGTGGACATGCCGCACCCGCTCGTTGTACGACGCGACGTAGACCCGCTCCGGGCGCACCACGCGCTCGACCGCCGCTACCGCCGCCTGGAGCACCGGCCCGAGCGAGGCCGCCTCCTCAGCGGTCAAGCCGGACATGGAGTCCACGTGGCGGCGAGCCTTCACGATCAGCTCGCCCGGATCGGTCCACGGGCCGGTATGGTGGGCCACCTCCCACCATGCATTCCGGTAGACCGGGCCCCCAGGCGCCGGGATCCGGCCGGCGAGCTCCGCGCACACGGGACAGTCATCGGCAGACATCGGCCTCCTCGGCTCCATTCCGGGGTTCGAGTACGCTAGCGCAGCCTGCGGTAAGTTAAGTGCGCCGCTCGCTTGACGGCCCTCCGCTGGGCTCGTACCATTCGATCTCCCAACTGTTTGGCTGCCCTCCGGCGGCCGGCCCACGCCACCGGCGACCGGGCCCTTCCGCATCCTGCGATCCCGAGGCTTCCGCCGCCGTGCTCGAAGGTCTGAAGGCGCGACTCGACCAACTGTTGCGCGACGGCGCGCGCGGCGACCCGCGGGCTTACGCGGCCGGCCTCAAGGAGGCGGTACTCGAGGCCCGGCTCGGCGTGCGCACCATGCAGGAGGCGCTGGTAGTCACGGAGCGCGAGCTGGCCGCCGAGCGCCAGCAGCTCGAGGACGCCGAGCGCCGTGGCAGGCTGGCGGCGATGGTGCCGGATCCCGAGACGGTGCAGGTGGCCGAACGCTACGCCCTGCGCCACCGCGAGCGCGCGGCCATCCTCGAGCGGAAGCTGGTGGTGCACCGCGAGGAGCTGGTCCTGGCGGAGCGCGAGCTGGCCGAAATGACCGCGGAGGCGAAGCGGGCCACGGCGAACCATCCGTCGGAGACGATCTCGGCGGCCTGGCGCGACCTGGAGTCGGCGGGCGTGACGCGGCCCGACGAGCAGGACCGGATTCAGGCGGAGACCGACCGCCAGCGCCGGGACAGCGCCATCGAGGCGCAGCTGGCCTACCTCAAGCGGAAGCTGGGCAAACAGTGAATCGATGCTCGATGGCGAGCCTGTGGTCGTTCGCGCTGCTCGCCGCTCCCGCCTCCGCCCAGCAACCCGTCGTCGCTCCCCCGCACCTCGCCAAGATCGCGCACACCTACAGCATCGTAGCCTGGGACCCGGCGACGGGAGATCTGGGCATCACGGTCCAATCCAAGTGCCCCAACGTCGGCGGCATTGTGCCCTGGGGCCCGACGCCCGCCTCCAAGACGTAAGGTCTCGACGCACGACCGATTCACACATCTCAAGGATTCCCTCGTGGCCACAGCCGTCCCAGCTCCGCCCGCCGGCCAGTCAGCTTCCACGGACACCCGCTTCTTCGGGCACCCGTGGGGCCTTTCGACGCTGTTCTTCACCGAGATGTGGGAGCGGTTCAGCTACTACGGGATGCGGGCGCTCCTCATCCTGTTCATGACGGCGCCGGTCGCGGCGGGCGGTCTCGGGTTCGACACGTCGAAGGCCGGACCGATCTACGCCCTGTACGTCAGCTCGGTCTATCTCCTGTCGCTTCCCGGTGGGTGGGTGGCCGACCGGGTGCTGGGCCTCCGGCGCACCGTCTTCACCGGCGGCGTGATCATCATGCTGGGTCACATCTGCCTCGCCGTCCCGTCGCTGGCGACGTTCTATCTGGGGCTGGTGCTGATCGCCGTCGGGACGGGTCTCCTCAAGGGCAATGTCGCGGCGCTGGTGGGTCAGCTGTACACCCCCGAGGACCTGCGGCGGGACGCCGGATACTCCCTCTACTACATCGGCATCAACACCGGGGCGTTCATCGCGCCGCTGGTGACCGGATGGTTGGCCCAGAGCGACGCTTTCCGCGGCCTGCTCGCGAACGCAGGCATCCGGCCCGAGTCCAGCTGGCACTGGGGGTTCGCCGCGGCGGCGGTCGGCATGTTCCTGGGGCTGGTGCAGTACTCGCTCGGCGGCCGGCACCTGTCTCCCGCGGGGCTCCGGCCAGTGCGGCCGACCGACCCGGCCGCGGCCGCCAAGGCGGATCGCCAGGTGTGGCTGGTGGGCCTCGTGACGCTCGCCGTCGTGGTGGTGGGTGGCATTCTCATGGCGACCGGCGCACTCCACGTCGACGCGGAGGCCGTGTCCCGCAACTTCAAGTGGGCGCTGCTGGCGGTGACGCTCGGCTTCTTCGTCTGGTTGTTCTTCGTCGCCCAGTGGACGCCGGAGGAGCGCCAGCGCCTCGTGCTGATCAGCGTGCTGTTCGTCGCCTCGTGCATCTTCTGGATGGCGTACGAGCAGGCGGGGTCGACGCTCAACCTGTTCGCCGAGCGGAACACGCAGAACACGGTGCTCGGGCACCCGTTCCCGGCGAGCTGGTACCAGGCGCTCACGCCGATGTTCATCATCCTGTTCGCGCCGGTGTTCGCGACGCTGTGGATCCGGCTGGGCCACCGCGATCCTTCGAGCCCGACCAAGTTCGCCATCGCACTCGCCCTGCTGGGCCTCGGATTCGCCGTGATGATCGGAGCGGCGGTGGCGTCGGCCGGCGGGGCGCGGGTGAGCCCGCTCTGGCTGGTCCTGAGCTACTGGCTGCAGACGATGGGCGAGCTGTGCCTGAGCCCCGTGGGCCTGAGCGCGATGAGCAAGCTCGCGCCGGTCCGGATCGCCGGGCTGATCATGGGTGTGTGGTATCTGTCATTGTCGGTGGGGAACTACATGGCTGGTATGGCGTCGAGCGTCTACGAGACCATGCCGCTCGCGACGCTGTTCACCATCGTGACCGTGACCGCGTTGGCCGCGGCGGTGGTCCTTGCCCTGTTGATCAGGCCGATGCGACGGATGCTGGCGCCGTAACGGCGTAGACCAGCACCTCGCCGATGTCGTCGTCCTCGTCGGCGGCGACGGGACGCATCCCGACATTTTCGGCCACGCGGAGCGCCGGGGTGTTCCAGACCGGGGCCAGCGTGCGGACCTGCCGGACGCCCGGCTGGCGGAAGGCCCACTCGATCATGGCCTTCACCGCTTCGGTGGCGTATCCGTGGCCCTCGAACTGGGCGTACATCGCGTAGCCGAGCAGCACGGCGCCGGCGTCGTCCGGCGGGCCGCCGAAGGCCACCGATCCCACCGCGCGCCGGGTTTCCCGCTCGAACATCAGCCAGTTCCACCACGGTGCCTCGTCGGGACGGGCGCGCAGGCGCTCGCGGACGGCGGGCAACGGGTCCGTCATGTAGGGCGGCGGCGCGACCGGAGGGGGGAAGAGGACGCCAGTGAGCTCGCGAAGCCGGGTGCCGTCGCCGGCGAGCAGGGCGTCGATCTCATCGAGGGTGAGGGGTGCCAGGTCGAGCCGCTCGGTCCGAACCCGCTGGTCCATCATGCGCACGTCTCCGCTCGTGACCGGTTCCCGGGGGCAACCTGATCGCAGGTGTTTGCGGATGGTAGCGCTCCGCGCAGAGCGACGCCAGTGGCCGCGATTCCCGATGCGTCGACTGGAGCGCGAGGTCGACGGGGCATCCGCCCGCCGGGCGCTCCCAACGCCTTTCCCTGTGTGGAGGCCCCGCTGTGCGGCGTCCCTGCCCGTAGGTCACGTGCAGGCAACGGACCCGACTAAACTGTCCAGCGCTCTTACCGCCCCGGACCCCGAGGTGTTGATGCCGCCGCGTCGCCTGCTCCCCTGTGTCCCGATGCTGGCCGCGCTGGTCGCCTGCAGCGACTCCGGCTCGCAGGATGCCGGCGGCACCGGGACCACGCGCGTCCTGCTGAGCGACGCGCCGTTTCCGTTCGATCGCGTGGCGCGGGTGGACGTGTACATCGTGAGCGTGTCCGGCTCGCTCGGCTCGGACACGTCCGCCGCCGGCACCTTCGTCGCGCTGGCCGCGCCGCACCGCAGCATCAACCTGCTGGCCCTGCAGAACGGCGTGTTCGACGAGCTGGGCCGGCTCGACCTGCCTCCGGGGGGGATCATCACCGCGGTACGCCTGGTGATCGACACCGACTCCTCGAGCATCACGCTCAAGGACGGGCGGGTCCTGACCGGTGCGTCCACGCCCGGCATCGCCTGGCAGTCCAGCGAGGGCCGCCCCACCCTCAACGCCCTGATCCAGGAGCAGATCCTGATTCCGGATGCGGGCGGGACGGTGGCCATCGACTTCGACGTCGGCAAGGCCTTCATTCCGCCGCAGGAGCTCGACCCGACCAGCACCGACGAGGGGTTCATCTTCTCTCCCGTCCTGCGGGCCGCCGACGGCACCCGGACGGGGTCCATCGTCGGTCGGGTCTCTTCGGGCGGCCTGCCGGTGACCGACGCATCGCTACGCCTGTATCTCGGCGATCCGGGCGGGCCGGAGAACACCTGGTCGGTATTGGGAACCGCGCACACGTCGGCGGCAGGCGTCTTCGGCTTCAGCTTCGTGACCCGGAGCGACTACTGGAGCGGGGTGCCGGCACAGCAGGCCAGCCGGTACATCGTGGCGGTGGATCCCCCGTCGGGTCTCGGAGCCGGCCGCGTGCTGGTGCCGGACGTGGCGGTTGCGGCGGGGCAGGCCACCGACCTGGGCACGATCCCGCTTCCGTGACGACGCTCCCCCTCAGCCGACGGGGATGACGTCGTTCTCGGCGATGACGAAGATGTGGTCGTCCGGCCCCGGGCGAACCGGCGCAAGGCCGGTGAAGCCGCCGAACGCCGGCAGGACCGCGGTGCGCGGCGTGAGCCAGAAGCAGGGCAGCCGCTCGCGCTGGAGCCCCGGGCCCGCGAGCACGATTCCCGGATGCAGGTGCCCCGCGAGGGTGTAGCCCTCGGGTGAGTCGGTGGGCTCGTGACGCAGCACGAACGGTGGAACGTAGGCCGGGGCGTTGACGTAGTTGATGCGCAGGTCGTCCGGCGGATCGCCGGCGTGGCGGTCGTGGTTCCCGCGTACCAGCATTATCTCGAGCTCCGCCCGCAGGTCGCGCCACCGGCGCAGCTCGGCCAGGGTCTGGGTCGCGATGCGGCCCGCCCGCGCGTGGAACAGGTCACCGAGCACGACCAGCCGGCGGGCGCAGGTCCGGAGCAGCGCGGCGTCCAGCCGCGAGAGGTCATCACTGGTGGCCCCGACCGGCACCGGGATGCCGGCGGCCCGAAACGCCGCGCCCTTGCCCCAGTGAAAGTCGGCCGCGACCAGCGTGCCGGTGCGCGGCCAGAACAAGGCGCGCTCCGGCAGCAACTCCACCGTCTCTCCCGCCAGCCGCACTTCCGCATCGCTCATGAGCCGCTCCGGAAGCCCCGACTCCGCCCGCGGGCGAAGCCGGAAACGTCGGCCGCGCGCTCGAGCGGCGCGACCATGCGGCGGATGCAGTCGGCCAGCTTTTCCGAGCTCACCTGCTCGCGCGCGCGATCCACCAGCAGCGGGAACGCGAGCGGGGTGGGTCGCTCGACATTCACCACCGACACGCGGCCTCCCGTGATGCGCTCCAGCGCCCGGCCCAGGCGGCTCCGCTCGAGCTGGCGCTCGAGCACTTCCCGGTGGGCCTGGAACAGCAGCAGGTTGTCGGGATCGTAGCGCGCGAACACGTCGTACAGCAGCTCGCTCGAGGCCTGCACCTGCTTCACCGACTTGTTGACTCCGGGGTAACCCTGAAAGATGAGGCCGGCCACGCGCGCAATCTCCCGGAACTGCCGCCGGGCGAGCTCCGCCGCGTTGAGGCTGGCCGGGATGTCGTGCAGCAGATGGGCCGGGGAGAAGAGGCCCGCCTCGATCGCCTCGTCGATCGGCGCGGGCTCGGCCGAAAGCAGCTCGAGGCCGTAGTCGTTGGCGGCGAGGGTGAATGAGATGGGCCCGAGCTGCGCGATGCGATAGGCGAATAGGGCGGCGAGCCCCTCGTGGACCAGCCGGCCTTCGACCGGATAGAAGAACAGGTGGTGCCCCTCGCGGGTGGTCACCCGCTCCACCAGGAGCTCGTCGGCGGCGGGAAGCCGAGACCAGGCGGCCTGGATCTCGAGGATGGGCCGCACCGCCGCCATCTCGGGTCCCTGGTAGACGCCGCGCCGGGCCTCGTCCAGCCGCTCACGCACGCTGGCTGCGAGCTCGGGCGAGATCGGCATCCGCGCCCCCGACCAGTGCGGCACCACCGAGGTGGGTCGGGAGGACTTCCGCACGTACGCCACCATGCCGCGCACCCGAACGAACTCGAGCGTGCGCCCGGCGAAGGTGAAGTGATCGCCCGGTCGGAGACGTGCGATGAAGTTTTCCTCCACCGAGCCGAGCGTGCGTCCGCGCACGAACTGCACCTTCATCGCGCTCTCGCTCACGATGGTCCCGATGGAGAGGCGGTGGCGCATCGCCACCATGCGGCTGGTGACGACGTAGCGGCCGTCCTGCACCGTCACTTTGCGGTACTCGGGGTAGGCCCGGAGCGCGTCGCCGCCATGGGTGATGAAGTCGAGGACCCAGGCCCACTCGGCGCGGGTCAGATCGCGGTAGGCGTTGGTGGTGCGCACTTCCTGGTACAGCTCCTCGTCGGTGAACCCCCCGCCCAGCGCGATCGTCACGGCGTGCTGCGCCAGCAGGTCGAGCGGGCGCTCGACCGGCCGCCGGGCCTCGATGCGGCCGGCCTCGAGCGCGCCGCGCGCCGCGGCCACGTCCACCAACTCGAGCGCGTTGGTGGGGACGCAGGTCAACCGGCTCACCGCCCCCGGCTGGTGTCCACTCCGCCCGGCGCGCTGGACCAGGCGGCCGACCGCCTTCGGGCTGCCGATCTGGAGCACCCGGTCCACGGGCGTGAAGTCCACGCCGAGATCGAGCGTGGAGGTGCACACGACGCAGCGGAGCCTGCCCTCCCGGAGTCCGTCTTCGACCCACTCGCGGGTGCCCCGATCCATCGAACCGTGGTGGAGCGCCATGATGCCCGCCCAGTCGGGCCGGGCCGCGAGCAGCGCCTGGTACCAGATCTCGGCCGTGGCGCGGGTGTTGGTGAAGACCAGGGCGCTCTCCCCCTCCTCGATCGCCCGGGTGACCTCGGGGACCATCCGCAGTCCCATCTGCCCGGACCAGGGAAAGCGCTCCATCGTCTCAGGGATGAGCGCGTCCACCTCGAGCGCCTTCGGCAGATGGCCCTGGATGAGGCGACCGGGCCGCGGGAGCCCGGCGGAATCGAGTCCGAGCAGCGCGTCGCGGGCCACCTCGAGATTTCCGAGGGTGGCCGAGAGACCAAGCGTGCGGAGCGACGGCCTCAGGCGACGAAGGCGCGCCAGGGCCAGCTCGGTCTGGACGCCCCGCTTGGAGGCGAGCAGCTCGTGCCACTCATCCACCACCACCAGCTCGAGATGCTCGAACAGCTCGGACGCGTCGTCGCGAGTGAGCAGGAGGGTGAGGCTCTCGGGCGTGGTGACCAGCGCGGTGGGCAGCCGCTCGCGCTGGCGAGCGCGCACCCGCGCGGAGGTGTCTCCGGTGCGGCTCTCGACCGTCCAGGGCAGACCGAAATCCTCGACCGGCGCCCGGAGCGCCGATTCGGTATCGCCGGCGAGAGCGCGAAGCGGCGTCACCCAGAGGATCCGGAGCGGCGCGGGAGCCGCCTTGCGCCGGGCGGCGACGGGATAGTCGCGGAGCCACTCCAGCACGGGGCCCAGCCAGGCTGCGTAGGTCTTGCCGGTGCCGGTCGCGGCGTGCACCAGGCCGCTCTCGCCAGCGAGATAGGCGCGCCAGACCTCCTGCTGGAACGCGAAGGGCGTCCAGCCGTGAAGGTCGAACCACTCGTGCACGCAGGCGAGGGGCTCGCGGTCGACGCAGGCCACCCGGAATCCGCGCGCCCGCGAGGGCCTCGGCGCGGCCGGCGCGTTCGCCCGCGTCTGGGCGCGCTCGAGCCGGCGT
>JBOHSB010000214.1:0-2398 GCA_050733015.1 Gemmatimonadales bacterium
GTTTCGAGCAGGTGCCCGTATTCGGTGAGGGCTGCGGGTGTTGCCTGGGTGATCTTCTGCGGGGTAAGGCTCAGCAGCCACGCCATCACACCGGAATCGACGAGGTGCACCTTGGGGTGCCTGGTGATGCGTGAGCCGAGGGTCGTGCCCCAGGCGGGGAGCCGGTAGACGAGGAAGACAGCTTCCAGGAGCTTGACGTAGTTCTCCGTCGTCGACTTTTCCAGGCCGATGGTTCCGCTGATCGCGGCCATATTCAGGACTTGCCCGGATCGTGCGGCGAGTTGGCCCAGTAGCCGGGGGAGCATTTCGCGCTGCCGGACTCGTGAGATGTCCAAGACATCCTTGTCGATGACCAGGTTGACGTAGTTGGAGAACCAGCGGGAGCGGGAACGGCCGAGTGGTCGGCGGAGAGCCACAGGCATGCCGCCTGAGCTCGCCCGCCGAGCGTATTCGTCGCGGGGCGTCGACGCCTGTGATGGGGTCATGTCGATGCCAGCGCCGTCGAGCAGCCTGACGACGAATGTCTCGCGTACGTCGCCGATTTCGCCCTGAGAAAGGGGCAGCACCGGGATGATGTCCACGCGTCCGGTAAGGGCTTGCGCGGCTTCTGGCAGGGTCGCGTACCGGGTCGAGCCGGCCAGGACGTACCGGCCGGCGCGAAGATCGCGGTTCAGCTGGGCCTTGATCGCCTCAAGCAGCTCGGGAACGTGCTGGTACTCGTCAATCAGGATGGTTTGATCCGATTCGACGAACCTGGCCGGATCGGAGCGCACGGCTGCTCGGGTGGCCAAGTCATCGCAGTCGATCACTGCTCGTCCCATGCGGTCGGCCAGCTCGCTGAGCAGGGTGCTCTTGCCCACAGTGCGCGGCCCGTTGAGGACCACCACTGGTTCCTCGGCGAGCCGGGCCTCCACGACCCCCTCGAGCCGCCGTTTCGCGAGCCCGGTCAGCACTTCACGCATGTTTCTAACCTATCGGTATCGTTCCGCGATTCCGTCAGTTATTTTCCGCATTTCCAGGCAGAAGTTTCCGCGTCTCCTAGAGCATGCCACCGCAAGCTCAAGGCCAGGTCACCTGGCGGGCCGTGCAGTACTAGCCGGGGCGCCGTGAGCCTAGCCGCTGTATCAGCTTCCCCGCTCTCTGGCGGCGGCTCGTTCGGCCCAGTCTAGGATCGCCTCGGCGATAGGCGCTGTCGTTGTTGTTCCAGCGCGGGCAGCCGCGAGTCCTCGTAGTGACCGGGCTGCCTGGCAGCGATCGCGGTGAGACTCCACACGTGGAGGATGCGCCGCATCCGCTGGCAACCGGAAGGGTCGTACGCAGCATTGACCCTCTGGCACTGACGAAGAAACTCCTCGCGTTCTCGTTCGGGGAGGTCTCTCAGGACAGCTAGCGGATCGACGAGTTCTTCCGTCGGCGCTCCAGGGCCGGTTCATCTAGCCGAACGAGCCGCTGCCTCAGGTCTGCCTCAGGTCTGCTTCAGTCGTTTCTGGCGGACTAATGTGATTAGCGGAGCTAACCAAATTTCAGGGAGCCAAATGGGGAGCCAACGGAGGCAGACGTCAAGCGACGCGAGGCGACTTACAGCGACGATCAGTCCAGCTAGCTTGCACTTCAGGCGACGCCAGGCGATGTCCCGCGATGGTTCGATTGCGCCTTACACGCGAGAGGTCACTGGTTCGAACCCAGTTGCGTCCACCAGATTTCCAGGTAGGTACCCGTTTGATGGCTGGAGGGAACTTCTCGGCGCGCGCTTCACTGGCCTCGCTCAATTGTCAGGGTACGGCGCGGGCGGCGGAGAGCTGAGCCACCTGCAGCATCTGACGCAGGAAGATGGCGCCGAGTTCGCGCCGCTGGTCGCGGCTGGCCTCCGTCGGCTCACCGTCATGAGGAACGAAAAAGACGAAGTACGTCGGCCGCATCACCTCCATAGCGGCGAGCGCCACCGCCAGCGGGCTGAGCTCGCCGAGCTGCACCGTCTGATCACCGCGCCAGATGCGCGCGTGCTCCTCGTCTAGCGCACGGAACTTGGTTCGGGCGAGCAACCAGCGACCAGGTCCGGCGAATGTCGGCACCGTGTCGGTGAGCCAGCGCTCGGCATCCTCGAGGGCAGTGTCCGTCCGGTTGGGCTGCAGGACCGCGTCCAGCGCCGCGTTGAGCCGCGCAGGAAGGTCGGCCTGCAGCGCGGCCACCGCTTGTCGGCTCGCTGTGCTGGCCAGGAAGTCCGGAGCGTCGGCCGGTTTGGCGAATGGGATCAGTTCGGCGACCACATCACCGTTCTGCTCGATGCGCGCGACGTATTCGTGGTAGTCGCGCCAGGCGGGGATCGGCGTGATCGACATGGAATCGAGCATCCGGATCAATGCCAGCGTCGCGCGTGCCTGCTCCCCGGCTGGGGATT